>JAISXY010000092.1 GCA_031270285.1 Campylobacteraceae bacterium
AGCAAAAGCGAAAAATCTTTTTGTCATCGCAAGTGCGCACTCATTGGAAGAGGCAAACAGAGCTGTATTGCTGGGGGCGGATCTGCTTACCGTAAGCCCGATTTTTTATGTAGAGAATAAAAACAGGCCGCTTGGTTTAGAGAAGTTAAAAGAAATAACGGATAAAATACCAAACAAATGTTTAGCGCTTGGCGGTATTTTGGAAAACTCACAGATACAGATGTGTAAATATGTCGGAGCTGTCGGATATGCGTCAATTCGTTATTTTTTAAAATAAAGGTTTATTATGTTTGAAGTTGTAATCGGTCTTGAAATCCACACTCAGTTAAATACAAAAACAAAGATTTTCTGCTCATGTGCTACGAGTTTTGGAGAAAAACCAAACACAAATGTATGCCCTGTCTGCTTGGGACTTCCGGGAGCGCTGCCTGTTTTAAATAAAGAAGCCGTTAAAAAATCCATAGCTTTTGGCACGGCTATAAATGCCGTTGTCAATAAGCGCTCCATTTTCAATAGAAAAAACTACTTTTATCCCGACCTTCCGAAAGCTTATCAGATAAGTCAGTTTGAGATTCCTATTGTAGAAAGAGGCGAAGTTTATATCAATCAAGAAGACGGCACCGTAAAAAGGATAGGCGTAACAAGAGCGCATTTGGAAGAAGATGCGGGCAAAAATGTACATGAGGCAAATTTCAGCGGCGTTGATTTGAACCGTGCGGGTACTCCGCTTTTGGAGATAGTGAGCGAGCCGGATCTTAGAAGTTCCGATGAAGCCGTTTTGTATCTTAAAAAAATTCATGCGATATTAAGGTATCTCAATATCAGCGACGCCAACATGCAAGAAGGAAGCTTTCGCTGCGACGCAAATGTTTCGATACGCCCGAAAGGCGACACCAAGCTCTATCCGAGAGTTGAGATAAAAAACTTAAACTCTTTCAGATTTATCCAAAAAGCTATAGATTATGAAGTAGAACGGCAAAGCGAAGCATGGATAGACGGCGTTTATGATAAAGAGGTGGTGCAGGAGACAAGGCTTTTCAATATAGAAACGCTTAAGACAAGAAGCATGAGAAGCAAAGAAGACAGCGCAGAGTATCGCTACTTTCCGGATCCTGATTTGCTGCCTGTCATGATAGACGATGAGATGATGAGGGAGTGCGTCAAAATCCCCGAACTTCCGGATGAAAAAAAGAGCCGTTATGTAAAAGAGTTCGGTATAAAAGCTTATGATGCCGAAGTTATCACGAGTTCGGTTGAACTGGCTAAATATTTTGAGGATATGATAAGATTTGGAGCAGGTGCGAAAAACAGCGTAAGCTGGCTTAGCGTTGAACTTTTAGGCCGTCTTGAAGCGGGTGTGGAAAATTCGCCTGTCAGCGCACAAAAATTAGCCGCACTGGTCAAAAGGATAGAAGACGGTACGATAAGCGGCAAAGCGGCAAAAGATATTTTAGACTTTTTAATGAAAAATGATGAAGACGTTGATAGCGTCATAGAGAAACTCGGACTTAAACAGGTAAACGATGAGAGCGCCATAATAGCTATTATAGATAAGATTTTGGATGCAAATCCCGATAAAGCGGCTGAGCTTAAAGCCGGAAAAGAGAAGCTTTTGGGATTTTTTGTGGGGCAAGTCATAAAAGAGAGTAGGGGTGCGGCAAATCCTGCAAAAGTAAATGAGCTTTTAAAAGCAAAACTTGGTATATAAAAATGAATATAACAGTTATCGGCGCAGGAAAATGGGGGCAGGCTCTGCATTTTGCATTTTTGCAAAATCATAAAAGCATTATCACTTCAAGAACCAAAAAAGATATTGCGAATTTTGTAAGCCTTGACGAAGCGTTAGTTAATCAATACATCGTCATGGCGCTTCCCGCGCAAATTGTCGGTGGATGGCTCAAAAAAAACTTCAAATACAATAACCAAAAGGTATTAATCGCCGCTAAGGGTATAGAAGAGAATAGCGGGCGGTTTTTAAACGAGATATTTTCAGACTTTGTTCCAAGCGATAAACTCGCGTATCTTTCAGGTCCTTCATTTGCTGCCGAAGTCATAAAAGCGCTGCCGACAGCTTTGGTAGTAAGCTCCAAAAACGAAAATACCGCAAAAGAGTTTTGCGCTTTTTTTCCAAAATTTATCAAATCTTACGCGTCTGATGATATTGTCGGAGCAGAGATAAGCGGCGCTTACAAAAATGTTTTGGCGATTGCCAGCGGAGTATGCGACGGGCTTGATTTGGGGCTTAATGCAAGAGCAAGCCTTATAGCAAGAGGGCTTGTTGAGATGCAAAGATTTGGGCTTAGTTTCGGCGCAAAAGAGGCGACATTTTTGGGGCTTAGTGGGGCAGGGGATCTGTTTTTGACCGCTTCAAGCGTACTTTCACGCAATTACCGCGTAGGAGTTGCTTTGGCTAAAGGCATGAAGCTTGATGAAATTTTACAAGAACTTGGAGAGGTAGCCGAGGGAGTTTTAACCTCAAGAGCTATAAGCAAAATCTCCAAAGAGAGAGATATCTATACGCCGATAGCAAGAGAAGTGAGCATGATAATAGACGGAAAATCTCCGTTAAAGAGTTTGGAAGATTTGCTTTCATGAAGAGTTTTAAGATCACGATAAAAGGTTAATCATGTTAATAAAAAATGCCAAAATAGCAGATACGCTAAAAGATGTTCTTATAGAAGAGGGCAAAATAGTTAAAATAGCGGACAGTATAGACAAAGATACTCAAATATTAGACGCAAAAGGCGCATATCTGCTTCCCGGACTTATAGATTTGAATGTGAGGCTCAAAAACGATACGCTAAATCAAAAAAACTTGGATACTCTCTCAAACGACTGCGCCAGAGGCGGAGTTACGACATCGCTTATTATCCCTGATTTTCTTCCAAGACTTGACAATGAGAGTTTTTTAGAACTTTTAAATGCCAAAGTAAATACCATGCCGACGACTATGCTTTTATCAGCGCCTTTGGTAAATGAAGAGACAAATAAACTCAACAACATCGCCACTTTGATACAAAACGGCGCTATCGCCATATGGGGTAAATCACATGTAAACTCAAATCTCATCAGGCGCGGCATACAGTATGCCAAAATGAAACAAACGCCTTTTTTGATAGATTGCTATGATGATGATTTGGACGATAACGGCGTGATGAATGACGGTGCGACGGCGTTTAAACTTGGATTGCCCGGTATCTCAAAGGTATCCGAAAGCAGCGAAGCGGCAAAACTTTGCGAGATAGCAAAATACTACGATACGCCGATACTTTTTCAAACGCTTTCCGTCAATCGTTCGGTTGAACTTGTAAAAGAAGCCAAAAAAACGATAAAAGCTTATGCCGAAGTCTCTATCCATCATCTTTTGAAAAATGATACAAGCTGCGACGGATTCAACACTTACGCAAAAATAAAGCCGCCTTTGCGCGATGAAAATGAACGAATAGAGTTGATAAAAGAGCTGAAAGACGGCGGTATAGACATTTTGACCTCTGCCCACTCTCCGCGCTCCATTCTTTATAAAGATGTGGCTTTTGAAGAAGCGGCATACGGCATACACGCTGTTTGCGACTATCTGCCGCTCATTTTCACGCATTTGATTGATACGAAATTGATAAACATGGAGCAGATGATAAACCTGACAAGCAAGACGCCCGCAAAGATTTTAGGCTTGAAAACCAAAGGTGAGATAAAGGAAGGGTTTGATGCGGATTTGGTTATATTTGACACTGCATGCGAAGAGAAATTAAATGTATCGGACTCTATATATTCGGGAGAAACTTTAAAAGGAAAGGTTTTAAAAACCATTTCCAAAGGAAAAATTGTCTATCAAAGCGCATAAAACCAAAAAACCTTTGATCGCATTTGCGGAAGTTTCTATCCCATAAAATAAGATACGGCCGATAAGTTTTATCGGCCGTATCGTTCAAAATTACTCAAAAACAGTAACTTTTTACATGCAAGGATTTATTATAAAACTCCGCCTTCAACTATCAAGTCATTCGGATCAACAGTGTCGCCGTAAACCGGTTTCAACGTCTCTTCGTAAGCTTTTAAGGCAAATTTCTCTTTACCGAGTTTTACAAGCGTAGTGTTTATCCATTCTCTAAGTTCGTCGTTGCCTTTTTTAACAGCGGGAGCTATAGGATCAACGCTTCCAAGAGAGCCTACGCCGACACGAAAGCCTTTATTTGACAAAGCCCATGCAAATAAAAGCGCATTATCTTGAGATAAGCCTACGCCTCTGCCGTCTTTTAACGCTTGAAAAGCTTCTGTTATTCGGATTGACACAAAAATTAGCACAGGTATGAAAGTTTTGAATTATACATACGAAGCTTTTATCAATTTTTTAGATAATTTGTTTTCGGATTTTCAAACATTTCGGCGATATTTTCATACTCAACTGCTTTTCCGCTCTTTATCGCAAGAACTGCTTAACTGTTTACATGTAAAGGGTTTGTTCTTACATGAAAAACAAACCCTTGATAGTTTTAATTCCATCCGCTCATAACGATTTGCATAAAGGCATCATTGTTTTTAATACCATTGTCATTTCTTATATCTATTCCATTATCAACTGCAAATGAGTTGATGTTTTGAATTATCCTGTTTATATCATTTGAGGTCAGGAAGCTATCACTATATGTTTCAAAGCTCCTGTCAGCACTTGTATATGGGTTATATTCAAAAATAACATCTGCCATATAGTGCTCTTCGCTATTTTTTACAAATGTGCCTTCATTGGTTACTCTTGTTATTTGTTCATTATTATCAACTAAAGTATTTGATGTTCTTATCTCTGTTATGCCAAGTTCATCCAAAGTAAAAAGCTCATATTTTTGTGACATACCGTCTTGATTTTTATCTTGCCAAACTTTTAAATCATTAAATTTTTCATCACTTGCATCTATGATACCGTCTCCATTTGAGTCAATTCTGTTTTTAAGATCGGCAAAACCATCAATAGTATCGTTGCCAAACAGTTCATTTATATTGTCAATCTTACCATTACCATTTTCATCATATACAATAAAGCCATCGTCTTTATCTATCCAAGCTGTATGTTTTCTTATGCCATCAGCATTTAAATCAAAGAAAACATTTGACTTGTCAAGTTCAACAAAAGATATTTGCGAATTTCCATTTAAATCAAGCACAAGCGGATCCCAGCCGGACGAACAATCATCATTGCTAATTGTTACCGTATCCTGCGATATGGTAAGATAACAATACAGCATATCAGATTCTATTATAGAAGACCTTCTATCTGCGGGCATATAAAACGAATCGCCTAGATACAATAATTCTTCTGCTTGAACATAAGTTGCTCTAAATTCTGCATTTATGTCCAGCTCAAATATTTCCTCCAAATCATCCCCCAAGTAATTTTTTAAATTAACTACGCTGACAATGTCCTCTATTATATCTATGCGAATGTATTCAACTGTTTCAAAATTTGGTGAATCTTCGCTTGATGCAAAAAGATCATCATCTGTTTGTGCATCATCAATATGTTCATTATTGTCTGAATTTTCTATCAAAGTATTTGTATGCTCAAACATAGTACTTAGTTCTATCCACCTTACTTGTTCTTCCATCCATCTTAAGTCCTCTTCCATGCTTAACATACTTTGTGAAAATATATTATTATGGATATAGTCCCAATAATCATATGAATAAGGATTGGAAGCAGGAGTTTGATATGAATCCATAGAAGAGAAACTATCATAGTTGTATCCCCAAGGATCCATATCTATCGGAATTTCTATGGTTACAGTTTCGTAACTAAGCTCAGTGAAGTTAAAAACTGCTTGATCAACTTTACTCTCTTCGGATAAAGGCAGATATAACTCTTCAGCGGCAGCTGCTGTTAAGCCGCCGCTATGGATGTGATCACCATATGCTTGATTTATGTTTGTACTCGTATATTTTTCCACATCAAAACCCAGCACTTCCGACAACTCATCATAGCCAGTAAAGTCTTCCGATTTAAGCGCTATAACTGTAATTTGTTTTGTAGCACCATAATAATCATTAGGTAAACCCCAAAAACTTTCATCATTAGATACGAGCCCAAGCGAATTTTCATTTGAACTTGAATTGGAAAAATAATCATATATACCTATAGCTGCATCTTTTATCATTTCATATGCATCTTGTACGAAATCTATAAATGCATTTGGTAAATCCCACAAAGCCGTTTTAACAGCAAAAGCCGCAAATATGCCTACACTCAAAGCCAAGTCATACGGCGACTCTATCTTGCCCTGTGTATACAGTCCTGCGACATCTGCCATCAACTTCAAATCAGCTATCAATATATCTGTAGCATTGGTAGCTAACCTATATGCTTCATCATGATCCATACATGCTTTATCAACCGAAGTGGTATATTCGGAACCATCCTCGGTTACCGGCTTACCCGAACTATCAAATACGCCTGCCGTCCAACCGGGTCCGCAATAGTTAGTGCCATTAAAGCCAAACTGTGTTAGTTTACTGCCATCCACAAAAATATCCATAATATTCATAGTTGTCTCCTATAAAATTTTTAATCGCCCGTCTCAACTAACTTTCTAAAAACTATCTCATTTTCTATGGTATCGCTTATAAAAATCTCTTTTTTGTTAAAAGGGATTCTTACAAAGTTTTGCATTGATCTGCTTCGTATATTTTCGCAGTTATTCCCACTACTGTCGCACCTGTAAATAAAACGTATAATACGACCGCCCTTACCATCTCTGTTTGTTCTAAAATAGATATTGCCATCCATATCTTTACCATCAAAGTAGATTTCAAAAAAACCGCTGCTTTGGTCAAAGCTCAACATACGAAGTTTAAGCGTCAATTTATTCACAGCATACAGACTTGTTTGATTAAACATTCTTCCTTTTGGTTTAAAATTGGGCAGTCTGGAATCATACGCTGGAAACAGTATCTCATCACCATCGTCATATATGCGATGTACTTGATACATTTCATAATTTGTTAATTTTGTCTCTTTATTTGCAGTTAAATCATAGGAGTACAAATCAAATTTACTTGCAGGCGTTTTTCCACTCTTTCTTGGGATGCCTCTAAAATAATAGAGCATTTTCCCATCGGTAGAAAAAATAGGAGCATGATTTACTCCTTGAGGAATGTTTAAATAACGATAACTCCAATCTTTTGTATCCAAAATAATCACATCCTGTTCATAAAGCATGTAAGTGTTATTACGAATAACAGTTGATATAGCAGCTACTTTTGTTCCGTCTCTTGACCAACTGGTTGTTGTCCACATTCTGTTTTGTTCTGCTTGTATCTTGCTTATCTTTCCGCTTTTTAAATCTAATAACTGAAGTCCGTCTACTATTTGATCTGTATTAAACAGTATCTTTGTGCCGTCAGGCGATATGGAATAATCAAATACTGTTTTATCCATTATTCCCGTTTTATAAACAGTCTCTATAAAATCCGTCGCTATACCTTTTTGAAAAAAACCAAAAATAATTAAAAAAATGAATAGAATTTTTGTTTTTGTGAATGTTGCAATATTGTTATTTATGATAAGCAGTTCTTTATTGCAATTTTTTTGTGTATTTATAGATTTCATTTTATTCCTCTTATGAAATATTTTTGAATTCTATCATGTAAATTATTAAAAGAAATTGATAATCATTATTGTTTATCTAAATTCAATAAGACACTTACACATATGAAGCTTACTTGATGATTTAGTCTATGGTTTTGAACGATAATAAGCCATAGAAAATAGATAAAATGCAAAAAGAGTGTTTAACATAAAAACTCTCTTACAAAAAAAGTTTTCTTACCTGGTTTCATCTTAATGGGGTTATTGCAATCGCAACAGCCCCCAAGAGATAAATTTATTACAAAACTCCGCCTTCAACTATTAAGTCACTTGGATCAACAGTGTCACCGTAAACCGGTTTTAATGTCTCTTCGTAAGCTTTTAGGGCAAATTTCTCTTTACCAAGTTTTACAAGCGTTGTGTTTATCCACTCTCTAAGTTCGTCGTTACCTTTTTTAACAGCAGGAGCTATAGGATCAACGCTTCCAAGAGAGCCTATGCCTACACGAAAACCTTTATTTGACAAAGCCCATGCAAACAAAAGCGCATTATCTTGAGATAAGCCCACGCCTCTGCCGTCTTTTAACGCCTGAAAAGCTTCTGTTATCTGGTCATATTTTACAAGTGTGATTTCGGGATGATTTTTTGTAAAATAAACGTCTGCCGTGGTGCCTCTGATGATGATAAGTTTTTTGCCTTTTAACTGTTTGATATCCGTTATAAGCTCTTTCTCTCTTGATACTACGCCGATAGCCGTTTTAAAATACGGATTTGCAAAGTCAACTCTTTTCTTGCGCTCGTCCGTTACCGTGAAGTTCGCAAATACTATATCTACTCTGCCGCTTTCAAGTATCTCAACTCTTGCCGCAGGCTCAACCAAAACATACTCAACTTTATTCTCATCGCCCAAAAGCTCTTTTGCTAAGCGTTTAACAAAATAGATGTCATAACCTTGATTTTTACCATTGGCATCTACATAACCAAAAGGCGGTTTATCGCTGAAAACCGCTACTCTTAAAACGCCGCGCTCTTTGATAGTGGCGATGGACGAAGGATTTAACTCTGCGCCAAATCCAAAACTAAAAGCCAAAAAAGATAGAAGTAAAATTCTAATCAACTTAACCATTTTTTTCTCCTTTTAAAGAAATATCAAAATAAAATCGGCTCAAAAAGCGTTTTGCACGCTCGCTTTGCGGATTATCAAAGAAGAGTTTCGGTAGATTTTCCTCAACTATTCTCCCTTCATCCATAAAAATAACTCTGTCCGCCACGGCTTTTGCAAACGCCATCTCATGCGTAACGATTATCATCGTCATGCCCTCATTTGCAAGTTCCAAAAGACAATCCAGCACTTCTCTTGCCACTTCCGGATCCAAAGAAGCCGTAACTTCGTCAAAAAGCATAATTTTAGGATTCATGCAAAGTGCGCGCACTATCGCAACACGCTGTTTTTGCCCGCCTGAAAGCTGCCTTGGATAGGCATCTTTTTTCTCCTCCAACCCAACTCTTTTAAGCAAAGAAAGAGCCCTTTTTTCTGCCTCTTTTCTATTTGCTTTTTGCACTTTTAAAGGACCCAACAAAATATTATCCAAAATGTTCATGTGCGAAAACAGGTCATAGCTTTGAAAAACCATACCGATTTGCTGGCGCACGAGATTCCATTTTGTATTTTTGCCGCTTATCTTTTTGCCTTCAAATACAATATCACCTCCTTGTATCTCTTCAAGACCGTTTATGCACCTAAGAAGCGTGCTTTTACCGCATCCGGAAGGTCCTACTATGACCAACACCTCCCCTTTGTCAATTTTGAGATTTATATCATGTAAAATCTCGGCAGAATCAAATTTTTTATAAAGATGATCTATTTTAAGTAAATGTGACAAAGTATCTCCTCTACTGCCATTTATTCTCAAGCTTTTTTGAAGCAAGAGATATCGGATAGCAGATAATAAAATACAAAAGAAAGACAAATCCGTAAACCCAAAATGCCGCGAGCGGATTTGTAAGAACATTGTATTCTATGATCTGCTGTCCTATTTTCAGTACTTCAACAACCGTTATCAAAGCAACCAAAGGCGTTGTTTTTATCATTCTTGTTATGAGATTTATGGCTGATGGTATCAGTCTTCTTAGCGCTTGCGGTATGATGATGTAAACATAAAGCTGATATCTGTTCAGACCAAGAGCCAGCGCGCTTTGTCTTTGATGCAAAGGCAAAGATGTAACCGCAGCCCTTACCAAATCGCTCATCTCGGCACTTCCCCAGATAGTAAAAACTATAATTCCCGTCATTTCACCGCTCCATGAGACGCCAAAAGCTCTTGCCGCTCCGTAGTAAAATACAAACAGCCACACGATGAGAGGTATTATCCTCACACATTCAAGATAGAGTTTGCAAAGAACTTTTAGTATGACATTTTTGCTTGAGGCGAAGATGCCTATTATCGTTCCTAAAAATATGGACAGCGCAACCGATATGAGGGCTATCCTGACGGTTACCCAAAGTCCTCCGAGAAGCCTTTGCATGTTAATGCCCTCAAACAAAATATCAATTCCCAAAGGCTGCATACTTTATCCTTTTTTCCAAAAACCAAATCGCAAACGATATCGGCACTAAAACGATAAGATACGAAATGACAAGCATGAAAAGCGCCTCGTCCGTAGCGTAATACACAGATATCAAGTCTTTTGCCGTCGCCACCAAGTCCGTTATGGAGATGATACTCACAACAGATGTCTCTTTCAGCAAAAAAATCATATTTGCCCCGATAGCGGGAAAAGATATCATGAGAGCTTGAGGAAGTATGATGTAGATAATAAGCTGCAATCTGTTTAAACCTATGCTAAGTCCAGATTCAAGCTGTATTCTCTCAACCGCCTCAAGTCCTCCTCTAAAAGCTTCCGCCATGTAACTTCCGCCCAAAAACGCCAAAGCTGCCACAGCACAGATATGCGCCTCAATCTTTAGTCCGAAATGCAAGAAAAAGAGTTGTATCAAAAGAGGCGTATTTCTTGAAATCTCTATATATACTTTTATGAAAAAACTTAAAAATCTCACTTTAAAATAGAGAACTAAACTGCAAAAAAGCCCGATGATAAGCGAAAGAACAATTGCGCTGAAGGCAAGATAGAGCGTATAGCC
>JAISXY010000095.1 GCA_031270285.1 Campylobacteraceae bacterium
AGTATCGGTCTTGAAGATGCGGACGATTTGATAGCGGATTTGACTCAAGCATTAGAAAAGGTATAAAAATGTCTTTCATTACAACAAAAGGCGTATATGGTTTAAACGCCATGTACGAACTAACTCAAGGCGATGGAGTAACTCCTATACAGATAAGAAGTATAGCGCAAAAGGCGGGAATACCGTTTAACTATTTGGAACAGCTTCTAAATCAACTACGAAGAGCGGGTCTTATAAACAGTGTGCGTGGCGCAAAAGGCGGATATCTGCTGGCAAGAACGCCTGATCGGATATTGATTTACGATATTTTGGTTGCGCTTGAGGGCGAATTGGTATTTGCCGAATATACGCTTGACAATAAAATCCTGGAAATGTTTTTTAAAGATATGCAAAATGGGATTGAGGAGTTTTTGAAAGTTCCATTGTCGGAGTTTCAAAAATATGAAAATATACTTTTGGGTGGTTTAACATACTCTATTTAAGGAGATAATATGGGTTATGCAAAAAATGTTACTGAACTTATCGGCAATACGCCGCTTGTGAAATTAAATAAAATTTCAGAAGAGAGCGGCGCTTTGGTGCTTGGAAAGTGCGAATTTTTAAATCCCAGCCATTCTGTAAAAGACAGAATAAGCTATGCGATGATAAAAGATGCGCTTGATAAAAAGCTTATTGACAAAAATTCTGTCATTATAGAACCTACAAGCGGCAACACAGGTATTGGTCTTGCGACTGTAGCGGCAAGTTTGGGATTAAAACTTATCCTTACTATGCCAAGTTCCATGAGTATTGAGAGAAGAAAACTCTTAGCGGCTCTTGGAGCGGAACTTGTGCTGACTCCTCCCGAGCTTGGCATGAAGGGTGCTGTAAATAAAGCGGTTGAGCTTGGAAAAGAGATACAAAACTCTTTTATCCCTCAGCAGTTTGCAAATGAGGCAAATCCTGAGATTCACAGGAAAACAACAGCTCAAGAGATAGTAAAAGATCTTGACGGGAAAGTGGATATTTTTATAGCGGCAGTAGGTACGGGCGGAACGCTGACCGGCGTGGGCGAAGTATTGAGAAAAAAGAATCCAAAAGTTAAAATAGTAGCGGTAGAGCCTGACACTTCGCCTGTTCTTAGCGGAGGTAAACCTGCTCCTCATAAGATTCAAGGTATAGGCGCAGGATTTGTGCCTGATGTTTTAAATACGAAAGTGTATGATGAGATATTGACCGTAAGCTACGAAAACGCTTCGCAAACTTCAAGAGCGTTAGCCAAGCAGGAGGGACTTTTAGTTGGTGTCTCTTCGGGAGCTAATGTTTATGCGGCAAAAATTATCGCAAGCCGCCCTGAAAACAAAGGCAAAACGATAGTAACAATCTTTTGCGACACGGGTGAAAGATACTTAAGCACAACACTTTATGAAGATCAGTAAAATATGAGATTTTCCGATATTTTTGTCGGAAAATCTTAATTTTACATTTACGGCAAATATCCGCATACTTATTAAAAATTTAAAACCAAATCAAATATTATCTTGAAATTTTTTAAGTTATTTTTATAGGAAACATTTCGGCAAGCCGAAAGCGCTTCGCTTGTTTTGGATGCCCATTTGCACGAGTATGACATAATGGAATATGTCATACATTATCGCCATGCTCTACATGTTACGGCGTAATTGCTTCTTGCCGGGTGATGTGGGAAGGCTGCGATCGAAGACGACGCCCGCCGCCGCCGTTTTGCGCGCGGCCATTTCACCGCTCTGCCGTCACGCGCTCATATCTCGACCGCGCTTTTATCGGAAACGACGATGCCGCGCTCCGCGTCGAAGGCGATTTCGATTTCCGGGAGGGCGGCGTGCAAGCGCTTTTTGAAGACGGCGGGCAGGCCGTCATCGAAAAGCGTATAACGCAAAACCGCATGTTCCATCTCCTTATTTACTATCCGCATTGCTCAAAGCTCAATCCAAGCCTCTTTATCTATGACATTATAGCGCAAATCGTCTCTTGCATCGGCGCGACAATATGCCAAAACAAACCGTATGATTAAGGCTTATTTCTCACAGGAGTTTTTGTCGCCAAGATCGCAGGCTTTTTGGTAATACGCGTTTGCTTTAATAGTCGTAATCACATCTGCCCTCTTTTATCTCTATCGGCCGGAAGTTCTTTTTGTATATCTCATCAAACTCTTTTTGCAACTCCTCGTCTGAAGCGCTTAAAATGCGTTTGACATACCCCATATTTCTATTGAAAGTTTGAAGCTTCTGCTCATCTTTGCCGCCGTATTTGTCCCATATCTTTTTTTCGTATTCCGCGAGATATTTTAGATCGTTGTTCTTTATGAGATTGTATTTTTCCAGATAATTTAAATCGCTGCTGCTCTTTTGGCTCTGTCCAAAGTATATTTTGCGCGTTTTGTCGGGGAAAAAGTATATTCTATACAGACTGTCGCGTTCAGACTGTTCTATCAAGCCGTCCATAGCGTTTTTGATGAGTACTTTTTTATTTTTTACGACCTTAAAAACTTCGGATGCATGAGTGATAAAGCCGTCTATTCTGAAAAGTTTGCCGTCTTTTGCATAGCGGTATTCGTTTATCATAGAACTGCTTTGCATATAAAATTCCCGTTCATCTTCGTCAAAAAAACGCTCATTGTCTTTTGCGGCAAAGGAATAGTTATGCCTTAGCGAACATCTTGTATTGATAACTTCCACAGCGTCGTAAGAGAGATGCAAGCCTTTGCAATCATTGGCTACGGCGGAGAGGAGATTTTTGGGCGCGGCGGCAAATTTAGAAAAATAGTCGGCGGCAATATATGCGCTAATGCGATCTTGGGGC
>JAISXY010000054.1 GCA_031270285.1 Campylobacteraceae bacterium
ACAACGATACCTGTCGGCAAGTGAGTGATTCTAACGGCGCTGTCGGTAGTATTTACGGATTGTCCGCCATGACCAGAGCTTCTCATGACATCAATTTTTAAATCATTCGGGTTTATCTGTATATCAACTTCATCAACTTCCGGCATAACGGCAACCGTAACGGCTGATGTGTGAACTCTGCCTTGGGATTCGGTCTCAGGCACTCTTTGCACTCTGTGCGTGCCGCCTTCATGTTTTAAACGGCTGTATGCGCCTTTGCCCTGTATGATGGCGATAATCTCTTTAAACCCGCCCAAAATCCCCTCACTTTGGCTTACTATCTCCACTTTCCATCGCTTACTTTCCGCATATCTTGCATAAGCTTTAAAAAGATCCGCTACAAATAGCGCCGCTTCGTCTCCGCCTGTGCCTGCTCGAATCTCAAGAAAGATGTTTTTATCATCGTTAGGATCTTTTGGGAGCAGCAAAAGCTTTATCTCATTTTCAAGCGTTTCTATATCGCGCTCCAGATTTTTGAGCTCCTCTTTTGCAAGTTCTCCAAGTTCCGGATCTTCAAGCAAAATCCTGTTCTCTTCAATACTCTCATGCATTTTGATATAATTTTTTGCTTTTATAAAAATATCTTCAAGAGACGCCTGCTCTTTTGAGAGTTCGGTCATTCTTTTTATATCCGAAGATATGTTGATATCCGATAAAAGCGACGAGAGTTCGCCATAGCGATTGATAAACGGTAAGAGTTTGTCTTTTAGCATGAGGGGGGGTAAAACCGCTTAAGCGGTTTTGGTTTTTAAAGAGTTAACAAGTTTGGCAAGTCTGCTGACTTTTCTTGCTGCTGTATTTTTTGTCAAAATGCCTTTACCCACATAAGAGTGAATGTCTTTGTTAGCCGCTATAAATGCCGTATCTGCGGCTGCAGTATCATTTGCGCTAACAGCCGTTAGTACGTTTTTTGTTAGATTTTTTATACGAGTTTTGTAAAATCTATTTCTCTCGGTTCTAACTTTTGTCTGTCTTGCGCGTTTCTCCGAGGATTTATGATTTGCCATAGTAAAATACCTTTTTTGAAATTTAGTGTTGGATTATACAGAATTACAAATTATACGAAACTTAATTTAAGTGAAATTTAATAGTATTAAATCTTTTTTTGCAATAAATCGGAAATTTACTGTTTGTTTGTTACAATACGCAACCGTTTTTATTATATAAGCTCAAGGATATGGCAATGAAATTATTTGGAACTGACGGAGTAAGAGGAAAAGCCGGAGAGAAATTAAGCGCCAAAACAGCTATGGAACTTGCTATGGCGGCAGGCATATTTTTTAGAAAACACTCGCTGACAAATAAGATTTTGGTCGGCAAAGATACGAGAAAAAGCGGCTACATGATAGAAAACGCCATAGTTTCAGGTCTTACCGCGGTAGGGTACAATGTGATACAAATAGGCCCCATGCCCACGCCTGCGATTGCTTTTTTGACCGAAGATATGCGGTGCGATGCGGGGATCATGATAAGCGCATCTCACAACAGTTATTTTGACAACGGTATCAAATTTTTTGACCATACGGGCTATAAACTTGATGTCAAAGACGAAGAAGAGATAGAAAAAATCTATTATAACCCCGAACTGATAGCAAAAAACCAAAAAGTAGAACTTGAGATAGGTACATCAAAGCGCATAGACGATGTGATAGGACGATATATCGTGCATATAAAAAATTCGTTTCCTAAAGATTTGACGCTAAGAGGTGTGAGAATAGTGCTTGATGTGGCAAACGGTGCGGCGTACAAGGTCGCTCCTACGATTTTTAGCGAACTTGGAGCTGATATTTTTGTGATAAATGACGAACCCAACGGAAGCAATATAAATCTCTCATGCGGCGCTTTGCATCCGCAAAAATTGGGCGAAGAGGTTGTAAGGCTTCGCGCTGATATAGGATTTGCATTTGACGGAGATGCCGATAGACTCATCGTGGTTGACGAGAAAGGCAAAGTGATAGAGGGCGATAAGCTTTTGGGCGTTTTAGCCAATCATTTGAAAAAGAGTTCTTTGCTGAAAAGCGACTATGTAGTAGCAACCAACATGAGCAACCAAGCGTTAGAAGATTTTTTGAAAGCCAACGATATAAAACTTGCCCGCTGCAATGTCGGCGATAAATATGTTTTGGAAAAACTGAAAGAGCTTAGTTCAAATTTCGGAGGAGAGCAGAGCGGACATATTATCTTTTCTGATTTTGCCAAAACGGGCGATGCGCTTGTGGCGGCTCTTCAAGTGATGGCGTATCTGCTCACAAAACAAAAAAATGCCGCGAGCGTCAGCCTCAATCCTTTTGAACTTTATCCGCAAAAGCTTATAAATTTGCATGTAAATGAAAAGATACCACTTCATGAGATAAAAGGATACAAAGAGCTCTGCGATAATCTGAAAAACCAAAATATAAGGTTTCTTATAAGGTATTCCGGTACTGAAAATTTGCTGCGGATTTTACTTGAAGCGGGCGATGATAAGATACTTGGCAAAGCGGCAAAAACAAGCGAAGAGTTTTTCAAAAGAGCGTTGAATGGCTAAAAAGATTATCATGAGCGTTTTTTTTGCACTGATAGTTTTTGCATCAGACCAATTTATCAAATCGCTTTTTTTAGGCGGACTGGAGTGGCACAGCGAAATTTTTTCGCTCTATTTGGTGCTAAATAAGGGCGTTGCTTTCTCCATGTTTGCATTTTTGGGCGAGAGTTTGAAATACATACAAATGGCGCTTATATTGGCGCTTTTAGCATTAGTGTACCGCGAAAAGAGCTTTTTTCTGAAAAATTACATAGCTGTTGGAATAATCTTCGGCGCCGGATGCGGAAACATTATAGATAGATTTTTACATGGCGGGGTTGTGGACTATATAGCGTGGCATTACGGATTTGAATTTGCTGTATTTAATTTCGCCGATGTGATGATAAACTTTGCCGTTATACTGATATTGATTGTAATGCTTTTTGAGAGAAAAAAGACTGTATAGTTTTTAATAACAGGCTTTTGATTCTGGCGGACAGAGAGGGATTCGAACCCTCGAAGCCCGATTAAGACTTGCACCCTTAGCAGGGGTGTGGTTTCAGCCAGCTCACCCATCTGTCCAAAAATAAAAGCAGGATTTGGATTATATAGAAGTGTTAATAATATTAGGCTTAAATTTATATGGCAATATTTTATTTTTGATAGCTAATTAATTTTTTGTTTTAAAACACAAGTGAAATTTGGACAAGCAAGTTTACTATAGCAGACGAAAATTTCGTATTGTTTGAGCTGATATAGACTTTGCATTGCTTGATCAATCATTTTAAACGGCACGATTTAGTAAGATTTTTTATCGCAAAACGGTACTTAAAGACAAATAAAAGATTTCGTAAGATATAATTTTTGGCTTTGAGTATCTCATGTATTATTGGATAGTTGTCTTTCGGTACAAAAAGTTCTATTTTATACATATTTTGGTCGCGTAGCTCAGTTGGTAGAGCACTACCTTGACATGGTAGTGGTCGGAGGTTCAAGTCCTCTCGTGGCCACCATTATATTTACGTTCTTCCGTTGGTTTGGAAGTTCAACAGGTCAAAAGGAAATTTTATAAAAATGAGAGAAGATATTTTAGCTTACAGATTCGGCGATATCATAGTAGATAAGCAGACTGCCCCGCAAAAACCGCAAAATGCCAAAGATATATATTTTGATAATTCAGCCGATGCGCTTGAAGTTATCCGCCATTCTACCGCTCATTTGATGGCTCATGCGATAAAAAGACTTTACAGCGAGGCAAAATTTTTCGTAGGTCCTGTGATAGAGGACGGGTTTTATTATGATTTTAGAGTTGATACAAAAATCGGCGAAGAAGATTTGAAGGCTATCGAGCAGGAGATGCAAAAGATAGCAAACGAGAGAGAGCCTATCATAAAAAACGCTTATACAAAACAGGAGATAATCAAAAAATTTGCAAATGACGATCTAAAGCAAGAAGTTTTGCTCCGAATACCAGATGGCACGGTTACGACTTATAAACAGGGCGATTTTGAAGATTTGTGCAGAGGTCCTCATGTGCCAAATACCAAATATCTAAGATTTTTCAAACTCACAAGGGTTTCAGGGGCGTATCTTGGCGGAGATGAAAAACGCGAAATGCTTACGCGAATTTATGGAACGGCATTTGCCGACAAACAGAGTTTAGCAGAACATATTGCCATGATAGAAGAGGCTAAAAAACGCGATCATAGAAAGCTTGGGACGGAACTTAAACTGTTTACATTTGATGACGAAGTAGGCGGGGGACTGCCTATCTGGCTGCCAAACGGCGCAAGACTTAGAAGCAAGCTTGAGAGTTTGCTGTTTCGCGCGCATCGCCTAAGAGGTTATCAGCCGGTACGAGGCCCGGAGCTTTTAAAAGCAGATGCATGGAAAATCAGCGGGCATTATCAAAATTACGGCGAAAATATGTACTTTACTACGATAGATGAGACCGAATACGGCATAAAACCCATGAATTGTCTTGGGCATATTAAAGTTTTCCAAAATGATGTTAGAAGCTATCGTGATTTACCTTTGAAGTTTTTTGAATACGGAGTGGTGCACAGACACGAAAAAAGCGGCGTTTTGCATGGGCTTTTCAGGGTTCGCGAATTTACGCAAGATGATGCCCATATATTCTGTAGATCCGATCAGATAAAAGAGAATATTTTGGAGATTTTAAGTTTTGTTGATAAGATAATGAAGAGTTTTGATTTTACTTATGAGATGGAGATTTCAACAAAACCAGCCAAATCAATCGGCGATGATGTAAATTGGGAAAAGGCTACAAAAGGGCTTAAAGATGCGCTTGATGAAAATGGATTGAAATACGGCATAGACGAAGGTGGGGGTGCATTTTACGGTCCTAAGATAGATATAAAAATAACAGACGCTCTAAAAAGAAAATGGCAGTGCGGAACGGTACAGGTGGACTTCAATCTGCCAGAGCGTTTTGACCTCTCATATATAGACGCTAACAATGAAAAAGCCCGTCCTGTCATGATACACCGCGCTATTTTGGGCTCTTTTGAGAGATTTATAGGGATTTTAACCGAACACACAGCCGGAGAGTTTCCTCTTTTTATCGCTCCTACGGCAGTAGTTATCATTCCTATCGGGGACGCTCATCTGGATTATTCCAAAGAGTTGGCAAATGAGCTTACGGCTTTGGATATAGATGTAGAGGTGTCAAGCAAAAACGAAAGCCTGAATAAACGCATAAGAACGGCTGAAAAACAGAAAGTTCCGATGATTTTAGTCATAGGAGATGAGGAAGTTGGCACAAAAAGTGTTGCTTTAAGAGATAGACGAGAAAGAAAACAGTATAATTTAACAAAAGAAAAATTATTCCAATTAATAAAGGAGAAAATAGGTGAGGTACACTTTTGAGTAAAGAGAAAGATAAGGATATATTGCTAAATCAGCAAATAAGGGCAAGTGAAGTTCGTTGCGTTGGAGATGACGGCACGCAGTACGGTATCATAAGCCGCAATGAAGCGCTGAGAAAAGCTGATGAACTTGGACTTGATCTGGTGCTCATTTCGCCAAACGCCAATCCGCCCGTCTGCAAGATAATGGATTACGGCAAATTCAAATACCAACAGGAAAAGAAGCAAAAAGAGGCTAAAAAAAAGCAGAAGATCATAGAGATAAAAGAGATAAAGCTATCTGTCAAAATCGCTCAAAATGATATAAATTACAAAATAAAACAGGCAAGAGAGTTTATCCAGTCAGGCAAGCATGTAAAATTTCGTGTTTTTCTGAAAGGTCGCGAAATGTCAAATCCTGAATCCGGCGTAAACGTTCTTAATAACGTCTGGGGCTTGATGAACGATATTGCCGACAGAGATCATGAGCCGAATTTTGAAGGGCGATATGTAAATATGCTGACTGTGCCTAAAAAATAGCTTTTAGAAGTTTTCCGTTTTAGGCGCAAAAACTTCTAAAATTATCTTTTGCGGTTTAAAGTCGTATATTTAGCTTATCAAGTTCTGCTAAAAATACTTTTTTCATTTTTCCTATTTTTGCCCATGCAAAATAGAAAAGTAAAGCAGCAAGAGAAAAAAATAAAGATATTATCAATTCTGCAATATGGTCATCCGTCCATCTATTTCCGTTGAAAGCAGAGACAAACCCCAAAGCGCATAAGAAAAAAATCAAAGCTATAAAAAATCCTCCAACAAATCTGGCAAATGTTCCTGGGGGTCTTTTGTATGTGTGTTTTGTGATATTATAATAGTAAAATACTTTTACATCACTGCCTTTTCTGTTTTCAAGTCCGATGGCAAGTATATCGTCTCCTACAGAATACAATTGTCGCTTAGAGAGCCCATTGTATTCAAAGTTGAAAATTAGCTTGCTTATCAATCCGGAACCTTGATCATTCACAAATGTTACGTAGGTAGAACCTATAAGGGTGTGATCGCTTTGAATATTAGTCGAAGACATGACGCCCTTTTGCCTCCGCCGTCAAAAGTAGTATGCCCTCTGAAATCGCCTCTGGAACCGACAGTTTCTGTATCAGTTTCTTTGATGATACCTCTAATAACTTTTATTTCCATAGAAAACTCCAACATAAAGATTGTATAAATTTTACAATTAAGATTATACAATAATAAAATAGTTTCCATGTATCTATACAAATCAATGCTTAGAGTTTGTTTTAACTGTCTCTTAAGAATATTTCCGCTAAAATCATTAGCTTTGAAAAATGCCAATTAAGCAATTTTCAGATAATTACGCAAGGAGTTAGCATGCCGAAAATGAAAACGGTACGCGGAGCGGCAAAACGCTTCAAAGCTGCTAAAAACCGCATTAAACGCGGAGCTGCCTTTAGAAGTCACATTTTGACGAAAAAGAGCGCAAAACGCATGCGTGGATTAAAAGAGGCAAAATACGTTGATAGCACAAATGAAAAATCTATCAAGATAATGCTTTGCCAAATTTAATTTGCCCCATTTTAGTTTTTGATTTTTAAATCATTCAATCGTTGCAATCCCCCTGCAAGACAGGGCAAGTCCTTGAAATAAAGGCACCAAAAGGTTAAGGAGAAGATAGATGGCAAGAGTAAAAACAGGTGTTGTCAGACGCAGACGACACAAAAAGGTTCTAAAATTAGCGCGAGGCTTTTTCAGCGCAAGAAGAAAACATTTTAGAAAAGCAAAAGAGCA
>JAISXY010000090.1 GCA_031270285.1 Campylobacteraceae bacterium
AAAACATTTTTATCCTTTTTTAAAAAAATAAAACAGGAAAAGTGTTTAGGAATTTATGAAGAAGTTATAATCCCTACGACAGCATTACCCGTACAGGTTCAAAGGGTATAATCTCAGCCGATAAATATCAGCACCCCGTTTGGTAAAAAAGATTATATTTATTCTTTTATAAAAGAGAGGTAAAGATTTTTTTTGCTATCATTTTAATTTACTAAAGAGGCGATCATGCAAAGATATAAAACAAAACAGATAAATGTCGGCGGAGTGCTTGTGGGCGGAGATGCGCCTGTTAGCGTGCAATCCATGACATTTTCCAAAACGCATGATATAAAATCTACCGTTGAACAGATAAAAAGACTTCAAATAGCAGGGTGCGACATCGTGCGCGTTGCCGTGCCGGACTTAAAAGATGCAAACGCCTTAAAAAAGATAAAATCACAAATTTCAATTCCGCTTGTGGCAGACATTCATTTCAACTATCGTTTGGCTCTCATAGCTGCCGAAGTTGCTGACTGCATAAGGATAAATCCGGGAAATATCGGCTCAAAAGAGAGAGTAAAAGAGGTAGTCAAAGCATGCAAAGAGAGAAATATCCCGATTCGCATAGGTATAAACGGCGGAAGTTTGGAAAAAGAGTTTGAGCAAAAATATGGCGCAACGCCAAAAGGCATGGTAGAGTCTGCACTTTACAATATAAAATATTTAGAAGATTTGGGTTTTACCGATATAAAAGTCTCTTTGAAAGCAAGCAATGCCGCCCGCACGGTTGAGGCTTATAGAATGTTAAGACCTTTAGTGGAGTATCCTTTCCATCTTGGCGTTACGGAAGCGGGAACGTTATTTCACTCAACGATAAAATCATCAATCGCTTTAGGTTCGCTTCTGCTTGAAGGCATTGGCGATACCATGAGAGTCTCCATTACGGGCGAACTTGAAGAGGAGATAAGAGTAGCTAAGGCTATATTAAAAGACAGCGGCAGGACAAATGACGGGGTAAATATCGTGTCATGTCCTACATGCGGGCGTATCCAAGCAGACCTTGTAACAGCCGTCAAAGAGATAGAAGAGAAAACGGCGCATATAAAAGCGCCTTTAAATATCTCTGTCATGGGCTGCGTTGTAAATGCGATAGGCGAGGCAAAAGAGGCTGACGTGGCGATAGCTTACGGTAAAGGCAGCGGACTTATCATAAAAAAGGGCGAAGTTGTCGCAAAACTTAAAGAGAAAGAGTTGGTGGAAAGATTTTTGGAAGAGATAGAAAAGGAGAGTCTAAATGGTTAATCAGCACAATATAAACATGGAACGTTCCGTTCTCAGTTCCATAATTTTTAATCCCGTACTCTTTGAAAAAGTTTATTCAATACTAAAACCTCATGATTTTTATCTGCCCGCACATCAGCATATATTTGAAGCTATGTTTGAGTGCGAAAAAGACGAGCATCCGATAGATGAAGAGTTTTTAAAAAATGTATTGGAGAAAAAAGGCAAGTTTGATGAAAATGCAATGCTTGATATTCTCTCTACAAATTGGGTTCCGAACATAAACGCATATGCTAAAGAGATAAAAGAGAGATCTACCAAAAGACAACTTTTATCATTGACGGGCGATATAAATGATGTTACGGTAGAGAAAGATTTGCCGGCTCATGAAGCCGTAGATATAGTTCAGCAAAAACTTTATAATATTGCACAGGAATCAAGCGAAAAAGAGTTTAGAGAATCCAATGAGATGGCGCGCGCTACGATAGAACATATCAAAGAGATGAAAGCCAGAGGCAATGCGATGATTACGGGGCTTGATGTTGGCTTTTTTCATCTAAACAGGCTTACCACAGGTTTTAATAACGGCGATTTTGTTGTTATTGCCGCACGACCTTCCATGGGTAAAACCGCTTTTTGCCTTAGTATTGTAAGACACTGCATTAACGACAATAAAGGCGTTGCGGTATTCTCTTTGGAGATGCCTGCAGAGCAGTTAATGTTAAGAATGTTAAGCGCAGAAACATCAATACCGCTTCAAAACCTTAAAGTTGGAAATCTTGACGAAGAACAGTGGACAAAATTATCTGATGCTGCGGACAGTTTTTCAAGAAGAAAACTTTTTGTAAACGATCAAGGCAATATTACTATACATCAAGTGCGCTCTCAACTGAGAAAACTAAAAATGAAACATCCTGAAATTTCACTCTGCGTTATAGATTATCTGCAGCTCATGACAAGTGCGGGCGGTAAAGAGAGGCATTTGGAAGTAAGCGAAATCAGCCGCGGGTTAAAACTGCTTGCGCGAGAACTTGATATGCCCGTAGTTGCCCTCTCGCAGCTTAACCGCAGCCTTGAAAGCAGAGACGATAAAAGACCGATGTTGAGCGATTTGAGAGAGTCGGGAGCAATTGAGCAAGATGCCGACATCATACTGTTTGTTTACAGAGGCGATATTTATAAAGAGCGCGAAGAGAAAGAGCGCGAAGAGAAAGCGAAAAGAGACGGCAAAGAGTATAAGAGCAATTTTGTCAAAAAAGATGTGGAAGATGTGGAGATACTTATCGGTAAAAACAGAAACGGACCTATTGGTACGGTAGAAATTATGTTTAAGAAGGCAATCACAAATTTTGCTGACAAATACGATGCAGAGCCGACTTATACTTTTAATAAAATAGATTTTAATATTTAGTTAGAAGCTCTCATGAAGCCATATCTGCCGCTGTTTCAACGCAGATTTGAAGTGGCGGTAGTTTCGGCGGCGCTACTTGCAATATTTCTTATAAATATCGCTTTTAAATATGCCGACTTTTTGGATTTTAAGAGCCATTCATGGGCGACATTTCGCGGCGATTTGGTAAATATTGTTCCTCTTACGGCAAAAAACGGCAGGGATTATAAAAGACTTTACATAAAAAATGATGACGGCATTACTTTGACAGTGGCTTACTTTGCGAAAGACGAATTTAAAACCAATATGCGTTTAGGCTTTCGCGTCAAAACGGAAGAGGTTGGCTTCGGCTCTTTTTTATCGCGCAGATTTTATGCACAGTCGGTATTAATCTGGGCGAATGAGGCGGAAGATACAAGTTTAAAAAACAGGCTGTTTAATATTATCGCTTCTCAACATGAGGAGAATATAGCGAAAGAGTTGTTTGGAGCACTTTTTCTCGCTACTTCAATATCAAAAGATTTAAGAAATTCGGTGCAGCAGTGGGGCATAGCGCATATAATTGCCATAAGCGGATTTCATTTGGGCATAATATTTGGTTTTTTGTATGCGCTTTTGAGTTTTCCTTACCGTATTTTGCAAAACAGATATTTTCCATACAGAAACTTAAGATGGGATATTTCGCTTATTGTTTTTTTAGCGCTCGGAGGATATTTATGGCTTATAGATATGACGCCGTCGTTTTTACGTTCTTATATTATGGGAGTAGGGGGATTTTTATTTTTGTGGCGCGGGATTAATGTCATCAATTTTGAGGTACTTTTTTTATGTGCGGCATTTTTAATCAGTCTCTTTCCGCATCTTGCTTTTAATGTAGGTTTTATACTGTCATGTTTTGGCGTCTTTTTTATATTTGTCTATGTAAAACATTTCGGACAAACATTTAAAGTGTGGCAGAGCGTGATTATTATCAATTTTTGGCTCTTTTTTGCCATGAACCCGTTAGTCCATTACTGGTTTGGCATATTAAGCATAGCGCAATTTGCCTGCATACCGTTAAGTATTCTATTTGTTGTTTTTTACCCCGTTGAAGCGGTTTTGCATTTAATAGGGCAGGGTTGGATTCTGGACAGTTTTATTGTAAAATTTTTAACTTTTGAAATGCCCAGCGTAGAGGTACATACTCCATTATGGCTGCTTATTGTCTATATCGCTCTTTCGCTTGGCGCTATGTGGAAGAGAATTTTTATGCTTCCCTTGACTGTTATGGGCGTTGGTTTCTTTGCTTTTTTGTTGAGCTGAATGCAGAAGATAGCAGACTCTCACGCCGTATAAAAATATAACCCATGAGATATAAACCCACACAAAGAGAAACAGCACCACGCTGAAAGATCCGTATATTGTGCTGTATATTTGATTGTAAGTCGCATATAGTACAAAAAGAGTTTTTGATATATACCATATCAATGAGGCCAAAAACGACGATATGGCACCGACGCCAAAAGATATTTTAGCGTTTGAAGATATCATATATACAGTAAAGAATATTGCCCATACCACAAGATAAGGAAATACCGCCAAAAAATTTATGCCCTCAAGACCATGACTTTGTAAAAAATTTTGTATGATAGTGGATAGATAAAATGAGCAACCAAACAGTATCGGAGCAAATGTTACAAGCGTCCAATATGAAGAGAATGAGTGCCAAAACGGACGCGGATTTACATGCATGATTTTATTGAAAATAGTCTCATAGTCTCTGAAAAACATGATGGAAACAATAAGCATAGTTACAAAACCGAATATCCCTATCTGCGTTGTATTGCCCAAAAATTTATCTATATACTCCGAAATAGCTAACGGATTGGAAGGCGAAAGAGAGTCAAATATAAAACTTTTTATCGTATTATAATGTTCTTCAAAGCTCGGCAGTTTGGTAATGACGGAAAATGTTAAAAGCAAAACGGGAATGATAGCAAGTATCGTGTGAAAACTAAGGCTTGAAGAGTAAGTCATCAAATCTTTGTCGTTAAGCCTGCCCAAAAGTGCGTAAAAAGCTCTTATTTTTTGCGGTAATTTCATCTAATCAAGCCCCATTTTGTAAGGATTTAGGATATTATTCGGGTCAAATGCTTTTTTGATGGAACGAAAAAGATTCATCTCGGCATCCGTAAACGCCAAACGCATGAACGGCGCTTTTGAGATGCCTATGCCATGTTCGCCGCTTAGCGTGCCGCCAAGTTTTATGGCAGCTTCAAATACCTCTTCTATCGCCTTATGTCCAAGTTTTAATTGCTCTTCATTGCTGCCGTCAACCATAACGTTTGTATGGACATTGCCATCGCCCGTGTGTCCGAAACAAGGGATAAGCAGGTTGTATTTTTTGGATATTTCATAAATTTCGTCAAGAAGTTCGGGCAGTTTGCTGCGAGGAACCGTAACATCTTCGTTTAGTTTTTTACTTCCGTAAATCGTAATGCTTTGCGAACAGTTGCGTCTGGCAAACCACAAATCCTTCGCTTCATGTTCATCTTTGGCTATCTTAAATTCGCTGCAGCCATTCAGGCCGAATACTTCGCTGATTTTCTCCATCTGTTCATCCAAAACATTTTGCGCCGCAGCATCTACATCCGTTATAAGTATAGCGCCGGCATCTGTGGGAAGCCCTTTTTTAAATCTCTCTTCCACAGCTTTAATGCTAAGGTTATCCAAAAACTCCATAGCAACGGGCGTTATACCGTTTGCGAAAGTTTTATAAACTGCATTCATGGCGTGCTGCACGCTCGGAAAAACGCCGAAAGCGGTTTTTGTAAATTTTGGTTTTGTGATGAGTTTTACGGTTATCTCGGTGATGACCGCAAGCGTGCCTTCACTTGCTATTAAAATGCCTGCGATATTATATCCCGCGACATCTTTGATGGTTCGCTTCCCGGCTCTTATTATCTCTCCGCTTGGCAAAACAGCTCGCAAAGCCATGACATAATCTTTTGTAATGCCGTATTTTGCCGCTCTCATGCCGCCTGCGTTTTCGCTGACATTGCCGCCTATCGTGGAGTGCTCTTCGCTTGCAGGGTCAGGAGGATAAAAAAGCCCTTTTGCCTCTACGCTTTTTTGCAAATCCATATTGATAACGCCAGGCTGTACCACGGCTACCATGTTGTCCATGTCAATTTCAAGGATTTTATTCATGTGCTTTTCAAAAGCTAATATAATGCCGCCTTTGATACTCAAACTCCCGCCCGTGAATCCGCTTCCTGCGCCTCTTGGGATAATTATAAGAGCATTTTTATTGCAATAATGCAAAATATCGCTTACATCTTTTTCGTCTCTTGGAAAAATAACGCAGTCAGGTTCAAATCTGGCTCTTGTAGCATCGTACGAATATGCGATCAAATGAGCTTTGTCGGTGTAGATATTTTCGTATCCTACTATATCAGACAGAGCCTTGATATGTAGATTGTCTATCATTTTATTCCCAGCAGATGCCTGTAATATTCACTATAATCCGTAATCTCTTTGTTGCCTATAACAAGGGGCGAAGTTTTGATATTATCCGAAATACGGCTGTAAAACGGCAGAATTGTTTTATCGCTCTCATTCGGCATTTTAAAAGCTTTTACCACTTTAAAAGAGATACAGTCCACAAAATATCCCATATTGTTCATATTAAAGGTTATGAGTCCTGTCATGTTGATACTGCACATCTCCTTAAAACGCTTTCTATCAGGATTTGGAATATATCTTTTTGCTAAAAATGCCGCCGTAATATCAGGGTGTACCCACTCTATATTTATAAAAAAATCGGTTATTTTTTTAAATGCTTCATAATTTGGAGCTACTATAAGCGAACGGTTGTAGAGATAATTTAGTTTGACAATATCGCCTGTTTTTGGAGTAATAGATATTCTTGGAAAATTATTCTGTGCGAGATTGTCAAAAGGAATTAGTTCTAATACAGCTTGTGAGCCGTTTTTGCTTACAACCACAGCTCTTGATATTATCATAGACTCTTCGTTGTCGAATATATACATTACAATACCGCTTGAACCTGCCATAATAGAAGGCGAATCTTCAATAATTGCCAGATTTTTTTCTACCGATATCAGTTTGGTTTCATACTCTTCAAACAGCGGTTTGTCATATGCTGCAAAAATAAAAGTTATGGGTAAGGATAAGATTAAAAATAGCCGCTGCAACAACAAAATATACCTTTTGTGAAATATTTTAGAAAGTGAATTATACAATAATTGATTTTAAAAAAGATTAATAGATTTGCGTATAACATAAAAATATAAGAAAAAATAGGTTAGAATTTTTATTTTTATTTTAATTTCAAAACAAAGGTTGCTGCATGATTCGCTTTATTCTTTTTATTACTCTTTTGACGAGCTTGGTTTTTGGTTCAAGAGCGGAGGAGTATTATTGGGAAAAAGGCGAAACGTTTTTAATATTTTTAGAAAAAAATTCACTCCCTTTCTCTCTCTATTATAATCTTGATGCAGAAGATAAAGA
The DNA here is from genome assembly GCA_031270285.1 of Campylobacteraceae bacterium. GTDB lineage: Bacteria > Campylobacterota > Campylobacteria > Campylobacterales > Campylobacteraceae > JAIRKW01. Next base: position 7,163 of record JAISXY010000090.1, read on the forward strand.
AGCGGTAGCAGAGATATATGCAGGTACTAAATATTATGTACTGCGCGGCGATGAGGACGATATAAGGCAGATACTTATACCTGTCGGCGGCGGAGAATTACAGTTGCATATATATAAGGAAAAAGATAATAATTTCACTGCCTGTTTTACTCCTGCGGCATATCAAGAGAGCGACAAAGAGCTTGTATTTGAATTGCAGATTTCTCCGTATCAGGATATCATGACGATTACAAACAGTACTCTTTTGGCGCGCGAATTTGTGAACTCATTTCAGGGCAATGTAGATTTTAAAAGATTAAGACAAGGAACTAATTTTGTACTTTTATATAGAGAAAAAACGCGACTTGGTTCACACTTTTCAAATCCGCTGATAAAAGCCGCTATGGTAGAGACGGGCGGTAAAAAAGAGTATGTATTTTTTTATGAACCTAAAGGCAGATACTATAATAATGACGGCAAAGAGATAGAGGGATTTTTTTTAATGACGCCGCTTAAATTTACGCGCATCTCATCGCCTTTTACGCTTAAACGATGGCATCCGATATTGAAAAAATACCAGGCGCATTACGGTATTGATTATGCAGCGCCCATGGGAACTCCCGTGAAAGCGGCAGGAGATGGCAGAGTAACATTTGTCGGTACGCAAAACGGATACGGCAAAACTGTTAAAATCGCTCATGAAGGCGGATATTCAACGCTCTATGCGCATTTAAACGGCTTTGCCAAATCTTTAAAAAGCGGTAAATATGTAAAAAAAGGCGAACTTATAGCTTATGTCGGAAATACGGGTGTCAGCACCGGTCCACATCTGCATCTTGGTCTTTATAAAAACAATCAACCGATAAATCCTTCAAGTGTTATAAAAGTGGCAAAGAGTGCGCTTACAGGAAAAGAGAAGGCAGATTTTAATGAATATGCCAATATTATGAGAGAGAAAATATCCGAAGCGCAGGCAAATAAGAGTTCTCCCGATATAAACGGCAGTTTTGTTTATGTGGTTGATATAGCGGGGAATACGGTATAGTTAAAAGAGCAGCATGGGACATGAGATTAAGATTTTAAAGATAAAAAACAATATCAAATCTCCTTATATACAGCCATTCAGCGTTTTTTATGAAGAAGATGGTAAAAAAAAGAGATGGGATTGTATCAAAACGCATGACAGTGTTGCATGTATTTTGTACCATACCGACAAAAAAGCGTTTGTTTTTGTAAAACAGTTTCGTCCCGCAGTATATATGCACAATCAAGAGATTGATGGTTTTACTTATGAGATGTGCGCAGGTATATTGGATAAAAACCAGAGCGAAGAGAAGACCATGCAAGAGGAGATAATGGAAGAGTGCGGTTATGCCGTGCCGTTATCGCAGCTTGAGCGGTTATTCACTTTTTATACGGGAATTGGCTTTTCCGGCGCAAAACAGACAATCTTTTTTGCAACAATAGATGAGAGTATGAAAAAAGAGAAAGGCGGCGGCGTACATGATGAGCAGATAGAGATATTTTTTCTTCCCGTATCTTGCGCAAAAGAGTTTATATATGATGAAAGCAAGCCTAAAACCGCAGGAACGATGTTCGCTATCATATGGCTGTTTGAGAGATATAAGTTTTAGATAAATCCTGCAAATACTATCTATTTTTTGATTTTTACTCTTTTAAGATTTTATGACCGCATTCAAAAATTCCCCGTTTTGTAATACCTGCTTCCTCTTATGTCATTCCCGCGCAGGCGGGAATCCAAAACAAGCGAAGCACATATGCTAAAGTAAAATGTTTCCTTGAAAGCGCATTTTAAAAATTTTTGCATATATTTAAATAAGATAAAGCGCATAAAACCAAAACCCCTTTACTATTTTCTATGTTTTTTGGATTCCCGTCTTCACGGGAATGACGGAGAAAGGGTTGGATTCCTGCCACCCCTCACGATATATGCTTCGCTTGCCGTTCGGTCGTTGGAATGACGGAAATGGCAAAAAAAGGTAGATCAGTCAATAAATCTTTTCGTAATATCCGTATAAGCGTCTATGCGTCTGTCTCTTAAAAACGGCCAAATTCGTCTTACTTCGCCGCTTCTTTTAATATTTAAATCAAAATAAACAATACACTCTTTTTTATCGTCTGCATGAGCCAGCAATTCGCCCTGAGCGCCTGCCGCAAACGAATTTCCCCAAAATCTGATACCATCTATAGCGCCCTTATCGTCCAACTCTTTCCCAACTCTATTTACTGATATCACAGGCAGACCATTTGCTATTGCATGAGAGCGCTGTATAGTGATCCACGCCTCAAGCTGGCGTTGTTTTTCGCTCTTTTCATCTTCGTCAAACCAACCGATAGCCGTAGGATATATGAGTAAATCCGCCCCCTTCAGTGCCATTAACCTTGCAGCTTCGGGATACCATTGATCCCAGCAGACCAAAAGTCCTATCTTGCCGACACTCGTCTTTATAGGCTCAAATCCCAAATCGCCCGGCGTAAAATAGAATTTTTCATAAAAACCTGGATCATCGGGAATATGCATTTTGCGGTATTTGCCTGCTATTTTTCCACTGTTTTCAAAAACTACCGCCGTATTATGATACAACCCTTCGGCGCGTTTTTCAAATAGTGAAGTTACCAAAACTACGCCATTCTCTTTTGCTATGCCGCTCCAAAACTTGATATCTTCATGAAAACTCTCCGCAAGAGTAAAATTATCGGTATTTTCATTGATGCAAAAATATCTATCTTGGTGAAGTTCGCCCAAAACTACAAGATCAGCGCCATTTTTGGCAGCTTCTTTAATAGCTTTGCATGTATGCTCTATCGTATCTTTTTTATTGCCGTGAAATTTTTGCTGTATGAGTGCGGTTTTCATATTTTTCCTTAATAAGCGCAGCGTAGAGAGATAAAACTGCCCAAAAATTATTCCGTATTTTACAGAGTAATAACTAAATTATAAATATAATAGCGTTTTATTATCTATTTTGCTCCGAAAAGATAAAATATGCTTCCATTAATTAAAAAAAGGACAGATAATGCCGCAGCTTTTGAAAATCCGTGGGTTTTTACCGTTTTTATTGATCATGTTTATAAATGCCTCCGTTGATTTGGCGCACAAGATAACTATTCAAAATGTTTTGATAAAGAGTTTTGACGGCAACACTTTAGTAATTTTGGTAGCGCTCATAAACGCAATGATACTGCTTCCATTTATATTTCTGTTTTCCCCCGCAGGTTTTATAAACGATAAACTTTCAAAAACAACTGTTATCAGATATGCGACTATCGCAGGAGTTGCGCTTACTTTGCTGATACTTGTCAGTTATTATCAAGGATGGTTTGTATTTGCTTTTATCATGACATTTCTGCTGGCTGTACAGAGCGCATTTTATTCGCCTGCAAAATACGGACTTATAAAACGCTTCACGGGAGTTGAAAAACTAAGCCTTGCAAATGGTATTATTCAGGCATTAACTATCATAGCCATACTTCTCAGCTCTTTTGTATTTTCAGCCGTTTTTGAAAAATATTACATGCAAGGTCTTACCGACCCAGATCTTATCTTAACCCACATGGTGCCTATCGGATTTTTACTTGTGATTTTAAGCTCTTTAGAAGCGTTTTTTGCCTTCAAAATACCGTTTTTTGAGGCTGAAAGCATAAAAGAGAAATTTGATTTTAAAGAGTATTTGAAGTTAAAATATCTCCGTAAAAACCTAAAAATAGTAAGAAGCAACAAAGATATTTGGCTTAGTATCATAGGGTTAAGTATCTTTTGGGGAATTTCGCAAATGGTCATAGCCGCATTTCCCGCACACTATAAAATGATAATGCAGGATAATAACGCCATTGTTATACAGGGTATTTTGGCGGTAAGCGCTATAGGGCTTATAAGCGGTTCCATTTTAGCGGGAATTTTTTCAAAAAGACATATTGAGCTTGGCATTATACCCATAGGTGCGCTTGGAATGTTTGCCGCACTTTGCGGCATGACATTCGCGAATCATGCATTATTTATGGGATTGTACTCTTTGATATTCGGATTTTTCGGAGGACTTTTTATAGTTCCTTTGAACTCTATCATACAATACTTTTCAAGCGATGCTCAAATGGGCAAAATACTTGCGGGAAATAATTTTGTCCAAAACTGTTCCATGGTTTCATTTTTGATTTTGACGGTGGTATTTGTACTGTTTGATTTTTCTACAACGCAACTG
>JAISXY010000005.1 GCA_031270285.1 Campylobacteraceae bacterium
TGCAAATAATCGCTGATATTGATAAGTGAAAATGTAACCAAAAATATCATAAGTCCAGGGAAAAAGCTGACCCACCAAGCCACATCTATCACCTCTTTGCCCTCGCTTATGATATTTCCCCAACTGACAGAAGGCGGCATCACTCCTATGCCCAAAAAACTAAGACCGCTTTCAGCCAATATCGCTCCGCTTAAAGAAAATGTAAAACCCACAAAAAAGATGGGAGCTAAAAGCGGGGCGAAGTATTTAAATATAATTTTTAGCTTTGATACATGAGAGAGTCTTAATATCTTGATAAACGGCTGTGAATTTATAGCAAAACTCTCGCTTCTGATGAGTCTTGCCATGCCCATCCATCCCGTTATGGATATGACAATGATAAGTGTCAAAGCCGAAGCGTTGATGTAGCTTACAAGCGCCAGCAAAAGAAAAAATGTCGGAAAAGTGAGAAACAAGTCTATCATCACCACGATGACTTTATCCGTATTTTTTGCAAAAAATCCAGCACTTATCCCTATGATAAGACCTGTCAAACTTGCTATTGTCGCGCTGCCAAATCCTATCAAAAGCGACACTTTTCCGCCTTCAATAATACGCGCCAATATATCCCGCCCCAGTCTGTCCGTGCCTAAAATATGCGAAAAATCAGGCGCTTGCAAAAGCACTTTTGCATCCATATCATGAGGCGATAACGGATATATGAAGCTTCCGAAAAATGACAATAATACTACAAAAGCCAAAATCATAAAACTCGCTACGGGCGCTTTTTTCATACATTATCCTCACAATTGTAAAAACTCAAAGAGCTGTTGCCGAAAGTTTTACTCTTAAAAAGCTCAAAACCATTTATAGATTTTGGCATTTTAAAGGAGCTTATATGTTCAAATGCGGCGATCTTGACTTTTGAGCTCGGCAAAGACGCAAGCAGCTTTATACTCTTTTCGTAAATATCGCCCATGCCCTCTCTTATGTCAAACGGCGGGTCAAAATAGAAAAACGCCGCCTCTTCCAAGCTTTGCGCAATCTCATGAAGTTTGACAAAAGTATCGCCCAAAAAACAAACGCTTTTATCTTTATCCAAACTTTCGCAGTTTCTTTTCAAAATGTCAAATGCAGCCCTCTCTTTTTCTATAAAATAGACTTTTTTAGCCCCGCGGCTTAACGCTTCAAGCCCCATGCTGCCGCTGCCTGCAAACGCTTCTACAAAACAACTATCCTGAATATCAAACTGCACGGTATTGAAAAATGACGATTTTAGTATCGCTTTTGTACTTCGTGTCGTTTCATGCGAGGGCAAAAGCAGTTTTTTGCCTTTAAATTTGCCGGCTGTTACTATGGTATATAGATTTTTTTGCGCCAATTTTCAACGCTTCCTTATAAAAATATCGGATAAAATTGTAACATACTTTTAGCAAGCCGCACATCAAAGAGCCGAAAAAAGTAAAAATAAGGGGTTTATAATCGTTTTTTAAATATCCTATCAATTTGCACAATTTAAAAATTTGGAGTTTTTATGAAGCAAATTTTGATGGGCAACGAGGCTATAGCGCTGGCGCTTATGCACTCAAATATAGAGATGCTCTCGGGATATCCCGGCACACCTTCGAGCGAAATCATCGCTAATTATCAAAAATTAATCAACAAATACGGTATAGACGCTTATGCACAATGGGCAACAAATGAAAAAGTGGGTTTTGAGGTAGCATACGCGGGAGCGATTGCGGGCAAAAGAGCATGTGCGACCATGAAGCAGGTAGGTCTTAATGTTGCAAGCGATGCCTTGATGAGTGCGGCTTATATCGGAAATAGAGGGGCAATGCTCTTGATAAGTGCAGACGATCCCGGATTTTACTCATCTCAAACCGAACAAGACAGCAGAAGTTTTGCCAAATTTGCAAAGATTCCCGTGTTTGATCCCGCAACCCCGCAGGAAGCTTATGATATGACAAAAGCCGCTATAGAGCTGTCTGAAAAATTTCAAACGATAGTCATGCTTCGTCCCGTCATGAGAGTCTGTCATGCAAGAGAGATTTGCGAAGTAGATGAGAGTCATGTTTTTGAAGGTAGGGAGGGCGAGTTTCAAAGAGAAGCTTCAAGATGGGCTGCCGTGCCAAGAGGCGGGAGATTTATGCAAGGCATAGAGCAGTTAAAACGCATAGAAGAGTTAAAACGCTACAACTATGAAGTGTTGATAAGTCCGAAATTAAAAGATTTAAAAGGTTATAAAACGCTTTGTCTTACGAGCGGAACAGGCGACGGTTACACAAGAGAGTGTTTAAAAGAGACGGGCATCAAGGCTGACGTTTTAAAGATTGACATGCCTTACCCGCTGCCGAAAAACGAGCTTGAGAAATTGTTTGAAAAATACGAAAAAGTGGTTGTTTTTGAAGAGAGTTATCCATGTATGGAAGAGCAGCTTTTGAGTGAAAAAATACATGGAAAAATGACAAAAAGCGTACATGCGATAGATGAATTTACAAAAGAAAAAGTGCTGCAAGCTTTTATAAATATAGGGCTTTGGAACAAAGAAAATATCTATAAAAACGCCCATTACGACAAAGAACTTATCGTGCGTCCTCCAAATCTCTGCCCGGGATGTCCGCATAGAGATATATATTTTGCGATAAAAAAGACATTTCGTGCAAAAAGTTCCATATTTCCCTCCGATATCGGCTGTTATACATTAGGGCTCAATCAAAACGCCATTGACTTGGTTTTGTGCATGGGCGGAAGTATCGGAGCTGCCAGCGGTTTTGGCATAGCAGACCCAAAAAAAACGGTAGTGGCGACTATAGGCGACAGCACATTTTTACATGGAGGCATACCGGCTCTCATAAACGCCGTATATCAAAAGCATAAATTTATTTTGATTATTATGGATAACTCCACAACTGCGATGACGGGACGTCAGACGACGCCTGAACGCGCCGCTCCTGAAAGTATTGATATAAAACGCATAGTTGAAGGGTGCGGAGCTGTCTGTTTTGAGTATGCGTATAAGCCAAATATCAAAGAGACCGTAGCTTTCATGAAAGAACTCAAAAAAGAGTTTGAAAATGCAAACGGACCCGTAGTAGCGGTCATGAGAGAGTTTTGCATATTGGACAAAGAGCGTTCAAAAGAGTTTTTGCCGAACATAAAAGCCAAAGTCAATCAAGACAAATGTATCGCATGCAACGAGTGTATAAGCAAATACAACTGTCCCGCTTTCAGATACAATGAAGCGGGTAAAGTTGAAATTGATCCGTTTTTGTGTATAGGATGCAGCGCATGTATAGAGGGACTGTGTCCGACAGATGCGTTTGAAAGAGCATAAAGGAAAAAATATGAAATATCAGGTAGTAATAGCGGGTTTTGGCGGTCAGGGCGTTGTATTTTTGGTGAAAGTTCTCTCTATCGCTTCAAGTCTTAAAAACGAAAAGTGTTTAGGCACGGAAAATCACGGCATGAGCCAAAGAGGCGGCTCGGTCTCATGTTATGTTAAGATAGGAGATTTCAGCTCGCCAGCCATAGACGAAGGACAGGCTCACCTGCTTATAGCGCTGGAGGGCGATGAGGCTCTTAGAAATATCCAATTTTTACGACCGGACGGCATTATAGTAGTAAATGCCGATAAAAAATTTCCAAAATTAAATTATAAAACGATAAAGATAGACGCATTTTCAAAAGCCAATCAAAATATCTTTAATATACAGGCTTTAAACGTCTATATGCTTGGCATATCCCTCGCGCGTGCGCAAAATTTCCCTTTTACGCAAGACGATATAGAACAAGCCATACATGTGATGAACGAAAAAGTTGCCGATAAAAATATCATAGTTTTGCGTCAAGCCATAAAAGACGCGAACGAGGAGGAGAGATGATCTGGTCTAAAAATGAGTCTTTGTCGCTTGATGAGACATCAGCGCTTCAGAGCAAAAGGCTGCGGGATACAGTATCTAAAGTTTACGAAAAAGTGCCTTTCTACAGACGCAAATTTGACGAACTCGGTATAAAACCGCAAGATATCAAAACTATCGCCGATGTGGCGAAACTGCCGTTTACCAAAAAACAGGATTTGCGTGATAACTATCCGTTCGGACTATTTGCGGTTGATAATTCGGAGCTTATCAGGATACACAGTTCCAGCGGCACGACAGGCAAACCGACGGTTGTAGGCTATACAAAGTCAGATATAGATATTTGGGCTGAAAGTGTGGCAAGAGTGCTTACTATGGGCGGCGTTACGAAAGAAGACACCGTACATGTAGCTTATGGATACGGTCTTTTCACGGGCGGCTTGGGGCTTCATGACGGGGCTGTAAAAGTGGGAGCTACCGTTGTACCGAGTTCAGGCGGATTTACGTCAAGACAGGCAATGCTTTTGAAAGATTTCGGCGCAACTGCGCTTGCCTGCACTCCGACATTTGCTATGCATATCCTGGAAACTGCCCTGCATGAAGGATATGATCCCAAAAAAGATTTTAAACTAAAAGCCGGATTTTTCGGCGCAGAGCCTACAAGCAGAGGTTTGAAAGATGAGGTGGCAAAGGGCTTAAATTTAAGTTACCACGATATTTACGGACTATCGGAAGTAATAGGTCCGGGCGTTGCTGGCAACTGCAAACACAGCAAAGACTTGCATATCTTTGAAGATCACTTTTACCCCGAGATAATTGACCCGCAAACATTGCAAGTGCTGCCATACGGCGAAAAAGGCGAGCTTGTCATTACCTCTTTGACAAAAGAGGCTTTTCCGATTATCAGATACAGAACGGGCGATGTTACGATATTAGTCCCCAAAATCTGCGAATGCGGCAGAACGCAGGTGCGCATGAAAAATATCATGGGCAGAGTTGATGATATGCTTATCGTAAACGGCGTGAATGTGTTTCCGTCTCAAGTTGAACATGTATTGTCAAATATTGATGAGATTACGCTCAATTATCAAATCATCGTTGACAAAAAAGGCTATCTTGACAAGCTTGACGTTATGGTTGAAGTTACGGAAAATATGCCTATGGACAGCATCGGAGCGCTTGAAAGAGTACAAAAAAAGATACAAAATGAGCTTTTGAGCAATCTTTACATTCATGCAAATGTAAAATTAGTTGAACCAAGAACCATTGAGCGCTCGCAAGGAAAAGCGGTGCGCGTTGTTGATAAAAGGAGTTTAAAATGAAGTATTTTGTAAAACAGCTTACGGTATTTTTGGAAAACAAACCCGGAGAACTCGCCTCTTTTACGCATATTTTAAGTTCTAAAAGCGTCAATATCAAGTCTTTGATACTTGTAGAATCCACAGAATACGGGCTTGTGCGCGCTATCGTGGACAATCCGCAAAAAGCAAAAGCGGTGTTGGAGAGTGCGGGGTTAAGCGTGAGATTTAGCGATGTTTTAGCAGTTAAAATCAAAGATGAGATAGGAAGTTTTGACAGGATAGTAACGATTTTGAGCAAAAACGGCATCAATATTTTATATACTTACAGCTTTTACTCCTCAAACAGCGGGATTTTCATCTTTAGCATTGACGATCTGCAAAAAGGTGTTGATGTACTTTTGGCAGCAAAAGAGAATGTTTTGGAAGCCGCGTATTTTTATGAGTAAATCAATAAAAACGAATGTGGTTAAACTCATTAAAGATATCATGAAACAAAATATAAAATAATGAGGTAGAAGCATAGCAGGAAAATATATTTTAAGTATTGAGTATAAATTTATGAGGATAATATATTGAAATATAATCATCAAAATGAGAGAAAATTATTATTAAAAATGGCAGAAGATACAATTTATTCTGCCAAAGGTCATTTTAAAGCATGCGATATAAGGCGAAATGCTATTACAATAACTATTTTTGTATGTATAATTTTAAATATATTAGGTATTATCAGTATTGGCAATGTAATAGATAGATGTTTATCCGCAATATGTCTAATTGGAACTATTGCTCTTTTAATTTGGGATTACGGAGAAGGAAAAGATTATAGAGCAAAACACAAAGCTACTGCTGAAAAATATCTGGCTTTACATAAAGAGATAAGGAATTATTATTTTTTATATAATTATACCAAAGAACAAGTAGAGCAATTGAGTAAAAAAGTTATTTTGCTTGACCAATCAGAAAAACTTGAAATACCATTTTTTGCACGAAAATTGGCAAAAAGAGCCATAGAAAAGAAGGATCCGGAGATAGATAATTGGTTTTTATCAACTAATGTGGATAAGCAATGAATATAAACAGCAAATTGGTAACATTTGCCCAAGAAGAATTGGTACTTACCCGCAATGACATAGAAAGAAATAATATAAATAAGTCTTTATGTTATTTAGAAACTATGTTGAAAAATAAATTAGGAAGCGATATTAAAGAGTTTATTCGTTTTGGCTCTTTTACCCGCAACACTATTCTGCCACGCAAATATGACTCACAATCTGATGTTGATTTAATGGTTGTTTTTAATGCAAAGCAACAAAAATATACACCTGGTACTTATCGTAGGAGATTATCAGATGTAGTATCTGCAACTTATCCTAATTCTATCTCAAAAAAAGATTTTCCCGTCATAAAATTAGAACTTCATCACATAATGTTTGACATTGTTCCCGCTTATTGCGAGGAACCTTTTTGGTTATGTAATAGTAGGTCATATTATATTCCGTCTAAAAATGACAGTTGGCAAAGCACAATACCAAACGATATTAATAAAGAATTATCTGATAAAAATCAACAATGCGGAAACAATATCATTCGCAACACTATTCGCTTATGTAAATATTGGAATGCAAGCGCAGGTTATCCTTTTGAGTCTTATTTGATGGAAAAACAAATTATAGATCTTAGTTTTTGGAGCAATTGCAATACATACGAAAGATTCTTAAAAACACTGGAAGATATTGCAGGAGATAGAGTGAGCGTAAGACGAGCATTAGAGTATATACAACGATATAAAGGCAATATTTTTACATTACCAAATGAACAAAAACAATTTGAGTGGTTGCAAAAACTTTTACCTGGATTAAAATAAAAAAATCTCAACTTGCACAAAAATAAGCAATAGATATACAAAAACACCTCCTCTATTTTGGCAAAAATCCTCAATGACATTTGCCGAACTTACCAGCTTTCACACCACAACAAAGTCAGTGCAGTAAACTGATTGACATGCAAATATCAGCATAGAACATAAAATATTAGCAGCAGTGACATTTCAAAAAACACCTATATGGCTAAAGAAAGTTTGCAAGGATTTGACACATGGTTTTATAAAAAATCACAAAAGTCATTATCTGCGAATAAGAAATCGAGCTTAAACAACTTGCTTTGTAAGATTGCACCAATTATATTTTAATCTGACCATCAACTGCACTTTTAACAGTTTTTTGCATGAAGGTTAGCTATAAATGATGCTCCATTTCAAAGCTTTCCCGAAATTATATTTAAAGAAACGACTAAGAATTTGATTATGCAAATTATATTGATTATATTGCTAAAATTGACAATAAAGTGCTTGACATTCAAATAAAACCCATTATGGGCAAAAGCCAATTTCGGCAACTACTCCGCTACCGAGAGAATGAAAGCAAGTTTTGCTGACTTTGAAGAAAAATTCGGCGGGAAAGTTTTTATCGTTTTCAGTCTTGACGGAGAAATTGCAAACAAAGAAGTTATTGACAATATTAAAACAGAAATAGACAGATTGCACAAAAACCAAGGCATGCCATAAGCCGGGTTCTGTCGTGAGCGACTATTTATCTGGGCGATACTTCACAGTACCGCTCAAGCGAAGAGTAAAAATATAAGACTAAACCATCTCTTCTTGCTGCAGGTTGGGTTTACAAAGCCGTCTAAATTGCTAAAGACGCTGGTGGGCTCTTACCCCGCCGTTTCACCTTTTCCGATTTCTCGGTAGTCTGCTTTCTGTTGCACTTTCCCTTGGGTTACCCCAGCCATCTGTTAGATGGAACCTTGTCTTATTGCAGCCCGGACTTTCCTCTAAAGATATACTTTAGCAGCCGCTTGGCATACCTTGTGTGCGAATTATACATGAAGCAGGCTTTAATTTACCTATTTTTTGCAAACTCTTTTAGGGCGTCAATGCACTCTTTTACACGCTTTTTTGCAGGATTTTTCAGGCTATCTTGCCATTTATCCAAATCTGAAAAATCAAAATCTATCTTTAATTTTTCAAAACTAAAATCCGAATATTTCTCTCTCCACTCCTTTAATCTTTTCGTTTGCGCTTCATCTTTTGCCGCATATATAATTTGCAAAAACTCATACATAAAAGCCGAATATTCGTTTTTGTCGGCTATTTTTCTGTTTTCACCGCTAAAGGAGGGTTTTAAATTATTGCAAATCTCCAACTCAATCTTATTTGTTACGGCTGCTCCTATCGCTTTGGCAATATTGGGTTTTGTAGAGTTTTTAAACCTGTCTATCCCTCTTTGATACGCCGCTAATGCATTTTTGATTTCGCCCAAATGCGTATAGCTTACGCCAAGCATCATGGAATTGTCAAAAAATTGTTCGCGTATAAGTTCATTTTGAGAATTTTCAAATTTCTCCATAAAAATATTGCCGATATTTACAGCTTTGCGATATTCATCGGTTTGCGTGTACAAGTATCCCAAATTCATCATCATGCCTGCCAAAACCACGCGCAGATTCTCATCATTTGTATCCGCAAATCTCGCTACAAACCTCTCGCCTGTCTCTATTTGAGCTTTTGTGTCATTTTCATTAAAGGCGATAAAACCTTTCCTTAAAAGAGATTTTATCGTTATGACTTCTATGCCGCTTTCATTTGAGCTTATAAATTTTGAAATGATACGCTCATGTACGGCTATCTCGGCTTTTGTATCGTTTGCGCTCTCGTACGCTAACGCCAGATTTGACATGGCTTGTGCGGTTATGAGTCTTATCTCTTTGTTTGTTGAGTATGCAAATTTGTCTATCAGCTCATTGTACGCATTTATCATCTCATTTGTTTCGTTTGAGCAGTAAAATTCAAACGCTCTTTCAAGCATACTTTTAGCATTTTGCACTTCCATTTTTTCACTGAATGTATCGGCATTTGGAAGACTTAAAGCAAGCGTGATACTGATGACAAGCAGAAAAAATATTTTCATTTTAAGCTCCTTTTAAAAGCTATTATTTTGGTATCTTTTGTAAAACAAGATGTCTCCATGCAGGGATTTTTTCACCGTTTTTGCCGATACTTTTTTCATATTTTTTCTCATCTATCAACTGCCACTCTCTAAATATTATCGGCATAAAAAAAGTATCTGCCTTACCATTATAATCAACTGTGGTAAGATACAGCCTGTCTGCCGAAGCAAGAGCCTCTTTGTAAACTTTGCCTCCGCCTACGACAAAAGCCTCTTCTTCTCCTCTGTCTTTGCAAAATTCAATCGCCTCTTCTAAACTTTCGCATGTAAAAACATTGTCTGCTTTAAAACCGTTTTTTGACAAAACAACTGTCGTGCGGTTTGGAAGCGGCTTTCCTATGGATTCGTAAGTCTTTCTGCCCATTATCAGATGATGTCCTGTGGTAATCTCTTTAAAAAGCTTCAAATCCTCAGGTATATGCCACAAAAGTTTGTTGTCAAGTCCTATCTGCCAAGCTTTACCGACAGCCACAATGATAGAGAGTCTCACACAGCAACCTCTGCTTTTATATGCGGGTGCGCTTCATAGTTTAAAAGTTCAAAATCCTCATACCTAAACTCAAATATATCTTTTACGTTCTGATTTATCCGCATTGAAGGCAGCCCGAAAGGCGTGCGGCTAAGCTGCAAATCCGCCTGCTCCATGTGGTTACTGTACAGATGCGCATCCCCAAAAGTATGCACAAAATCACCGAGTTTCAGTCCGCAAACCTGCGCTATCATCATTGTCAAAAGTGCGTACGAAGCGATATTGAACGGAACTCCTAAAAATATATCGGCACTCCTTTGATAAAGCTGACAAGAGAGTCTGCCCTCCACAACATAAAATTGAAAAAAGGCATGGCAGGGCGCTAACGCCATTTTATCAAGCTCGGCCACATTCCAAGCGCTCACGATAAGACGGCGGCTGTTTGGGTTTGTTTTGATCTGCGATATTACCTCTTTTATCTGATCCACGCTTTTGTCAGCCCCTCTCCAGCTTCGCCACTGTGCACCGTACACGACTCCCAAATCGCCGTTTTCATCAGCCCATTCGTCCCAGATCTTTACGCCGTTATCATTTAGATATTTTATATTTGTATCGCCCTTTAAAAACCATAAAAGCTCATGTATGATTGATTTTAGATGACATTTTTTTGTTGTAATCAACGGAAAACCTTCATTCAAATCAAATCTCATCTGATAACCAAAAACCGAATAAGTCCCCGTGCCCGTCCTGTCTTCCTTGAAAACTCCGTTTTCTTTTACATGCCGCATTAAATCAAGATACTGTTTCAAATCTCATTCCTTTACTAAAACTTTGTTATTTTAACCAAAAAAGTTGAAATTTATATATATAGAAAACTATTTTGATATAATACAAACTTGATTTTTATTTTTTAAGGAGGCGGCATGCAAAAAAGTATTGCGGTCATATTTGGGGTATTTTTTGTAGTTGGACTTCTCGTCCTTGGGATCAGTATCAAAAGTGCTTTAGGGTCGCAAAAATACGTAAACAATGCAGACAGATATTTAAGCGTTGGCGGAACGGCAAGCAAAATCATCAAAGCAAACGGCGTGATTTGGCCTATTGAGTTTATCAATTCGGATAACAATCTAAGTAAAGTCTTGAATAAAACGCAAAAAGACGCGCAGATAATAAAGCAGTTTTTTATTGACGCGGGAGTGAATGAGGGCGATATAATCTTTGAAGAGGTACAAGTACTTAGCGCAAAAGACGGCAACGATATATACGGCGCGCAAAATTTAAATAAGAACTATTTGGCTACGCAAAATGTACTTATACAATCTTCAAATATACAAGCTGTTCAAAATGCTCAAAGTAAGATAACGGAACTCATCAAACAAGATATTGTTTTGAGATATGTCCGCTATAAAGGCGATGTTAATTTCAAGTATATTTACGACAGCGCTCACGAAAAAACTCTTATAAACGAAGCTATGGACAATGCCAAACAGAACGCACAGCAGATCGCCGAGCGTTCAAATGTTGTTTTGGGCAATATTTATAATATTTCAGTGGACAACTCTTATGATTCTGATTATGCAAACATTTATCTGCCAAGCAAACAGGTAACAGTTAGAGTAAATGTCGGTTATCTTTTGAAATAGCATCGGATACATGAGAGGTTTGGAGTTGTTTTTTGGATATTGATTTTGAAAGTCTGCCACTTTTATACTTTATGTTTTTGTGAAACTTATCACAAAATACTGTAACGGCAAAAAGCGGCAGGAATGACATACTTTCCTCCGTCATACCCGAGTAATCGGGTATCCACCCCACTTTATGTCATACCTGTCCCCTACGTCATACCCGAGTAATCGGGTATCCAAAAAATAATAAAAAATATTTTCATGAAAAAATAACGAAACAATGAAAGGTTTTAGTTTTATGCGCTTTTACTTTATTTAATATGCAAGATAATTTAATGCGCTTTTGGATTCCCGCCTACGCGGGAATGACATAAAAAGAACACGGGAAGGACACTCTCTCTACGTCATACCCGTGCAAACGGGTATCCAAAAAAACAATAAAAAATGTTTTCATGAAAAAACAACGAAACAATGAAAGGTTTTTTAGTTTTATGCGCTTTTACTTTATTTAATATGCAAGATAATTTAATGCGCTCTTGGATTCCCGTTTGCACGGGAATGACATAAATAGTTGTGTCATTTTGGATTGTCTATCATGAGGGAAGGACACCCCCCCCTCTGTCATACCCGCGAAAGCGGGTATCCAAAAAGACAATAAAAAATATTTTCATGAAAAAACAACGAAACAATGAAAGGTTTTAGTTTTATGCGCTTTTACTTTATTTAATATGCAAGATAATTTAATGCGCTTTGGATTCCCGCCA
>JAISXY010000010.1 GCA_031270285.1 Campylobacteraceae bacterium
GCCGGTTATCGCCGTCATTTTAAATCCGCCCTTTTACTGATCATCAAAACCATTCCAACTCCTATGCATGTAGCAAGCAGCGAACTTCCGCCGTAACTTAAAAACGGTACCGCTATGCCCTTTATCGGCGTGATAGATATAATGCCGTACGCATTCATCAAAAATGAAAATACTATCAGCATCGCTATGCCAAGCGTAAATAACGAATATACGCGGTTTTGGGATCTGCTCGCAATTTTAAACATGCGATAGATAATCATATATAAAATCAAAGTTATGCCGATAATCCCAACAGCTCCCAACTCTTCGGCAATGCCGCTAAGTACGAAATCGGTATGAACATCGCTTAAATATCCAAGTTTTATAATGCCGTCTCCTATGCCTTCTCCAAAAAGCCCTCCATGTTTTATCGCATTAAGTGAGTGAAACAGTTGATATGGCTCGGGAACATTTTCCACTCTTAAAGCATTTGCGACACTCTCAGGCAAAAAAGAGAGATAAAAATCCTGCCCGAAAAACCACCAACCTTTTATGCGTCCTATCCTGTGTTCGGAATTTGCGATTACAAGTACGGATGCTATCACGAAAAACAGCAGCGCTAATGAAAAAAATCTAAAACTTGTGCCTGCAAAAAGCGCCATAATGGAAAATGTCAATGCTAAAACTATAACTTGTCCTATATCGTTTTGCATAATAACTATAAGACATGTAACAATCAAAAAAACAATGATATAAGGCAGCAGCAGATTGACCTCTTCTTTGAATGTTTTCTTGTCTGGAGTTATATCTCTTGCAAAATTGCGCGCAAGAAAAAATACAAATCCAATCTTAAAAAACTCAACGGGCGCAAATGAAAATCCGGGAAACATTATCCATCTTTTCGCACCGCCCACCGATTTTACGAACTGCTCCGGAAGATAATACATGAAGCTCATGGCAAAAAGACATACAAGAAATATCCCAAAACCAATAACGCCGATATATTTGTCCGGATTTAACTGCGAAAGCCACCACATAACGCCGATGCCAAACATACCTACAAGAAACTGCTTGATAAAAAAATTATATGAATCCGCATACTGTACTACGACATAAGCCGAAAGCGAATATGAAGCAACTATACCGACAAAAATAGAAAATGCGCAAAGTATAAAAAGCGTTTTATCCGCCGACATAATTCCTCTTTTGCTGTTTTTGAAGCTAAATTTTACTCAAAAATGGTTTAAAAACTGATTTTTATAAAAATTCTTATATAATTTGACTTTAAAATAATGAACGGTTTTCCATGAACGACAAAATCAAGTCCAAATTTCTTATTTTTTTCATATTTGTTACAATATGTTTCATGATATTTATAGCCGCCCTGCTCTATTGGTCGAGCGTGGATCTGCAACGGTTAAATTTGCAGACAAG
Source organism: Campylobacteraceae bacterium (assembly GCA_031270285.1). Taxonomy (GTDB): domain Bacteria; phylum Campylobacterota; class Campylobacteria; order Campylobacterales; family Campylobacteraceae; genus JAIRKW01. Next base: position 1,414 of record JAISXY010000010.1, read on the forward strand.
CGACACAAAAATGTCTCTCAGAGGTTCAATTTTGAGTGCGGATAACTACACTCTTGCGAGCAGTCAAAGACTCTATAAAGTCATGGTGGATACAAGAAATATTGATCCTGAACAAAAAGAGCTTTTTATCAAACTCTACTGCTTATACTCCGGCAGCGACGAAGGAGAGATTAAAAAAATTATAGAAACAAAAAATGGAAGCGTTACTCTCTCTTACAGTATAGATTCTAAAAATGCGAAACTTTTGCAGTCGCTTTCAGGCAAACTTTTAAAGCGCGGCGTATTTAAAACAAACGGTATGGTATTTCTGCGCAGCTTGGATATAGTTCAAAGCGGAGAATCAAGAGTCTATCCTCATAAAGATACGCTCTCTCCGATAGTAGGATATGCGCGCAAAGCTGAGCAAAACGCAATCACCAGAAGAGAAGGCGTTAAAGGTATAGAGCGGTATTACGAAGATAAACTCAGTTTTGCGCAAGATATATATGTAGCAGGCTATAGAGATGTGATAGATACGATTATTTTGAACAAAAAGATAAGAGTCAAAGAGCCTATAAATGGGCAGGATATACAACTTTCCATACCTTTAAAACTGCAAAAAACGGTTGAGCGAAAACTTGATTTGCATAAAATAAGACTTGAAGCAAAAGAGATTATAGCTATTGTCATGAATAGCGAAACAGGCGATATTTTATCGCTTGCCAGCTCTAACAGATACGATGCAAACTCTCTAAAGCAAGATGATTATCCGTTTTTGAATATACAAGCCGTAGAATATATCTATGAACCGGGCTCTGTCATGAAGCCGATAGTTTATGCGCTGCTTTTAAAGAGCGGCAAAATAACTCCAAAAGATATATTTAGAACTTACGGCGGAGAATATAACATAGGCAAACATACCATTAAAGACGAATATCGTTTCAAATCGGAATGGATAAGCGCAAGAGATGCGATAATCTACTCTTCAAACATAGTCATGGCGCAACTTGGACAAAAGTTAGATCAGGCAACATATTATGACGGTTTAAAAGCATTTGGATTCGGCGAAAAATCAGGCATAGATTTGGCGCAGGAAAATCCGGGCAGTAAAATCTCTCACAATCAATTTAAAAGTGAAACCACGCGCTCAACCATTGGATATGGATATGGTATTAATGTCAATTTTTTGCAGCTTATAAAGGCTTTTAATGTTTTTAATAATAACGGCCTTTTAGTAAATCCGAAAATCGTCAGCTTTATCATAGATAAGAAAAATATCATACATGAGATTAAAAATGAAGAGCCTGTAAGAGTTATTCCCGAAAATATCGCAAATATGATAAAAGATACGCTTGTAGATACCGTAAAAGTTGGCAGCGGTACGAAAGCTTTCATTGAAGGAGTGGTTATTGGCGGTAAAACAGGTACGGCTCAGATAGCAAAAGGCGGCGTCTATTATAATAAATATAACAGCTCTTTTATAGGTTTTGCCAATGATAACAAAGGAAATAAATATACCATAGGAGTTTTAGTTATAGAGCCGTCTTACAGTTACTTTGGTTCTCAAAGTGCGGCGCCTGTTTTCAAAGACATAGTATTGAGCATGATAGAAGACGGTAAATTATTTCGTTTGAGCCAATAAAAACTTTTAGTTGTTCCGCAGCTATTTTCACAAAAAATTTAAATTATTTATCTGCGGCTATTGCTTTTTGAAAATTATTGTATTATAATTACAGTTGAACAATTGTTCAATCATTAATTTTAAAAAGGTTTTACATGGAAAAAATAGATAATTTTAGCAGCAAATGCGACTGCAATATTATACATGAAGAGGTTGTAAACAGAGTCAAAGATGGAATGCCCAACGATGAAACACTGTTTGATTTGGCGGAACTTTTTAAAGTTTTCGGCGACTCTACAAGGGTAAAAATACTCTATGCGCTGTTTCAAAGTCAAATGTGCGTGTGCGATATTGCCGTATTGCTCGGAATGACAAAATCCTCCATTTCTCATCAGTTGCGGGTTTTAAAACAGGCAAAACTTGTCAAATATAAAAAAGACGGCAAAATAGTATTTTATTCATTAGATGACGAACATATAAAAAATATATTTGACCAAGCATTCAGTCATGTAAGAGAAAAGTAGGCAAAAATGAACGATACATCTCATATCTCCTGCTGCTCTCATCATGAAAAAACAGATTTTGAAAAAATTAAAATCGCAATCGGCATACTGCTGCTTGCTGTCGGCTTATTTATAAATATTGAAGGAGCCGCAAGATTTATACTTTTTTTTGCAAGTTATATTTTGATAGGCGGTAAAATACTACTTCGCGCATTTTATAATATCAAAGAGTTGAAAAATATATTTGACGAAAATTTTTTGATGAGTGCCGCCACTATCGGCGCATTTGCGATAGGCGAATATCCTGAGGGCATCGCTGTTATGCTTTTTTACAGATTAGGAGAGTGGCTACAAAACAGAGCTGTAAGCAACTCCGTAAAATCAATATCCGCTCTTTTGGATTTAAAACCTGCTTTTGCAAATTTAAAACAAAACGACAAAATAATACAAATCGCTCCCGAAAAGGTAAAAAAAGGCGACATTATAGTCATAAAAGCGGGCGAGAAAGTACCACTTGACGGCGTAATTATAAGCGGAAACTCTTTTCTTGATATGTCAAATTTAAGCGGCGAATCTATCCCGAAAGAGGTTGGGGAAGGCTCTCAAATACTCTCCGGAGCTATCAACAAAGGCGGACTTTTACATGTTAAAGTAACCGACGAATTTAAAAATTCTACCATCTCAAAGATATTGGAATTTACGCAAAATGCAGCTAAAAAAAAGGCGGAAACGGAAAAATTTATCACAAAATTTGCTAAAATTTACACGCCTATTGTTATTATTTGCGCTGTTTTAGTGGCGATTTTACCGCCTTTATTAATAGATGCGGCAGAGTGGCATGTATGGTTCTACCGCGCTTTAATCTTTTTAGTTATATCCTGCCCATGCGCTTTGGTACTCTCGGTGCCGCTTAGTTTTTTTGCGGCTCTTGGCAGTGCGTCCAAAAAAGGAATACTTATCAAAGGCAGTAATTATCTTGAATATTTAAGCCGTACGCATACGGTTGTTTTTGACAAAACAGGAACGCTTACAAAAGGCGAGTTTGGTATAACAGATATAAAAACTTATAATGGTTTTAGTGAAAATGAACTGCTTCGTATCTGCGCACATGCGGAAAGTTTTTCATCTCATCCGATAGCGCAGGCGATACTTAAAGCATACTCTGGCGATATAAATCAAAATTTAGTTAAAAATCATGAAGAGATTTTTGGATTCGGCATAAAAGCCGAAATTGAAGGAAAAAGCGTTTTGATTGGAAATGAAAAGCTCATGAGAAAATATAGCGTCTCTTATGAAAAAATATTTGCGGCTGGAAGTATTGTACATGTAGCAATTAACGGAGTTTATGCGGGATATATCATAGCTGCCGACGAGATAAAAAAGGGAAGTTTTGAGATTGTCAAACATCTTAGAAAGTTAGGTATCCGCGATATAGTTATGTTGACGGGAGACAGCAAAATAATAGGAGAAAAAACAGCAAAAGAGCTTGGCATAAATAAAGTTTTTACTGAACTTTTACCGCTTCAAAAAGTAGAAAAGATAGAAACAATATCAAAAGATTTACCGAAAAACGGCAAACTTATTTTTGTCGGGGACGGCATTAATGACGCCCCATCTCTTTGTGTGTCAGATGTAGGAGTGGCATTTGCGGCATCCGGTAAAGATATAGCGGCAAATTCTGCCGATATTGTTTTAATGAGTAATGAGCCTGAAAAAGTTGTAACTGCTATAAAAATAGCCAAAAAAACTATGCATATAGCATGGCAAAATATCATTTTTGCAATAAGCGTTAAAATTATTTTAATGCTCTTGGGTGCTTTAGGCATAAGCGGCATGTGGGAAGCGGTTTTTGCCGATGTCGGAGTAACCATGTTGGCGGTAATGAACGCTATGCGTATTTTTAGATAGTATCTGTTATTTTTTATACATAAAATTTAATCTTTTTAGAGTATAATTTTTTCAAAAAAGGATGTTGTTTGCAAAAGATTCGCTCTAATATCATTTGCGATAATAATATTTTATATTTTGACTATACCGCTTCCGGACAAGCATACAGACCGATAGAAAAAAAGATATTGACGATTTTAAAAACATATGCCAATACTCACTCGGAAGTTTCGTCAAACGCTGTAAAAACGACCGAATATTATGAAAAGGCGCGAAAAAGCCTTCATGAGACATTGGAAGCGGGTGAAGAGTTTTACATAATACCATGCGGCAACGGTTCCACAGAAGCAATAAAGAGATTTCAGGAATTGATGGGACTGTACATCCCGCCCGCTACGAAAAACAGATTAAATATGGCGGGTTTTAAACCGCCGCTCGTACTGGTTGGTCCGTATGAGCATCACTCCAATGAAGTAACTTTTCGCGAAGCTTTATGCGAACTTGTAAGAATTCCGCTTGATAAAAATAAAAATATTGATTTAACTGCGTTAAAAACGGCTTTGGAAGTAAATAAAGGGCGTGAAATAATAGCCTCTTTCAGTATCGCTTCAAATGTTACTGGAATTTTAAGCGATTATAAAGAGATATATACTCTTGTCAAAAAATACGGCGGTATAACGGCATTTGACGCAGCTGCTGCAAGCGCTCACATGAATATAGATTCTCGCTTTTATGATGCGCTGTTTCTCTCGCCGCATAAATTATTGGGAGGCGTAGGAAGTTGCGGGCTATTAGTCATTAGAAAAGAACTTTGTAAAAACAATGCGACGCCGACATTTGCGGGAGGAGGAACGGTAGAGTATGTATCGCGCACTTCACAGCGATACAGCGATGATTTTGAAACAAGAGAGGATGCGGGTACTCCTGGCATTTTACAGTTTATCAGAGCCTCCTTGGCATATGAATTAAGAAATCAAATAGGACTTGATGTTATAGCAAAAAAAGAGTGCGAACTCAGATACTATTTTGGTTCAAATGTTAAAAAAATGGCACATGTAAGTCTTTACTGCAACTATGCGCAGGAAAAACTGCCAATATTTTCGCTTAATATTAACGGCATCAATCCATACGATGCGGCAAAAATTTTAAGCAGCAAATATGGTATTCAAGTGCGCGCAGGCTGTAACTGCGCTGGTCCGTACGGACATGACTTACTGGGACTTAAAGATAACATTGAATCCAATAAAAAACCCGGCTGGATACGCGTAACTTTGCATTTTACACACACAAAAGAGGAGATAGACAAACTGCTGTCTGCTTTATGGGAAATGTGATAAAAAAGTAGTTTCTGCTTATGCAAAAGTTGTATTGAAATCTTATTACACCTTAGGCATTTTAGCTCAAACAAAAACAAATTTAGCAATGGTAAAAGGATAACTGTTTTATTAGAACACTTACATATTAATATTCTCCATCACAATCACGCTCTACCTCGCAAAATATATAAAACAGTGCAGAAAAATGTTGTTATAAAAATATGTAATGCTCAATTTTAAAATAAAGTGCGTAAAATATTCCATTTTTTATGTTCCAGTACAAACACGATAAATTTAATATTTTCTGAAATAAGCAGTATAAATCATATCGCAATAACATGAGGTATTCATTCCCTGCAAAACAAGTAATAGCCATTCTGTGGCAAAATATAATATTTGCATTTCATCTCATTCGAAAAATGCAGATTACAAATTGTTTATTTTGTTTTCTAATTCACCTACAAACACGGAATAATCATCTTTTATATCTGTTTTTGCTAATTTTTCAATCAATTCTTTTTTTATATCTTGTTTCTTCGTTTTATCTTTCTCAATAGCTTCAATATTACTAATTGCAGACCTTGAACCATCATAAGTAAAATTCGGAAACTTCTCTTTGATATGCTTCTCAATATATTCAGACTTCAAAAAATCTTCCATTGTAGAAAATTTTTCTACTACATCAGCATATGACAGCCAATTCTGTTCATATTCTTTGTAATTCTCATTAAATTTTTTTCTTTTGTCATTTGATGATTTATCTGAATCCACCACAATTATAAATTTTTTATTCGCTAAAATCAATAGCTGCACAAGAGTTTCAACGCCTGAAATTCCACTTAAATAAACCTTACCAATACCGTCAAAGTTTTTTGTTTTTTTATTATATTCGCAATATTTTTGAAATAATTCTTTATCTAACCAACCCTCAAAAATAATATTTTTATCTTGCAAACACTCAAAAATACTTGAACCTATCGCTTGACGTAACAATTCATCATTGCTAAATTGCGCATCTTTATCCTGTTTATTGGCAACAGTAATATCGTCTTTTTTTTCTACAATTAAATGTCTATCTATACAATTCGCGTCAATCATGTAAGGCGAATGGGTTGAATATATCACTTTTGCTTTTTCTGAAATCTTCAGTAATTCATCTCTTAAATATTTTGCGCTTGTAGGATATAAACTTTGGTCGGGTTCATCTATTAAAATAATATCGCGTTCCCCTATTTTTCCAGAAAGCGCTTGAGTGGACAATACTAGCAGTATACTGATAAATTTTTTAAATCCATCGCTTCGGTCTTCACAAGCATATTTTGCTTTATCTGCAATTTTTATTGAAATTTGATCTCCATTAGGACGCAATTGTATTGAGGTATTGTTAAAATCTTTCCAAATTTTCTGAAAAATTTGAGTTACTTTTTTTGAAACTTGCTCTAATAAATTTTCATAATCGCCATCTTCTGTTGCTGCATTCATAAATTCTTGTTTTATATCTTCTCTGTTGCATAATATAAAAATATTTTGCAATGATTTGTATTTTGTCGGATTATTACAAAAATCAGCAATATCTACGCTATTAGGCAGTAAGTATTCATCGTTATACTTCCAATAATGACAACGATATTGGTTTTCCTTGTATAAATCTTCTAGTATTGTAAATAAAGAATCTTGCAAATCAAAACTTGTACCCGTTTTAGTTGCATTTAATACGCTATCATTTATAAAAATATCATCTTCCAAATCAAAATCATTTCTATCATATTTAAAATAGCGACAACTTGTTTTATTATTGTCTGCAATGTTCATATTAATTAATAATTTACAAAAAATAGATTTTATGCAGTCTCGCAATGTTTTCCCACTTTTAAAAACTATACATTCAGTATCTTTATATATTTGCTGAAACCGCTTTAATATTATATCAAAATCGGCTTCCTCTAACTCTAGAATAGCACGCACAAAATAAGCATCTATTTTTTCATTATCGATTCTTTTTCTCTTGTCTTTATTGGATATTGGATACTGTTCAAAAACAGTAGCAATAGCTTTTAATATATTACTTTTACCCGCTTCGTTCTTGCCTATAAGAATAAGACAATTATAATCAAAAGTAATATTTTGCGACTTTATTGATCTGAAATTTTCAATTTGTATACTTGCTAACTGCATAATTCTCTAATACCTTCCTTTATAATATTTAAAATATTAATTGGTATTATACATTAATTTTTAATATTTTTTCTTTCATTAACAACGGTTTTGGCTGGGCTTTGCAAAAAGTATAAAAAAATAGCTTATAAATGAAGGGTAGTAATTTAAAATAAACAATAAAAATCAAGACAGGCATTCAGCAGAAAGGAATATTTGATTATAGATATAATAATCTCTTTTTTATGATTTTAAGATAAAAACATATTTTATGGATATTATGAAGATAAATAATAACTCTTACGAAGCCGGCAGCGACCTACATTCCCACTCTAGTAAAGAGCAGTATCATCGGCGATGAGTTGCTTAGCTTCCTGGTTCGGTATGGGACAGGGCGTTTCCAACTCTCAATAGCCAC
>JAISXY010000080.1 GCA_031270285.1 Campylobacteraceae bacterium
CAATCAAACGACAGATTGAGAGCGGAAGTCAATCAAATCATAAACAATTGGGCTGAAAAATATAAAATAGAACTTGAAAAAGTGCAGGGCAAAGAGACTTTTTATATCAAAGGGTATAAAAATAGATTTTAATCTGCGGCAAATGTGATAATCGGCAGCTAAAGATCCGAAACAATCATTGCAGGTTGAGGTAAGCTTTTGAGGCAAAACCATAACCGTACCGCATGATCGTTTGGCGCATATATTTTATCATCTTGATTTAAAAATACTGTTTTAATACATTTCAATTGAAAAGCGGCATAGTTGCCGACACATTGGCTTTTAACATTTTTTTAATATCGTTTTGGTAAAATAATGTTCCTCACAAAAAATGCTTATTAAATTTATAAATGTTTGAGGATATTTTTGTTGATTTTAAGGAAATAATATGAGTGAACTTCTTTTTGTACTTGAATTTATTTTGGCGGCAGTTATCACTATCGCAGTTTTGCTTCAAAAAAGTTCAAGTATAGGACTTGGAGTATATAGCGGCAGCAATGAATCGCTGTTCGGCGCAAAAGGACCCGGCGGGTTTTTGGCGAAACTTACGCTTTTTGTAGGGTTTCTTTTTATTGTAAATACAATTCTTCTTACATATGTGTACAATCAGCAGAGCAGTAACTCTGTGATAGAGAGCGTTGAACCCTCAGTGCCTATTTCTCCTGCTGCTCCGTCAGCGCCTGCCGCACCAGACAATAACTAATGCGTTACTGTTTGCTTTTTTGTATGCTTGGCGGTTTTCTGTTTGCTGATGCGCACATTTTTTTATATCATCGCTTTAACGACGACAGATACCCTTCTACTAATACGAAAAACAGCATTTTACGCAAACAGTTTGAATTTTTTAAAGACAATAATTACACCGTCGTGCCTCTTCAAGCTATCGTAGATAAATTAAACCAAAATGAGACTTTGCCCGATAAATGGGTTTCTTTGGCGATAGACGACGGATACAAAAGTTTTTCAAATGCATTGCCGATATTTGAAGAGTTTGGTTACCCGTTTACAATGTTTGTGTATGTGGAAGCGGCGGAGAAAAAATATCCCGATTTTTTAAGCTGGGAAGAGCTCAAAGAGCTTGAAAATCACAACGGTACGCTCGCTTTTCACTCATACTCTCATGCTCATCAGACAAAACTAAGTGCGGAAGAGTTGAGGGCGGATTTTGAAAAAGGATTGGAAATATATGAAAAAATGCTTGGCTCTAAAAGTGCATTTTATTCGTATCCTTACGGCGAATTTAACGATGAAGTGCAAAATATCGCAAAAGAGTTTGGATTTAGCGCGATATTAAATCAAAATATAGGCACCGTATCGGACAGCAGCAGCGTATATGATTTGAATCGTTTTGCGCTGACGGGAGATGCAAATATAAAGCCTCTTTTGAAATACAAATCTCTTGAAACAGAGTGGATAGAACCCAAAACTTACCCCGCAAACGGCAATATTACAAAAGTAGAAGCGCGCGTTGGCAGTACGGCCAAAAAAGCGCAGCTTTACATTACCGACCTTGGCTGGCGCAGCATAGAGGTGAAAGACGGTTTGATAAGTTATGATATGAATGAAAAATTAAAAAAATCGAGAGTACGGATTGTGCTGCAAATAGACAATCAAATCGCAGCAAAAATTTTAGTAAAGGATTAACATGCTGGACGAAATTTATAAATTTGAAAAAGAGCACATGAGCAAAAGCATAGAAGCTCTTAAGCGCGATTTTCAGACGCTTAGAAGCGGCAAAGTAAATATATCCGTATTGGATAATATCCGCATAGACTATTACGGTTCGCCGACCCATTTAAATCAAATAGCTTCCATAATGGCCGTAGATGCCGTTACGATAAGCATTTCGCCATGGGAGAAAAAACTCATAAAAGATATTGAAAGAGCGATAGCCGAAGCAAATATCGGCGTTAATCCGAACAGCGACGGCGACGGCGTGAAACTCTACTTTCCGCCTATGACCGCAGAGCAGCGCCAAGAGAATGCCAAACATGCAAAAGCGTTCGGCGAAAAAGCCAGAGTCGCCATCAGAAATATCCGCAAAGAGGCGAACGATAAAATCAAAAAGCTTGAAAAAGACAAAACTTTAAGCGAAGATATGGTTAAAAAAGGCGAAAATGAGGTGCAAAAGATTACAGATGAGTTTATAAAAACGGTAGATGAGCTTGTGAAACAGAAAGAGAATGAACTTTTGAAAGTATAAACATGGACATAGAACTAATTTATAAAAATGCAGGCGCATACCTTGAAGGACATTTTTTGCTCTCCTCGGGCAATCATTCGCAGTACTATCTGCAAAGCGCAAAAGTGCTTGAAAATCCGCGTATTGCAGGAGAACTCGCAGGAGAACTCGCAAGACAGATAAGATCAACAGGCATAAAAGCAGACTGCGTATGCGCTCCGGCGCTCGGCGGTATTTTGGCAGGTTATGAATTAGCCCGCGCTCTTAATACCCGTTCTATATTTACCGAAAGAGTTAATGGCGAAATGACTTTAAGACGTGGTTTTGAAATCAAAAAAGGCGAAAAAGTTATTATATGTGAAGATATAATAACAACCGGCGGCTCTGCTTTGGAGGCGGCTAAAACCATTTTCAAAATGGGCGGGCAGATTGTAGCTTTTGCCGCTCTTGCAAACAGAGGTATCTGCGCGAGATTTTTCAGCGATAAAAAATCAAAACCGGGCTGTAAACTGCCAAGCGATATAGCGCTTTTTGCGCTTGCGGATTTTGAGTTTGAGATATTCTCTCCTGACGAATGCCCGATGTGTAAATTTGGAAGCATTGCCGTAAAACCCGGCAGCCGCGGCAATTGATAAACTAAAAAATATGCGATGGAGAGATATAAGACGGGATAAAATTAAACCCAAAAACAGTCGCATGATCGCTGCTCCCATTTCCAAACGAATAAAAGCTTTTATCGTTGATATGTTCATGATAAATATGGCTGTTTTATATTTCATGACTTATATTGTTTTGGGCGGAAAAGAGGAGTTTCGGCAAAATCAATTTGCCATATTTGTCTGTACAATGATTTTCGGATTTATACTCTCCGTTTTTTTCGCTCTCAAAGGGCAAAGTCCCGGATATAAAGCTTATAATATAGAGTTGATAGATTTACAGACAGGTAAAAAACCGCATTTTTTCAGAGCATATTTCAGATTTTTATCTTTTGTGTTTTCAGGTGCGGTTATAATCGGGCTGGCACTCGCTTTTTTCAGGGAAGATAAAAAGTGTCTGCATGATATACTTTCAGACACTATTTGTACAGAGTGTAAATAGAAATATGCTACAATAATTCATTTTTTTATAACTTTTCGGAGTATCATGAGAGTTGCAACAGCTATATTGTTTTTATTGTTTTTCGGAGGGTGTGCCGATAAAAACGCCGTAAATACTCCATCAGATGACTTTGAAGACGAATTTGAAGCGGAATTTGGTGCAAGCAGTGAGTTTGACCCTTTAAACGGCTACAATAGAGCCATGACTAAATTCAATGATGCGGCATACCGTTATGCGCTTATTCCGGCTGCCGAAGGCTATGTAAAAATAGTGCCGAGCGGCGCAAGAGGTTCCATAAATAATTTTTTTAATAATTTAGTCTTTCCCGTACGCTTTACAAATAATCTATTGCAGGGGGAACCTGTAAATGCTTTTGGTGAGATAGGCCGGTTTATCATCAATACAACAGTAGGATTTTTAGGTTTTGCGGATGTAGCAGGCGAAATATACGGCATAGAAGAACATGACGAGGATTTCGGACAGACTTTGGGCGTTTGGGGCGTTCCTTCCGGTCCGCACATTGTATTGCCTCTGCTGGGACCGACAAACATACGCGACTTTGGCGGCGGAATGGCAGACTCTTTGATAAATCCGCTCTCTTATTATGGTTGGCGCGATGAAATAAATATATTTGACAACAGTTGGCAAAGCGTCAGTGCAAACACATTTAGAACACTGAATAATATGGCGGATTTTGCGCCGATGTATGAAACTATGACAAAAGATGCGATAGATCTGTATCCGTTTTTGAAAAATATGTATGAACAAAGAAGAGACAAACTTATAAAGGAGTAAATTATGAAATTGAAGCTTTTTTTGGCGGCGCTTTTGGGCTGCACACTTTTAAATGCGCTTGAAGAGAGCGAAATAGACGCTGTCATGAGCCGCGACATTGTAAAAGCAACCGCTATTTTACAAGATAAAAATATAAATGACAATGAAAAATCAGAGAAGATTTTCACAGTATTTGACTCTTTTTTTGACTTCAATCAAATGGCAACAATATGTCTTGGAAAAGCACAGTGGACGACGCTAAACGATACTCAAAAAGAGGAGTTTATAACAAAATTTGTAAAACGCCTCAAAGAGTCGTATATAGAAAAATTAAAACTCTACACAGATGAAAAGATTACTATCAATAAAAGCGAGAAAAAAAGTGCCGCGCGCATTCAAGTGCCGATGGTTTTAAGCGCAAAAGACGGACAAACTTATGAGATTTTATATAAATTTTACGATACGAAAGATTCACGCGGCTGGCTTATTTACGATGTAGATATTGTAGGGGTCAGTATCGTTCAGACATACAGAAGTCAATTTGACGGGATATTGAAAAACGGCACATTTGAAGATTTGATAAAGAAGATAGATGCGATTAATATAGAAGTACAAAAATAATGCTTAAGAAAATATATGAAAGTTTGATATTAAAATTTCCGATACCTGTACTTTCTGTACTTTTTATAATCATTGCCGCTCTTGCGTATCAGGCTTCAAAGCTTGAAGTAGATGCTTCGGCAGAAACACTGCTGCTTGAAGACGATGCGGACTTGCAATTCATGAGAGAAACGTCCAAACGCTATCCTTCAGGTCTTGATATGCTTATTATTTCGTTTGCTCCCAACAATGACCTTTTATCGGACGAAACTTTACATTCTATAGACCAAATCTGCGAAAAGTTAAAAAACATGGAGCGCGTGGATTCTGTCATGAGCATCCTTAATGTTCCGCTTTTGGAAAACGGAAGCAGCGCAATAAAAGAGTTGGTAAATGATGTAACTACTCTGCGTTCGCCGTATGTCAATCTTGAAAAGGCAAGAGAAGAGCTTTTGACAAGCCCTATTTACAGCGAAAATTTTGTCAGTAAAGATTTAAAAACCACATCAATTGTTGTAATGCTCAAAGCCGATACCGTGTACATAGAGCTTCTTGAAAAGAGAAATCAAACGCGCCTTAAAGCAGAATCAAACGAAGCGGTAAAAGAGGACAAAGAGGCATTTGCCGCCGCTTCCAATGCGTTTAAAAATTACCGTGATGAATTAAGACTTAAAGAACGCCGAACAATAGAGGATATAAGAGAGATTTTAAAAGAGCATAAAGATGACGGTTCTCTCTTCTTGGGCGGAGTCAATATGATAGCCGTAGATATGATACATTTTGTCAAATCCGACCTTACCTACTTCGGGGCTATTCTGTTTTTACTGCTGACATTTGTACTTTGGATTATATTCCGTCAAATACGCTATGTTGTACTGCCGTTATTAATATGTGCCGTCAGTATCGTTTCAACAGCGGGAATTTTGGGATTTTTCGGCTGGGAAGTTACGGTTATATCGTCTAATTTTGTAGCTCTGCAATTGATCCTTACCATCTCTATAGTTTTGCATCTTACGGTAAGATACCGCGAACTTGCTGCAAAATACCCCAAAGTCGCACAAAAAGAGCTTGTATTGCTGGCAGTTTTATCTAAAGCAAAGCCATCTTTTTTCGCTGTTTTTACGACAATTATCGGCTTTTTATCATTAATGCTTTCAAGTATTAAACCTGTTATAAATTTTGGGTGGATGATGGCAAGCGGTATTACCATGTCTTTAATTATAGCTTTTACGGTATTTCCCGCGATTCTTGTTATATTGCCGAAAAAAAGGCTTTATGTAAAATTTGAAAAAGAGTTTGCATTTTCCTCATTTTGCGCCAAAATAGTAGAAAAACATGGATTTTTTGTCGTAATAACGGCAACATGCATGGTTATTTTCGCTCTTGCGGGCATACAAAAAATACGCGTTGAAAATAGCTTTATCAACTACTTTAAACCTTCCACGCAAATATATCAGGGAATGAAAAATATAGATCAAAATCTTGGCGGCACAACGCCTATGGATGTAATCGTGCATTTTAATGAGGATAAGAATGCTCAAGCGGAAGAAGATGATTTTGAGGTGGAATTTGCGGCAGATAAAAATGATCCGAAATACTGGTTTACGCCAAAAGTTACAAATACCGCCATGAGAGTACATGACTATTTTGATAATGGTGAATTTATCGGCAAAGTGCAGTCTTTAGGAACTCTGCTCAAAGTCGGCGAACGGCTCAATAACGGCAGAGAGCTTGACAGTTTTGAGTTGGCTTTAATATATACAAAACTGCCGAAAGCTTACAAAGATATGATTCTTTCGCCTTATATAAATATTGAAAACAACGAACTTCGCTTTACAATGCGTCTTATAGACTCCGATCCGAATTTAAAGCGCAATGAGTTGATACAAAAAGCCAATGAAGAATTAAAAGGGATAATTACGCCCGATATCGGCACATATCGGCTTTCCGGCGCTATGGTTTTATACAATAACATGCTCCAATCGCTTTTTAAATCGCAGATTTTAACGCTTGGCGTAGTGGCTTTAACCTTTTTGATAATATTTATTCCGCTTTTCAGATCGTTTAGGGCTTCGCTGCTGGCAATATTATCAAATCTTATACCCATGGGAGTAGTATTTGGCTTTATGGGTTTTATCGGCATTCCTCTTGATATGATGACTATTACGGTAGCGGCGATTAGCATCGGCATGGGCGTAGATAATGTCATACACTATATACATCGCTTCAAAGAGGAGTTGCGCCAAAACGGCGGCGATTATACAAAAGCTATGCACAGTTCTCATGACAGTATCGGCTACGCTATGTATTATACGACCATATCTACTGCGCTTGGTTTTGGAGTGTTGATATTTTCAAACTTTATGCCGACAATCTATTTTGGAATGCTGACTGTTGCGGTCATGATAATGGTCTTTTTCGGCGCTATAATACTGCTGCCGAAACTGCTTTTGATATTTAAGCCGTTTGATGATTGCCAAAACCCGTTTTATCGTAAACCTTTGCTTTTTTTGGCAAAATTGGCGGCAAAATATAAATCATAGCGAATATTTCACTCAAAGTCTTTTTTAAAAGCAAAATGCTAAAATATACTATTTTATTTTAAGGATTTTTAGATGGCGGCGATTGATGAAAATAAAAAGAAGGCTTTGGAGCTAACTTTAAAACAGATAGATAAAGCTTTTGGTAAAGGCGCGATAGTGCGTCTTGGAGATAAAGAATTTGAACCTATCGATGCTATCAGCACAGGATCTCTTGGACTTGATATAGCTCTTGGTATCGGTGGTGTGCCTAAAGGAAGAGTTGTAGAGATTTACGGACCTGAGAGTTCCGGCAAAACAACCCTTGCTCTTCAAATCACTGCGCAAGCTCAAAAAGCAGGCGGTATCTGCGCATTTATAGACGCCGAACATGCTTTAGATGTCAAATATGCCAAAAATCTTGGAGTTGATGTGGACAATCTTCTTGTCTCCCAGCCGGATTTTGGCGAGCAGGCACTTGATATAGTAGAAACTATCGCAAGAAGCGGGGCAGTGGATATTATAGTTATAGACTCTGTTGCGGCGCTCACGCCTAAAAGCGAGATAGAAGGCGATATGGGCGACCAGCATATGGGACTTCAGGCAAGGCTCATGAGCCAAGCTCTTAGAAAATTAACGGGCGTTTTGCATAAAATGCAGACAACCGTTATATTTATAAATCAAATTCGTATGAAAATCGGTGTCATGGGTTATGGCAGCCCCGAAACCACAACAGGCGGCAATGCACTTAAGTTTTACGCTTCGGTCAGAATAGATGTGAGAAAAATCGCCACGCTAAAACAGGCTGAAGAACAGATAGGCAACCGCGTCAAAGCCAAAGTCGTGAAAAACAAAGTAGCGCCGCCATTTAGACAGGCTGAATTTGATATTATGTTCGGAGAGGGCATCAGCAAAGAGGGCGAACTTGTGGATTACGGCGTAAAACTTGATATTATAGACAAATCGGGCGCATGGTTTAGTTATAAAGAGTCCAAACTCGGACAGGGCAGGGAAAACACGAAAGCATTTTTGAAAGAAAATCCTGAAATTGCCAATCAGATTGAAGACGCAATAAAACAGAGTATCGGCATAAACTCCTCTTTGATAACAATGAGTGATGACGACAAAAACGAAATAGTTGGAGATGAGTAATGATATACATTGACGATGTGTATGGTATTGAAGTTTTGGACAGCCGTGGCAATCCTACCGTAAAAACAACCGTCATTTTAAGCGACGGCATAAAAGCAAGCGCTATTGTTCCGAGCGGAGCGAGTACGGGAAGCAAGGAAGCGATAGAATTAAGAGATAAAGACGCCAAGCGGTTTAAAGGCAAAGGCGTTTTAAAAGCATGCGAAAATGTCGGCAAAATCGGCGATGAATTGATCGGTGTAGAGCCTTTCAATCAAGCGCAGATTGACAAACTCATACAAGAGATTGACGGCACAAATAATTATTCAAATCTCGGAGCTAATGCGGCTCTTGGCGTATCCATGGCAGTAGCGCGCGCGGCGGCAAAAAGTCTTGATATTCCGCTTTATAGATATATCGGCGGCGCAAATGCAGGCATATTGCCTGTTCCGATGTTTAATGTCATAAACGGAGGCAAGCATGCGGATAATAGTGTGGATTTTCAAGAGTATATGCTCATGCCTTTAAATTTTAACAGTTTCAGCGATGCTCTGCGCGCGGTTACGGAGTGCTATCACAGTTTAAAAGAGATTTTGCAAAAAAGCGGACACTCTGTCTCTTTAGGCGATGAGGGCGGATTTGCTCCGAATTTAAAAAACAATGAAGAGCCCGTTAAGATTTTGGTAGAGGCGATAAATCATGCAGGTTACAAAGCGGGTAAAGATATGTTTATAGCGCTTGATACAGCAAGCAGCGAATTTTACGGCAAAAACGGATATGATTTAAAGGGTGAAAAAAGAGTTTTAAGCAGTGCGCAGATGGTGGATTATTACGCCGAGCTTTGCGAGAAGTACCCGATAGTCTCCATAGAAGACGGACTCAGCGAAGACGACTGGGAAGGGTGGGAGCTGCTTACAAAAAAACTTGGAAGCAAAATACAGCTTGTGGGAGACGACCTTTTTGTAACAAATGCGGCGATTTTAGCTGAAGGTATTAAAAAAAGAGCGGCAAATTCCATACTTATAAAATTAAATCAAATCGGCACTTTAACGCAGACGCTGGAGACTATACGATTAGCTCACCGTAGCGGTTATACATGCGTAGTAAGCCATAGAAGCGGCGAAAGTGAAGATGCGTTTATAGCCGATCTGGCAGTAGCGATAAACTCCGGACAGATAAAAACAGGCGCAACGGCAAGAGGAGAGAGAACGGCAAAATACAACCGTCTTTTAGAGATAGAAAGAGAACTTAATGGCGGCGAATATTTAGGAAAAGCCGTTTTTGGCAGATGAAAACGGTTGAAAGGTTAAAAAATATTTTTTTTAGCAATATAGACCAAAAGAGATTTTATTCTTACGCAAAAAGAGTTTTGGTTAGTTTTGGCGTCATCATACTTGGGATCTATTTTGGAAATATGCTTTTCGGCAGCGCTTCTTTAGAGGTGCTGCTTGACCTTAAAAACGGCAAAGCAGAACTTGAACAACGCATACATGATCTGAAAAATGTAAATGCGAAGCTGCAAAAAGAGCTTTTTGAAAAACAGCAGTTGGATCCTGATATAAGACAGTGAGACATGACAACAGAGCTTTTTAAAGCTTATAAAAAAGTTTTTAATTCAATTTATTAAGATATTTAAGGTAAGTGTAGTAATATATAGTGTTTTAATTCCATGAAAGGGGAAAATATGAGATTAAGCGCACCTACAAAAGTAATCTTTTTGATTACGCTTGTTATCGCTGCGGTTGCAGTCGTTGCAGCACTTGCTGCAATTTTAGGCATTGTAACTATTCCTTTAATTGCGGGCAATGCTTTTTGGCTTGTAACAGCCGCATATATTCTTTTGGCTTTAGGCGTTACGCTGAAAGGCTTATAAGAGCTTACATGCAGGTAAAACCTTTTCAAAAGGTTTTACCGCTTTTATATTTCTATGACATTTTATAAAATCTAAAGTTCGGATTATAAATCGGGTTCGCGTTTAAAATTTATTGCGGCGTTATCTCGTTTGGTCCTAAATATAGCTGTCTTGGTCTGGCGATTTTACCGTCAGGCTGTTCTTTGAACTCTATCCATTGCGCTATCCACCCCGGAACTCTTCCTATAACAAATATGACCGCATACATCTCTTTTGGTATGCCCAAAGCGCGCAATATAAGCCCTGAGTAAAAGTCTATATTCGGATACAAACCGCGTTCTATGAAATATTCGTCATGCAGCGCAATCTCTTCAATCTTATTTGCTACATCTACGAGTTTACTGTCTATCTCGCGCTCTTTCATCAATTTTTCGCGGATATCTTTGAGTATGGTTGCTCTCGGGTCAAAGTTTTTATAGACTCTGTGTCCAAAGCCCATAAGCCTGAACGGATTGTTTTTGTCTTTGGCTTTTGCGATATATTTTTCAACATTTTTTACATCGCCTATCATTTCAAGCTGACTGATTACAGATTCATTTGCGCCGCCGTGTGATCTGCCCCAAAGCGCACAGATACCTGCACTTATCGCCGCATATGGGTGTGCATGCGTAGAAGCTACGGTTCTAACGGTTGTTGTGGAAGCGTTTTGCTCATGGTCTGCATGGAGCGTGAAAATCGTATCAAGTGCTTTTACCTCTATAGGTTTCAAGTCTATATGATCATGCGGATAAGCCCTTAACATATACAATATATTTTCGGTAAATCCTCTATCTAAATTTGGATATATGATAGGAAGTCCGCGGCTGTATCTATACGAAAATGCGGCTATTGTGGGGATTTTGGCAACTATTCTTTTTGCCATCTCCATGTACTCTTCGGGTGAATCTATATCCAAATGGTCAAAATAAAATGCGGAAAGCGCCGAAACTGCCGCCGACAAAATCGCCATTGGGTGAGCATTATCCGGAAATGCGTCAAATAGCTTTTTCATACCTTCATGTATGAAAGAGCGTTTTTTCAATTCAAGCTTAAATGCATCTCTTTCGCTGTCCGAAGGAAGCTTTTTATATAACAGCAGATGTGCCGTATCCACAAAACTTTTTTGCGTCGCAAGGTAAGAGATATCATAGCCTCTATACATTAACTTACCTTTTGAGCCGTCAATATATGTTATTCTTGACCTGCATGAAGCCGTTGAGGTAAAGCCTCTATCCAGCATAAAAAGCCCGGTATCTTTGTAAAATGTCGCAATATCAACTACAGATGCGCCTAAAGTCGGGTCTATAATGTTATACTCAAATTTTTTTCCATTGCGGTTATCTATCATTGTAATGCTGTTTTTTTCTTCCATGTTACTCCCCTAAAGTTTTTTATATTATAAGCAAATTGTATGGCGATACAGCCCTTTTATATATAAATGTAACTATTTTACACATTATATTAGGCGCTTTGTTACTTTTGGTAATATAATTCTATTTTGATGGATACTTCTACTCTTTTTTATGTTTGCATTTCAGGCACTCTAAAACCTCGCCTTTTTTCAGCAGTTTTTTCACCATAATGCCGCCGCATTCGGGACATTTTTCATCAGTAGGCTCATTGTTTGAGATAAATTTACATTTTGGATAATTGGAGCAGCCAAAAAATTTACCGCGCCTTGAAATGCGCTCTATAATATCCCCGCCGCATTCGGGACATTTAACGGAGAGTTTGACAAGCTCTTTTTTCGGTTGAGTGTTGATATTTTTTGTATATTTGCATTTGGGGTAATTACTGCATGCTATAAATTCACCGAATCTACCTTTTCTTAAAAGCAGTTCACTGCCGCATTCGGGACATTTTTCGCCTGTGGGAGCGGCAATTTTGACACTTTGTATCTCTTTTTTGCCTTTTGTTATCTGTTCGTTAAACGGAGTGTAAAATTCGCCCAAAACAGTCTGCCAGTCCTTTTTTCCTTCCGCTATCAAATCCAGCGTATCTTCCATAGATGAGGTAAATCCGCTATCCACGATTTTGGGAAAATGTTTTTCAAGCAACTCTATCACTGTAAAAGCTATCTCCGTCGGGACAATCTGTTTTTTTTCTATATTAATATAACTGCGCGAATTTAATATGGAGATTGTAGGCGCATAAGTTGAAGGACGCCCTATGCCCAGACTTTCAAGCTTACTTATAAGACTTGCTTCGGAATATCTTGCAGGAGGTTCGGTAAAATGGAGATTTGCCTCAACTTGTTTAAGATTTGCTTTCTCTTTTTCTTTCAAATCGGGCAGCAGCATATCTTTATCATGTCCGCCGTAAATTTTATAAAAACCGTCAAACAGAAGTTTTCTGCCGTTTGCTTTAAATTTGGCATTGGAAGAGGCAAATATAACGCTTTGCGATTCAAACAGAGCATTTGCCATCTGCGAAGCCAAAAAGCGGTTATATATAAGCGTATAAAGCCTCAAATCATCTGCCTCAAGATATTTTTTAGCAATCTCCGGCGTAAAGCTTATAATCGTTGGGCGTATTGCTTCATGAGCTTCCTGCGCACCTTTTGATTTAGTTGTATAAATCTTTGGTTTTTCGCTTAAATATTTACTGCCGCAGCTATTTTTTATATGTTCTCTCGCTGCTGTCAGCGCCTCTTTTGCGATATTTAAAGAATCCGTTCTCATGTAAGTAATAACGCCGCTTACGCCATCAGCAGTTTTTACGCCCTCATATAATTTTTGAGCTATACCCATAGTTTTTTTAGGCGAAAATCCAAGCAGGGAAGATGCGCTTTGCTGCATGGTAGAGGTCATAAATGGAGGCTGCGGGGCGGAAGTTCTGGTTTTTTTCTCTATAGATTCCACGATAAAAGAACTCTCTTTTACGACATCTTTGATTTTTAAAGCTGTCGCTTCGTCTTTTATGCTCATTTTTTCAATTTTTTTGTTCTCAAATTCTACCAAAAGAGCGTCTATATTCGGCGCAAACAGCGCATCTATACTCCAATACTCCTCTTTTTTGAAAGCTTTTATCTCTCTCTCTTTATCTACTACTATTTTGAGAGCGGAAGATTGCACTCTGCCGGCGCTTAAGCCTTTTTGGATTTTTAAGCCTAAAAGCGGAGAGAGTTTGTAACCTACTATCCTATCTAACAATCTTCTTGCCTGTTGTGCGTTTACATTGTCAATATTTATATGTCTTGGATTTTTAAGAGAGTTTACAATGGCGGTTTTTGTTATCTCATGAAATGCGATGCGCGGAAGAGTTTCTATTTTTCTGCCGATAGCTTCAGCTATATGATAACCGATAGCTTCTCCTTCTCTATCCTCGTCTGTAGCGATATATATCTCATCGCTGTTTTTCGCCGCCGCCTTTATCTCTTTAACAATTGCGGCATGCTCTTTTTCTATTTTATATTCGGGTATAAAAACGGAATTCTCAATTTTTATCCCGAAACTGCTTTTGGGCAAGTCTCTTATGTGTCCTTTAGATGCCAAAACCAGATACTCGTTTCCCAAAAAATTTTTGATAGTTTTTGCCTTTGCGGGCGACTCTACTATAATAAGTGATTTCAAAACAGACCTTTTTAGATTGTGAATTGTGGAATTTTATCAAAAAAAGAGATAAATATGCTTAAGGTTTTAAATTTACTCCTGATAAATTCTACGGCTATTATCTAAATATTCCACGAAAACAGCATACATGTAACATTTCTAAACATGTAATTAAAATATTTCACATTTTACATATTAAATTATCAAATTAACAGTTATATTATTTTTATTTAATATGAAAAATGTTATATTGACGTTGATTTTTTTTGAATGATTAAAATTAATAATGTATATAGATGATGTAGTCGGCAAGATAATTTTATACAAAGGGTATTTTGGCTTTGGTTGCAATATGCTTTTGTTGTTTGGATATTAAAATGTCATTATATAAAATTAGGTTGGCGGCAGCAAATAACAGTAACCAAAAATAAAACGGCGCAATTTATTGAGACAATAAAAGTTGTAAATGCGGGCATTATGTTGCTTTGATTATATTTTGAATTCAAATATTTCATAAGGTTAAGGGAGTAGGTTATGAAAAAAAAGTTATATATAAGCGCTATCACGGCGGCTTTATGTCTAAGTGGCTTGTATGCTGACGAAGATTCTGTTGAAACGCTCGAAACAATAGAAGTTATAGAAGCCACAGAAATAGAACAGAGCACCAGAATCTCTGACGTAATTGACGAACAATTCACAAGAGAGATTGGAGCTAAAAGTATTGGCGAAGCTCTGCAGCAAGTATCCGGCGTTCTGAACACATATGCCGAAGAGGGCGGTACAAAAGGCGGTGTTAATATAAGAGGCTTCAGCGGTACAAGAGTGCCTGTATTTGTGGACGGCATTCCCGTTTATTCCCCTTATGATAAAAGCGTAGATGTCGCGAGAATCAATACTTATGATATAAATGAGATAATCGTATCCAAAGGATATACCTCATCGCTGCTTGGCGCAAGTACGCTCGGAGGCGCTATTCATATTATTTCCAAAAGACCGACCGAAAGTTTTAGCGGCGAAGTAGGCGCCGGCATTATGAGCGGAGGCGGACATGAAGAGAGCGCAAGTATAGGCGTAGGCGAAGATACATATTATGCGGCTTTATCGGTTTTAAATACGCAAAGAGACTATTATGAACTTCCTCATGGCTATAAGCCCGATGGAAATCAGGGAGAGTATGGAGACGGCAACAGAAGAGAAAACTCAAAAACGAAAGATTTTCAGGTCAATTTTAAAGTAGGGCTTACGCCGAACGATACAGACGAATATTCATTGAACTATATTCTACAGCAGGGGGAGAAAGGACAACCGTACTATGCCGCAGATCTTTCCCAAGCGATAAACCCTTTTCTTCCGAAGTGGTATTGGAAAGATTTGGATAGAACGAGCTACTATGTTATCACAAAAACAAATTTTGACACTTACACCGTAAGCTCAAGATGGTATTATGACCAGTTTTACAGCTTTGTAAATGATTATGGCTTTGAAGAGATGAACAACCACGATATAGAAGCAACTCATGAGTATGACGACAGCTCTTACGGCGCTATCGTGCAGGGCGATGTGAGACTTTCCGATGATAAAGTGTTCAAAATATCTCTCGCTCAAAAATATGATATTCATAAATATACGCTGGACGATAGTAGCAATACCTTAAATGAAAAAATAAAAGGACAGACTTTCTCTATAGGAGTTGAACACAGCTGGAAACTTAACGAGCAATTTACATGGGTTGTAGGCAGCTCTTATGATAAAAATAAGATTACTGATGTAAAGTCTGATATAGCAAGCAATATCAATGGCACAACAAAAGATACTTCAGCTTTCAATCCCCAAACCATACTCTACTTTCAGGCAAACAGAGATTTGATGTTTTACGGCTCTTTATCAAAAAAGAGTAATATTCCATCTATAAGACAGAGATACTCTACGGAAGATTGGCGATTGGTGCCAAATCCGGATTTGGATGACGAGAGAATGGTCAATTATGAAATCGGAACAGAGTATATTTATAATAATGACCACCTTATTAAAGCGGCTGTTTTCTATGCAAAAACAGACGATTTTATAGCAATGGTAAATGATTTTAATTGGAGTTATGGCTATTATACAGAGTTTAGAAATGTTGGAGAAGAAGAGCATAGAGGAGCCGAGATAGCCGTCAGTTCTTATTGGAATGACGCTTTTACTACCACCGTATCATATGCGTATATAGATGCTAAAATTAAAAATAAAAATATCGCCAATGCTTATGTAACCGATATACCAAAACACAACATATATGCATCTTTCAAATACGTTCCTTTTAAAAATTTAGACATTATTCCCATAGTAAGATACGAGAGTAAGCGATATAGTTCCGTAGGCAGCAATAAACGAAATGAAGGTTTTGCAATTGCCGATATAAGAGTTGCTTATCAGCCGATAGAGGATTTGGAGGTAAGTGCGGGCATCAAAAACATATTTGATAAATATTACTACTACGATATAGGATATCCGCAAGAGGGAAGAAGCTTTTACGCCAATATCAGATACAGTTTCTAACTTTCAAACGAAACGGTTGTATTTTAAGTTTTAATACAACCGTTTTAGCAAGAGATACAATCTGCTTAATATAATACAAAAGAGTGAAAGGGCTGCTAACACAGATAATATTTTTATATTACCTGTGTTATAATATTTTTCTATGGATACAAATCTTTATACTATTAAAAAACATAACGGCGGATTCACTATAATCTTAAGCAACAGCGACCACCCTTTGTTTAAGGCGCATTTTGAGGGCAATCCAATACTTCCGGGCTTTATATTTTTGCATATATGCGAAAAAGCGACAGGAGATAAAATAGCTGAAGTTATAAAATCAAAATTTATAACATTTGCCAAACCGAACGATATTTTTGAATTAAGCGTTACTCAAAAAGATGAGACTTTTTACGCAGTTTTTGAGCGCGATGGAAAAAAGATTTGCATGATTACATATAAGATATTTAAGGGATAAATTTTGGACAATCTTCAACTTTTTGTGGACAACTCATTTGTAACGCTCGAGAGTATTATAAATGCAAAACGGGTGTCTGTCGGCAAAGACGAATCTTTTATAAAAGAGATTGACGCTTCGCATAAATTTTTAGCCGATACGATTAAAGACGGCAAACCGATATACGGCGTTACAACCGGCTACGGAGACAGCGGAAAAAACTATTTGGAAGTTAATGAAGCCGATTTGCTGCAGCAAAATCTTTACAGATATCATGGATGTGGAGTTGGAACTCTTTTATCTCCTAAAGTATCAAGATATGCGCTCATCGCAAGACTTATTTCACTCTCGAAAGGTTATTCGGCAGTATCTTACGAACTTTTGAAGCGGTTTGAGCTTTTATTAAAGCATGAAATATATCCCGCGATTCCCTCGCAAGGCTCTGTCGGAGCAAGCGGGGATTTGACTCCTTTGTCATATATAGCGGCGGTTATTGCGGGAGAGAGGGAAGCTTATCATGAAGGAAAACTTCAAAAAACAGCCGATATTTATAAAAAACTTGACATAAAACCGTATCTTTTCAAGCCGAAAGAGGCGCTTGCCGTCATGAACGGCACAACTATAATGAGCGCGGTAGCTCTTGCTTCTATGCAGGAGTTTAAAATACTGCTTGATACTATGGAGTCATTTACTGCAGGTATGTATGAAGTGCTGCTTTGCGATACTACGCCATTAGAAGAGTTTGTCCATAAAGTAAAACCGTTTGAAGGACAGATACGCTCTGCCAAAGCTATTTTAAATAAAACCGACGGCTCAAATCTTACGCATGGCAGAGACGAAAGATATACGAAATTTTTTGAAGATAATAATCTCAACATTCAGGATACTTACTCCATGAGATGTGCGCCGCAAGTGTTAGGCGTCATAAGAGATAATTTAAAAATATCTGAAAAATGGGTAGAACAGGAGATAAACTCCGTAAATGATAATCCTCTAATAGACGCCAAAAATAAAACAATTTACACTTCGGGCAATTTTTACGGCGGATATGTAGCTCATGCTATGGATACGCTGAAAATCTGTGCGGCTAATTTGGCAGACCTTTTGGATAAAGAGTTTGCTCTGCTTGTTGATCATAAATTTAATAGAGGTCTTGGAGAGAATTTAAAGCTTAAAAAAGAGAATTTTTTTCACGGTTTCAAAGCAATGCAGATAACGTTAAGTTCGCTCTCTGCCGATGTTATCAAAAATACTGCAGCCGCATCCATACATTCGCGCCCGACAGAATCTCTAAATCAGGATAAAGTCAGTATGGGAACAACAGCCGCGATAGATTTTTCAAAAATGATACCCGATCTTAAAAATATGTTGAGTATCGCATTTATAGGACTTGCGCAGGCAGCCGATATAAGAGGGCTGGATAAAGTATCGCCATTTTTGCGCTCCAATCACAACAAAATCCGTACAAATGTCCTTCCGCTTGAAGAAGACAGAAGAATGGATACGGATATAGCCAAAATAGTAAAATTGCTTGAAAGCGGGGCTTTAGCATGAGCAAAAGCGTTCTTATTACAGGTTCTACGGGCGCCATAGGCGCAGCAACGGCAAAAATATTTTTTGACAAAGGATATAAACTTTTTTTGCATTATAACAATAACGAAAAAACGGCGGAAGAGCTTAAAGAAAAATTTAACGCAACGCTGTTACAGTGGGATATGCAAGATAGCGAAACGATCAAAAAAAAGCTTGAAGATTTTAATATAGATATTTTGATAAATAATGCGGCTATTACGGACGATGCGCATATATTTTGGATGAGAGACGAACAGTGGAACAGCGTGATAAATACAAATCTAAACGGCACCTATCATGTAACAAAAGCCGTCCTTAACAATATGATAAAAAATAAAAGCGGCGCAATCGTTAATGTCGTCTCCATATCGGGGCTGATAGGCAATCTTGGACAGGCGAATTACGCTGCAAGCAAAGGAGCAATTATCGCTTTTACAAAAACGCTTTGCCTTGATTTGGCGAAGTTCAATATTCGTGTAAATGCCATAGCGCCGGGCATTATTTGCTCAAATATGTCTAAAAATATAGATGAAAAAAGCTATCAAAAGATTATTCCGCTTGGGCGTTTTGGTAAGCCCGAAGAGGTTGCGGAAGCAATCCTTTTTTTGTCCGAAGCAGAATATATAAGCGGTGAAGTTTTAAATGTGAGCGGTGGAATGGTTCGCTGATGCTTACGCTCTTTTCTGTCATTTACGGTCCTTTGGTAGTATGGCTTACAGACTCATTCAGCGATAAAGTTTCAGCATCTGTTGTTTTGGTTATAAGCGGCGTATTAATTATCATACATGCAGCAAAAAAAAGCCCCATGTGGATTATCCCGCTCGTCTATTTTATCATCTCTTTAAGTACGCTTTTTTTCGGTAAAACTATTTGGCTTAAGTTCGGACCGCTTGCTATCTCTTTGGGGGTTGCCGTAGTTTTAAGCATGTATAACAAAATGGCGGTTACGATAGAGAATTTTGCTAAAAGTCAGCGGTTTTTTTCATATATTAAAGAGGGCTGGGAGAACTTTGGCGCTGTGATTTGGATAAGCACAGCATGGATAAATGTATTTTTGCACATCGGATTTTTGATGTTTGCTTCAAAATGGCTGTGGGCTTTTTATGTATCTGTAGGCTGGTACATGGTATTTATACTCGGTGCCGTTTTATATATATATCTGAAAAAGAGATATCATGGCTAAACTACTCTTTTTTTTAGTTGTATCAACTTTTCTTTTTGGAGATGCGATAAAAATAGAGTTTTTAGAGACTCGCCATATTGAAGCATTAAATGAAAAAACTACAAGCAAGGGCGTAATAGAGATAGAAACGAATAGAGCTTCTATCCAATATTTTCCGCCACATGAACGCAAAATAACATTTGAAAATGATACGATTACTACACAAACTAAAAATGCCGTTGCGCAAAAAAGCGCAAAAGAGGAGCAGAATATAGTTTACATGTTCGTTATTTTTAAAGCCATATTTGAAAAAGACGAGGTTACGCTTAAAAACTTTTTTGAGATAACACATGAGGGTAGGGAAAGCGTTTTGATACCTCTTTCATCTTCTGCTTCCGTATCTAAAATAATCTACTCACACGACAAAGAAGAGATAAAAAGGATTGAACTCTTCTTTTGGGACGATTCAAGGATAACTATTGATGTGGTTAAAAAGAGGTAGTTTAGCCGCCCTTTTTGTTTTACTTATATCTCTTGTTTATACATTGGATATAAAAGATAAATTTTCCGCCTCTTTTGATATTTTGTTGCCCGAAAGCAGCTCCAAAGATGCACTTTTAATTTATCAAACGATAGAACATGGCCAATATGTAGTGCTTGCCGCAAAAGATACGGCGCAGATAGTTAAACAGATAGAACAGTTGCAAGGATATGAAAAACTGTCAAACAAACAGAGTTTGGATTTTTTGGAAGAGTATCGTTTTTATACCGCCAATATACCTAAAACTCTCCCAAATTATGAGCAGATAAAGGAAAATCTTACAAATTTCAAAAAGGAACTTTTGGAAGGTTTTACATTTCAAATAGATAAAAATGACCCGCTCTTTTTATTTAAAGAGACTAAAAAAACAGCAACTTTGCCGTCAATAGAGGGTTTTGAAACAAGCGTTATTTTTAAGCTTAATATTTCGCCGAATGAATACGAAAAGTATTATGACGCACTTTTTGACATCGTAAAAGATAAAAATGTTTTTATCTTTTCGCCGTTCTTTTATCATGTGGAAAACGCTAAAACTTTTAGTTTGCAGGTTAAGATTATCCTCTCTCTTTCCGCCGTTATTTTAGCGCTTTTATATCTGTACTGGTTAAGAAAGCCCGCCCTTTTGATATCCGTTATCTTGACACTGTTGAGCGCAGCTGCTTTTTCGCAAATTGTAGCGTCTTTTATTTGGAGTGAAATTTCGCTCTACTCTTTGATATTCAGCGCAGCGGCCAGTACCATATCTATTGATTATATGTTTCACTATTATGTTTTAGGACTTTACAATCGCCCGTCTTTCTCCAAAAGCGTTTTTCTGGGATTTTTTACCACATTTGCATCTTTTATAGCGTTAAGTTTGGTAAATTTCACACTCATATCTCAAATAGCTTTAACTTCTGCCGCTGCGCTCATGTTCTCATATGTATCGTTCGCATTTATCTATCCGCATCTTGGATTTGGCGAAGCAAAAAGCAATAAATTTAAATTTAACGGCAAAAAAATATTAAATCCGTTTTTTGTCTGCGGCGGAAGTCTTATCATTATTATTTTATCGCCGATTTGGTTGGATCCCAATTATGACATTAAAGCACTGGACATAAAAAACCCCTCTTTAGACGCTAAAGCCGATATGCTGAATTATGCCAATCAAAGCGCCATACTTTTAAAAGCCGATTCGCTTGACGAATTAATACAAAAAGCAAAAAAACTTCAAAAACAGGGTGCGGTTTTGGGTGCGGCTTCACTGTTGAGCGAAAGCGAATATCAACAGAAACTGTCCAGCATGAGAGAACTTGATTTTATCTCTTTGAAAAACAATATAAACGCTATCGCGCCTCTGCTTGGTTTTAAAAAAGGCTATTTTGATGATGCTTATGCTACCGCTTTGCTTTATCCGAAAGCGCCGTTCTATGAAAAAGAGTTTTTGAGAAGCAGACAAATCATGCAAATTGAAGATAAATTTTATGCTTCAGGCTATTATGGCGGCTTAATAGAAGAGGGCGACATTACGGTGATAAACTCCGCACATCTTTTTGAAAAAGAGTTGTTGCAGATAGAAGAAGAGATTATTTTATCGGGCGTATTTATAGCCGTTTTGATTATTTTGACGATATTTTTTGCAGCGCGAAAAGATGCATTAAAAGCTTTTAGTTTTGTTTTGGCGCCTTTGGCTCTCTGTTTTTGCATATTTATATTTACCAAAATAACCATAATTCATATTTTTATGCTCATCATTGTTGCAGCCATGAGCGTAGATTACGGCATTTACAGCGTATCCGAAGGCGGAAAGAAAGTTAAAGAGGCGATATATTATTCACTTTTAAGTACAATAGCGGGTTTTGGCGTACTCGCTGTCAGTTCCATAGCGTCCATGAGAGCCATAGGTATAACGGCTTTATGCGCCTGCTTTATGATAATGATACTTTTATATTTTATGGAGACAAAAAATGAGATTGATACTTGATAATGAGGATTTAACGCAGAAGATTTATGAAGTGACAGAGCAAAATTGCAGCATTAAAGAGCTTGAAAATGCGAGCGGTTTAATTGACTGCGATAATAAATTTGACAGCGCAGTAAGAATAATTCAAGCTTTGCATTCAAATGCAAGAGCTATTTTATATGATACTTCTCACAAAGCTTTAGACATAAAACTAAAAGAGGAGATGCGCCTGCCTGTACTTAAAAACGGTTCAAAAGAGGAGAAGTTTTGCAGTATCGATTATGATATTATGCTTTTTACCTCCGGCACCACAGGTATGCCCACAGGCGCTTTTAAAACCAAAAAACATATACAAAGCGAAGTAGAAGTTCTGGCAAATCTTTTTAAATCCTATGGTATAACTAAAATAGCGGCATCCATACCTTTTATACATATTTATGGCATATTGATATTGATGTTAGCAAAGTTTTTAGACATTGACTTGCGATTTCGCGAACGGTTTTTACCTGCGGATTTGGCGGATTTGGCAGGCGAAAATTCCCTCATAGCCACAACGCCTTTATATATAAATGCTTTTTTGCAAACGGAGGAAAAATATGATTTTAAAGGTTCGCTCTTTGTAAGTTCAACCGCTCCTCTATCAGATACAAGCGCCGGGGAATTTTGCAAAAGATTTAATGCAAATATTATCCAACTCTACGGCTCTACGGAGACAGGCGGTATAGCTTACAGAAAAAACGGCGAGAGTTTATGGCAGCCGCTTCATGGCGTTGTTTGCACAAAAGCAAAAGATACATGTTTGCATGTACATTCGCCTTGGGTCAGCGATTACTTATATGAGGGCGGATTTAAACATCTTGGCGGCAAAATAAAAACTTTTGATAAAGTAGAGTTTCAAGGAGATAAATTTGAATTGAAAGGCAGAGAGTCAAATATTATCAAAATCGGTGGTAAAAGGCTCTCCGTGATACAAATAGAAAGCATTATCGAAAATCATCCAAAGGTCAAAACCGCACTCATTGATGTAGTTAAAAACAGCGATAACAAATCGCTTAAAGATGAAAATTTACTTGTGTATATAGAGGGCGAAAAACCAACCGTAAGCGAGCTGAAAAATCTTATAAAAAAAGATATCGGCACTATTAATATACCAATGGAAATTGTCATGGTTGAAAAAATTCCAAAATCTCAAATGGGCAAAAAGATAAGAATTTTTAAGAATCTAAAATTGATTTAGCACATTGAAAACAGAAAAAGTATCTTGTTAAAATTTGAAGTTATATCCCAGATAAAACCCTAAATTCAACTGATACGGTTTTATATTGATGTCATAAGTTCTTCCGCCAATATATCTGTCGCCGACAGTCTTTTCTTGATAAAAAGAGTAATTTGCCCTTAAGCCGAACTCTATTTCATTATGCGAATTTATATCATAAATAGCGCCAATTTTACCACCTATATCAAATCCGTCATATGATGCGGAATAATCATCAATTTTTAATTTCATATTGGCGTAACCTATTGTGCCGCCTGCCGCAAATCTAAAATCCCCCGCTTTGGCAAATGCTATGTCATATCCTAATAATACTTTACTTACTTTATCTGAAAAATCGCTGTAGCCGTCATTGTCTTTGGCTTTAGTATTTCTTTTGTATGTAATATAAGTTCTCATGTCCGAATTTTTAAAGTACCAGCCTATTTTGATACCATAATCAAATATACCGTCACTATAATCATCATATTCATCTATAATATAACCGTTATATTTATGCCCGTTTACTTGATCTTCCAAGATAGTATCCAGATATGTATAGTTTAGAGCGTATCCTCCGTCAATACCTATAAATAGACCGTTATTTTTTTTAATGTCAGTAAGATTTTGATGAGCACTGTCATAATCATTGGCATAAATCGGCAGTGTTGATAGCAGAGAGCCAAATAGCATCAAAAATATCTTTTTCAAAATGTTTTCCTTAAAACTATGTATAAAAAAATTGTATCACTTTACTCTTATATTTATCTAAAAAGTAAAATATTATGAGGCTGGTTCTAAGCCGGATATTATTTTGTCAGCTTGTCATCTTTAAGCTATATACACTGACCCTCTTTCGTATTTATTATCTCTCTCTTTTTGATATTGAAGATAAGATTTTCAGCAATTTCTTGTTCCGATAACTCTATTTTTAGACGATTTATCTCATTATTAAGTAAAGATATCATATCCAATTCCCCCGCTTCATATAAAAGCTTTCCATCATGAGAGAGTTTGTTTGAAATATTAGAGCTTTGATTGGCTCCTGTCAATCTCTCTTTTTCCAATAATATTTGCGAGTTTATGAGCGCTTGTTCTTTCTCGTACAATCTTTTGGCATCTTCATAATCCAAGCGGCTTTTTGCAAGTTCAAAACTTTTTATATTTACTTCCGCTTCATTTTTAAAACCGTCAAATAAAGGAATGGAAAAACTAACCCCAACTCTGTATCCGTTTTTATTGAGATCTCTGAATGCTTCATTAAATCCTTCAGCTTCTCCATATAGATCATATCTGCCATAAATTGAAAATGATGGCATGTAATTACTCTTTTGAGCTCTTAATTCCAGACTTTTCTGTTTCATTACAGACATTAAATGAATAGCGGTAGTGCTTTTTTCAAACGGGATATCTATCATAAAAGAGTCGTTTATAGTTAAAGGCAAAAGCGTATCGTCATGAGCAATATTAATTCCGCTAAGATAAAGTATCTGAGAAAGATATTTTGCCTTATCCTCTTTAATACCTGCAATCAAACTTGCTGTATCGGCTAACTCTCTGGCATATTCCATAGTATCGCTCTTGGCTTTTTCTCCCGCTTCATACAATCTTTTAGAATATATGTAAAGGCTGGTATAAAGTTCTTGTATTTTTGTGTACTTGTCTAATTTGTGCGAAAATATTCTGGCTTGAAAATAAGCCTCCAGCAATAATAGCAAATCATCTTTAGTTTTTATACATTTGGCTGCTTGCGACGCCTTTAAGGCTGATAGAGCAGCATTGTATAGATGTTCGGTTTGACCAAAGCGGTAAATCTCTTGCTGGAAGTATAAAGATGATGAGACATATTTTCCGCTGGACTGTGTCAAACTGTCCTCTCCTATATAAGAAGGAGAGTAAAAGCCATCAAATTTTTTTGAATATTCAAAGTTCGTGCTTATCCTGATTGATGGATAATAGCCGGAACTTGCCAAATTTTTTCTTTCTTTGGCTACCAAAATATCTATATCGCTTTGCTGCTGTCTTGGAGAAGTTTTCATCAAAGCGTTTGCCAGCGTGTCAAAATCATAAGAATCGGCAGAATATGATAAAGAAACTATGCTCAAAAATAAAACAAATTTACTTAACATTGCCTTGCCTTAAAACTCAAATCTGTAGCCGAGATTTAGTTTTTGGTTATTAAAATAGTCTCCTTTTTGATAAGAACCCTCCACATAAAAGTGACGATTATTTAAGTCAAATGTTAATCCTAAAGCCGTGTCTATAAAACTGCCGTCCAATGCATAGGCATATTTTTTATCGCTGTCATTAAACGAATAAGATGTATCTCCGTCAAACTCTTTAATATATCCGCTTTTAATATATAGATTGAAATATCTGGTTTGATAGGCTGCTAAGAGATTTACTCCTCCCAAAAGCGAAGTTAAACTGTCAAGAGTTACTTTAAGACCATTAGAGGAATCTATAGTTGTGTCGTCATGTTTGGAATAAGCAAAATATCCTTGAGGTTCTATATAAAAAGAATCCGTTATCATAAATTTTTTTCCACCCTCCAAGCTAAACGAATACCCTTTTATATCTCCTCCAGCATCAATCTCTCTTCCGCCTGAAGTTACCGAATCAAAACTGTTATCTATCAACATATATTTACCTGTAAAATCAACATAAAAACCATCCATACGCTTATATAAAGCATAAAACCCAACAGCTTTATTCTCTGTTTTAGCATCGGCTTTATTATAATCGGCAGTTAATTTATTAAAATCCAAAAAAGCACCCGCATAAAGGTCTGAATCATGCAGCTCATATATACTGTCTACACCCATACTTACGCCATAATAATCCGCTTCTTTTAGATTTAGGACTTTGTCAAATTTGTCAAGTTTCCCCGTATAGCCTCTTATCCACATACCTTTTTCTATCTCCTCTCCTCTTTTTAAGTTGCCTAATCTCTGAATGAGAGTTTGTGTACTTATATAGTTCATGAGATAGTTAATATTTAAAAAGCCTATAGATGACAATGCGGCGCTATTTAATGTGCCGTTAGTTGAAAGATAAAAGTTTCTGTCGTTCAGAGCGTTTGAACTATTTAAAGTATATACATATTGACCTATATCTACAGTTTCGCTTTCAAGCGTAAAGTTGGCATTGTAGTTGGCTGTGTTGGAAACAATTGATTGGTCTATTATGATTAGAGTTTGATTCGGATCTTTTATGCCGCCGGATGTACCGTCGTCTATATTAAGCGTAAACTCCCCGATAGAATTATCGGTTATTATTATCTTATCTCCAAATAAAGTTCCATTTTCAGATAAAGCCCGCAGATAAAAATAACCGTTATCTCCATTTAAATTTTTAATTGTTAGAGTATTATTGCTATTAACACCGTCAAAAAGATAAATACTTGAATTGTCTAAAGTAAGTGATGTTACGGAAGAATCATCACTCATTTGCCAAGTAGAATTATTAATCAGCAAGCTTATAACACCATTATCTTGAAGTATAGCATTTCCCTTAAATATAGAGTTATCAGACATATCGAGATTAATCAAACCATTGCCATAGCTTATTATATTTCCTTGTATATTGATAAAATGTGGAGCGCTCATAGATACTATTCCGCCCGAAACTATGGCATAAGAACTGTTAAATGTTTGGATATTTGTATTGTTGCCGAAAAATACTTTACCGTCATTCAAAGTATATATACCGTATGAATTATTACCTTTTGCTGTTACATGAGCGTTATCTCCTAATGCAATTGTAGAATTATCGGAATAAATGGCTATGGAGTTATTACCATTTACTGCTATGTAAGAGTTGTCTCCTGCGTTTATGACGGAGTTGTCAGCCGCGGCTATAGCATAAGAATTATTAGAATAAGTAGTAACGGATAAACTGTTCCCACCTATTATATTTGAATTTCCTATAGCTACTATGCCATGAGAGTTAAAACCGCCAACATTCAAAGATACATTATCACTAAATGTTATACTTGAGCTATCCTCCGCCCAAAAAGCATTTGATCTATTGCCAATAGTTGTAACGGATAAAATACCAAATATATTAACAGTAGAACCGTAACTTGCTTCAACAGCGTTAGAGTAATCAGACAAAGTTTTTATATTGCCATCCCCGTTTAGTTTTACATATGAATCAAAAGATGATACTATCCCTTTAGAATTAGAAGCATTTGTTACCATATACAGCTCCCCGTTTATACTAACCGTTCCCATCAAAAAAGAGTTTATGCCCGAAGCATTTGACGAAGAAGACGATATATTTATACTATTAAAATTCCATGTACCGTTATTTATATTTTTTATACCGTCAACTTCATTCCCTGCAATTTCTATATTTACCAAATCTGAATTGGAAAGGTCTAAAGTAGAGTTATTATAAACCAAAGCGTCAATAGTGTCATCGCAATATGCTTCAGAACCACCAATACAGTCAGCATAAATAAAAAGAGGAAACAAAAAAAGAGCAAAAATAACTCTAAAACAAGTATTTAAATGAGTAAACATAAAAAACCTTTAATTAAAAAAGTATTAAAATTTGTTTCAAAGTTTATCATAAGAGAACTTATGTTAAGTATAAATATATACCTTTTGATATATTTTTGCAAACCCGCAAAAGACTATTTAATTGCAGACATTTGTAATTAGTAACATGAAGAGTTTAATTGGATAAATTGAAAAACTGTGCAAAGGTCAGCTGTTCATGATGCTACTATTTTGGACGATATTATTGTAAGCTGTTTTAGCATAAACAATGACAGCAATGAATAAGAAGTGTTTAAAGTAAATGATTATTCTACCACAACATTTGTATCAGTTCAAAATCTCGTTCTATACAAAAACTATATTTAAAAACAAAATTGTATCTGTAATTGAATTATAGCTAAAATCATTTAAGTCAATAAAAATAGTACCATAATACTACTTAAATAATATTTTTTTATTGTATTTTAGAGACTCTATACAAATACTATTGACAAATATTAAAAAACTATGCTATAATTTCACAAAACGATAAAAAAGGAAGATTTATTATGAAAGCATTTGAACTTACATGCACGGCATATTTAAAAAACGATATTTGGTTTCAAAACAGTTTTGAGGCTATTGCAAAACATATAAGTTACACTATACATTTGGCTGGACTTAGTGAAATACATGAGAGCAAAGACTATAAATACTATACCTTCGGTAGTTTTTTGCCCACAGAAAAAGATAAAGTATATCA
>JAISXY010000058.1 GCA_031270285.1 Campylobacteraceae bacterium
GGCAATCAGACAGGCGAGGGGTGGTTTTTGACGGCGGAAATGATACATTTGATACATGAGGGCGTGCCGAATATC
Organism: Campylobacteraceae bacterium; assembly: GCA_031270285.1. Lineage (GTDB taxonomy): Bacteria > Campylobacterota > Campylobacteria > Campylobacterales > Campylobacteraceae > JAIRKW01. The sequence continues at coordinate 76 of JAISXY010000058.1, forward strand.
GTCTGCATGCAGCCGTTTGCGTGCCTTCCCAACCATATAACCGGCAAAGGCGTCATGAAGGCCATCAAAGAGCATTATCCCGAAGCAAATATCACGGCGATAGATTACGACCCGGGTTCATCTGCCGTTAATCAGCTAAACCGCATTAAATTGATGCTAAGCGCCGCTTTTAAAAATTTGGATAAACAGATGAGTGACGAAGAGTTGGAAGCGGAGTTAAACCCGTAGTTTAACACCCTGTTTTTGCCAACATTTGACAAAAGGGAAGTTTCATGGGTTTATCCATAAAACTTCCAAAAACTTACTTAACCGAAACCAATTTTCTGCGTAAATAAGCTATTCTGCTCTGTAACGGCAGATTTTTAGGACAATTATCCTCACATGCAAGAAGGCTCATACAGCCGAATATACCGTTATCGTCGCCGATTAATTCATAATAATCTTCAATTGTTCGCTTATCCAGCGAATCAATTTCAAAGCGCGCTACACGGTTAAAACCTACTGCTCCCAAAAAGTCCGGACGCATTAGCTTTGTACCGCATGAAGCTACGCAGATACCGCATTCTATACATCTGTCAAGCTCAAATACCTCTTGCGCAACTTCAGGTTCAACTTTATCTTCAAGTTTTGATATATCTGTTACATGATCAGAGTGTATCCAGCTTTCAACGCGTTTACTCATGCCATTCATCCATGTACCGGTATCTACCGATAAATCTTTGATAAGTTTAAATGCGGGCAGCGGCATAAGCTGCAAAACGCCTTCGGGATAGTTTTTTGTCAAAGTTCTGCATGCCAATCGCGGTTGTCCGTTTACCATCATTCCGCAACTTCCGCAAATACCTGCACGACAGACAAAATCAAAGTTTAAATCAGCATCATATTTTTCTCGTATCTGATTTAATGCGATGAAAAGCGTCATGCCGTCTGTTTCCTCCAGTTTATACTCTACAAATTGAGGAGTTGAATCCTTTGCAAGCGGATTATATTTAAATACTTTTATAGTAACAATGCGGCTCATTTTTTATCTCCTACACGCTCATTTCTTGCTTTAAATTGCGACTGAAGCGAAAATGGCATAATAGCGTCCTGTATTTCCCATCTATCTTTACCTTCAGCTTCAAGCTTCTCTCTTATTTTATCAACCTCTTCCTGCCTTTTTGCGCTTAAAGGATTGTCTATTGTGTTGCCTTTTGCGCCGTAACCTCTAAATGCCGGCGGTATTTCCATCTTCATGATATCAAGATCTTCATACTCTAAAGTCGGCACAGTATCTCCCTCTTTCCAGCTTGCAAGAGTTCGTTTCAGCCAGTTTACATCATCTCGTTTGAGATAATCTTCTCTATAATGTGCGCCGCGGCTTTCCGTTCTTTGGAGTGCGCCAAGCGCTACACAAAGAGCAAGTTTAAGCATTTTAGGCACTCTATACGCCTCTTCAAGTTCAGGATTGGCGCCGATATTTTTGACTTTAATAGAGGCTTTTAAAGATTCTTTATAAAGCTCCTCAAGTTCTGTAACCGCTTTTTGCAGACCATCGCCGTTTCTGAATATAGATACATATTCCCACATAATATCTTTCATGCGGTTTTTAATCTCAAAAATATTTGTTCCGCTGTTTCGTGAGAATATCTCCTGAATGTAATTTTGCTGTTTTTCAACAGCCGCTTCAACATTTTTAGTATTAATAGTGATATCATTTGCTTTACAAAAATCTGCGAAATAATCCCCAACTATCATGCCTGCCACTACAGTTTCGCTTACAGAATTTCCGCCGAGTCTGTTAAATCCATGCATATCCCAGCAAGCTGCTTCGCCTGCGCTGAACAGACCTTTGAGCGTTTGGGATTCGCCTGTCGGTTTTGTTCTGATGCCTCCCATGGAGTAGTGCTGCATAGGAAGAACCGGCGCCCAGCCTTTAGGACCTTCATTGGCAGGGTCAATACCGTTAAATATCATACAAATCTCTTGAACATCTCTCAAGTTTTTCTCTATATGTTCACGTCCCAGGATAGATATGTCAAGCCATACATGTTCGCCGTATGGAGATTTGACGCCTTTGCCGTTGCGAATATGCTCCATCATTCTTCGGCTCACAACATCGCGGCTTGCAAGCTCTTTTTTCTCCGGTTCATAATCAGGCATAAATCGGTGTCCGTCCACATCACGTAAAATTCCTCCGTCTCCTCTGCAGCCCTCCGTCAAAAGAATACCCGAAGGAACTATCGGAGTCGGGTGAAACTGTACGGCTTCCATATTGCCGAGTCTGGCTACACCTGTTTCAAGTGCGATAGCTGCGCCGATACCTTCGCATACAACGGCATTTGTAGTATGTTTGTAAATCTTTCCATATCCTCCTGTAGCAATAAGTGTGCCTCTGGCAACATAAGCGGTAAGTTCGCCTGTTACCAAATCTCTTACGACTGCGCCGAAGCATCTGTTTTTTTCGTGAATAAGCGCAATTGCTTCTTTTCTATCTTCAATATTGACATTATGTTTTAAAGCCTCGTTCGCAACAGCAAACAACATAGTATGTCCGGTTGCATCGGCCGTATAACAGGTTCTCCATTTTTTCGTACCGCCGAAATCGCGCGAATGGATAAGTCCATGAACCTCTTCTTTTTCTTCTATGGTAGTTTTTTCAGCATTTATAACAGCCGTTCTTGCGCCTCTTGATATTCTTGTCCATGGAACGCCCCATGCCGCAAGTTGGCGAATAGCTTTTGGAGCGGTTGTAACAAACATTCTCGCAACATCTTGATCGCAGCCCCAATCGCTTCCCTTTACCGTATCGGCAAAGTGCAAATCCTCATTATCGCCTTCACTCATTTTTGAATTTCCAAGACTTGCCTGCATGCCGCCCTGCGCCGCTGCCGAGTGTGAACGTTTAACCGGAATCAAACTCAAAACAGTAGTGCTAAGCCCTTTTTCCGCAGCTGCCACAGCAGCTCTAAGACCTGCCAATCCTCCGCCGATAACCAGCGCATCATAATATTTTATATTCATTTTATAATCCCTTTATATCGTTATTTATTTGATATTCTGATTGTATGGGGCTTTCCAATTCAGCATATTTATAACCTGTTTTTATATAAGCGCCGAGCGTCAATAAACCAAGTGCGAGAAAAAATACCGTAAGCGCCCATTTCACTTTTGTCAATCTTGCTCTTGTAATTTTTGTGTTTTTGCCCTCAAACCAGCCCCATTTTACACATAAGCGATATAGCCCTACGCCGCCGTGAATTTCAACTGCGAAAAGAAGTATCAGATAAAAAGGCCACATAAAATGTCCCCACATTCTTCCGCCTGATACTTGAGCTGTTATTTCGGGATTTGTCATCATGATGATTAAATGAGCAGAACCTAAAAAGAACATGATAAAGCCCGTGTTTGCCTGCCAAAACCATAAAGTTGTGTCAGAATGTCTCATGTTTTTTGCATGAGCTTTATAAATTTGATACTGTCTGAAGTTGATAGGAAATTTTCTCATTCCCAAACAGGCGTGTACAACAAATATACAAAATACCGCAAAAACTATAAAAGAGACCAGTAAAGGCTGTTTTTCACTTAGAAAAAGACTTCCTTCAAATGCTCCCGCAACAAAATTAAGCGCATCTTCGCTTATCAATATTGTGGCGACAAAAAACATATGTCCCCACATAAACAGTCCTAAAAAAAGCCCTGTTGCGCTTTGGATAAAATCCAATCTCGCAGGGATACGGCTTTTTTTGCCATCAATTCTTTTGCCTATATATCCTTCGATAATATTAGTCACTTCGTATCCTTTCAAATATTTTTTTTATTACAATGCGAATTGTACTACTTAATAAATTAGAGCAAATTAAATATTTTTTTTCAATTTTCTTAAATTATTATTTTTATGTTTGTTAATATTTTTTTTATTACTTTTCATAATATACATATACAATATAATACCAATCAGCACAATCACCAAAGATAAGAGCTGCCCCGCCGTCAGCCACCCGCCATAAATAAATCCTACCTGCGCATCAGGCTGTCTCCAAAATTCTGCTATAAATCTTCCTATAGAGTAAGTTACGCCATAAACTACGATAAGTTCTCCGTCATATTTTTTATATTTTCTGTATATGAAGACAATAACAAATACCATCAATCCTTCTAAAAATGCTTCATAAAGCTGCGAAGGATGCCTTAAAACGCCATCCACATAGATACCCCAAGGCACATCTGTAACTCGTCCGACCAACTCTTGATTTAAAAAGTTGCCGACTCTGCCCATTACATATGCAAGCGGTACACTCAACGCTACTAAATCCAAAAGCAACCATACCGAATAGCGATACTTCTTGCAATAGATAAAAGTTACTATTAAAAATCCAAACACAGAACCATGATAGCTCATGCCGCGAATTCCAACAAACTCTCCATTTTGAAAAGGGTTGAAAATTTCCCATGGATGCGTCAGATAATAATAAGTGTTAGGGTCGTATATCAATACAAAACCGACTCTTGCTCCTACTATTATGGCAAGTTCAGCCCATAAAAAGTAACTGTCAACAACGCTATTTGCTATAGGAATATGGTCTTTTTTGACAAACCATTTAGCGATAAATATAGCTCCTAAAAGTGCGCTTACATACATGATTCCGTACCAATGTACGGCAAGCGGACCCAGATAAAATGCCACAGGGTCAAACTGCGCATAGATATTTTGCCAAAAACTCAAATGAGAACTCCTTATAATTCTCAATTATATTTGAAAGTTAATTATAAAATGATTACGAGACTTGAAAGGGATTTTTTATTAATGTAGAAATAAAATTATCAATGATATAAAATCATATAAATACGGCAATTGTCGCAAGATTTTTTACCGCCGAAAAATGTTGCAAAACGGTCTCATTATTTTATTGAAGGCAAATTATATTATAATAAACAAAAAAAGATGACAAGGTTTTTTGCTTGAAAGATGATATTAGTTCAAAAGAGCTTGCGTTAGAGTATCCATGTATTTGGTGTTATAAGGTTATTATAAGCGCCGATAACGATATGGAAACTATATCAAAAAGAGTTTTACATGAGAGAGAATATAGCGTAAAACTCTCCCGCAGCAGTCAAAAAAACAGCTATAAAAGTTATGATTTGGAACTTTTGGTATTTAGCGATGAAGATAGAAAATCTCTATTTAAGGCGCTGAAAATGGATATTGATATAAAATTTGTTTTGTAAGTAAGGAGTAAATATGGAATCAGTTAAGGTTATTTTCAAAAATTCTCTCAAAGAGAACAAAAAAAATCCCCAAATACTTACTATCATAAGAGATATAAGTTTTGATTTAGGGCGCAAAAAATTAAAAAATTTAAACGAAGATCAGATAAAAAACACTATAAAAGAGCTTTTTGAACTTTTTGTACTTGTGCTCAAAGAGGAAAAATTACAGAATGCTAAAAGTATCTCAAGCGTTATTGACGGACTTGCAAATGCTGCAAGTTATGATAAAAAAGAGTATCTTTTTAAACTGATTTATGAAAGAGAACAGCTTGAAAAGACTATTCATCATCAGAGCGCCGATATAAAGCAGCTTATTGTTGAAACTTATGATACGATAGAAACTGCTTTGACAAATATAAAAGACAATGAAAAAGAGCAGATTATGCATGGGTTAAATGATGCAAAACTGCTTAGCATGGAGCTGTTGGGCATACTTAAAGATGCTGCTGAAGAGGCGTTTATGACGACTATAGAAAATGGCAGCGACATAGAAGACACTGTGCGCGAAATCAGTAAAATCCTCACATATCAAGCGATAAATGAAGGCAAATTTGTAAAACAGAGAATTTTAGGCATCGCTTCTACGATTTTAGAAGCCGCATGCGATATAGCCGACAGTGATTACGCAAATGCGGCATATGTGCTAAACGGTGCGGCGAAAGGTATCAAAGAGGGCATTGCCAAAGCTTCTGAAAAGTTTAAAAACGATATTAAATTTGCGCCCGACGAGATAAAAGAGTTTTTGAAAAAATCCGAAGAGAGTAAGATTGGTATTATTGACATGGAAGAGAGTTTTATTGCTCTTTTGAAGCAGTGCCAAATGAACAGCATAGATATATCGGCTAAAATTTTAAGTGAAATTATTGCCGAGCAAAATACTTATCTTGCCAAGCTTAAAAGACTTAGCGTTGAAGCGGCAGAGGTTTTCAACGAAAGGATGGAGACATTTAAAGACGAAACATTTAAAGATTTTAAAGCCAAAGCGGGTAAAAGATTTGACGAGATAAAAAAAGAGACGGGAGAAAAAGTTACCGCTTTCACAAATGATGCCGCACCGAAAGCAAAACAGTTTGCAGATGATGCCAAAAAACTTGGCTCAAGGGCATGGGAAATAGCAAAAAATAAGATTGACGAAGTTGTAAAAAATACCAAGAAAAAGAGAGATTAAATTTGCGCGTGTAATTACATTTTTTTATAAAATTTATCTACGATTGCGTATTGTTCTATATCATCGTCAATAGTTATCATCTTTTTTGCATTTTTAAGTATTGTGCCGTATGTAAACTCTTTTTCCGATATATTACCTAATACATTATCTAAAATACGTTTGATAAAAGGGTTGTTTTTATATTCATCATTTTTGAATTGTTCAAGCGAGCCCCTTTTGATATTTATCAGTATCGCTCTAACAGGGCAATACCAGTGTGCTCGCGGCGGCGATATATCTATGCATGAATTTTCAGCCAATATAATTTCAGCCCAAACAAGCGGCATAAAAACAACCTCTCCCTCTCCAATATTTAATGTCATAAGATCACGCGATTCCTCATTGGTATCATAATTAATCGTATATAGTTTCTCATCCGAGACGCTGACAAGTGCATCTGCTAAAGAGGATTCATGCTCTGTTTTTAAGCGCAGAGTTTTTCTGTCGTCTGTTTTGAAAGTGATATGTTTTATGCGATATACGCCTTTTTCTACAATAATGGCTTTATGATGCCACATATTAAAACTTTTCAAAAATGTTTCACCCTTTTCGCCAATCCATATCAAATTTGATGCCTGTGTTTTGTTTTCGGGGATAATGATAACGCTTTTATTTTGTTCTAAAGCTTTATTCAAAATGGAAAAGTCAGCATGAAGATTTTGAACAAAAGCAAAAACTATCGTCAAAAATAGTATAAATTTCACCTTTTTTCCTTTATGATATAACTTCTCATGTAATCGTTAAATGTCTCTATTTCCTGTGCTTTTTGAAACAGTTTTCCTTCATCAAAGCCACGCGTTTTTATATCTTGTTCGTTTTTTATCGGAAGGTCGCTCGTAAATGAAAAAGTCAAAAAATCTTCTATCGGTATAGTTTTTATGTAAAAAAAGAGCAGATCTGTTTTGCAGCTCCAGCTCCATGTATGGCGGCCATTATCTGCAAACAGAGCGTCCAAAAAAGATGTTAAAAGATGACTGTGTTCGCTATATAGCATTCTTATGAAAAAATTATCTTTTCGCATATTTATCGGCGTGCATGAATTTTTGCGTATGCGCGTATGCGCCGATATAGCGGGAATCAAAACTACTTCGGACGGATTAATAACAATTGATGCCAAATCGTCATGAAGGAGGTACATGATTTCGTAATAATTTGGGATATCTTTTTTTTCAGGCATTTTATATAAGATGGCATCATTTAATATAGAAGCATTGAAACTCTCGTTGTTTTGAGGAAGTCTATAAGTGTCATCAATTTTTTCAATAAAATGGCTCAAGTAGTATGTACCCGCATCCAATATTACAATGTCATAATCATCTTGAAATGAAAATTCTCCGTCAAAATATGAATCCGTCAGATTTTTGTCTTTTATGTTCCATATCATTTTTGTATCGGTATTGGATATTTTTGGTATTATCACAATACTTTTTCCGCTGTTTAATTTCTCCAATAATATCTGCGACATTGTTGGAGAAGAGTTATAAAAGCAGCCGTTAAAAGACAAAAATATTAAAAATAAAAACGCATAATTTAAAAATCTTTTCATCTCTTATTTTCCCGATTTTACATATTATGCGTTCATGAACAGCGGCTTAATTGACGGTGCACTCTATAGTTTCGCAAGAACCCTGCTTAATGCTGTCGCAAATGGGCGGGATTATCTCTTTGGCATTTATATCCATGAGCGCCGTTTTGCCCTCAAGCGTATAGGAAAATGTACCATTGTCAAGCAGTTTTAAATTTTTATATGACTTATCAAAAAGCCTGTTCCACTGTTTGTCATAAAGAGTAGCATCATTTTTAAATGAGGCAATATAAAAATTATCATAAACCGTTATACTGTCCGCTTTCAAATTCTGCAAAATATTTTTTGAATAATCAAAAATAACTATTTTATCTTTTGCATATGCGATAAAAATGTCGTCTCTAAAATCAACTTTAGATAACTCTTTTATGACAATATTTAACTCCGTATCCAATACTCCTCTTCTATATATTCCTGTTTTGTCGGCATAAGTAATAAATCCTCTATATGTATTCTCAAACATATATTTATTTTGTAAATCCATAACTGTATTGCCGTCAAAATCGGCTATACC
>JAISXY010000028.1 GCA_031270285.1 Campylobacteraceae bacterium
TATCAAAAAACATCCTCATCTAAGATAGAGAGAATAGAACTAAGCGACGGAAGTTATCTTACAAATCAGGATATTGAACTTATCATACAAAGCATAAATGCTTATGCTAAGGATAATGGCATATCCATATCTTCAAATGATGATATAAGAAAGAGTGATGAACTCATGCAGATAGTAAATTCGTATTGGAACGAAGGGAGTTAAACGCAAAACATAAACTTCGTCGTTTGATTTATCTAAACCTTCCCCTGCGTGTAAACAGTGCTGGGGAAGAGAAAGAATAGAACGAGATAAATTAAGACTATGTATAATAAATTAGATTGTGTAGCAACACTGTAAGTTATACTTTAAATATGATAATATATTAATAAATGTTTAAAAAAATTAGGCAAAATAACATTTGTATTTTTATAAATTTAAAACGGTTGAAAAAGTGAATAAAATAACATTTGACATTTATGTTTTACTTATATGCGGCTTTTTTCAAACTGTCCGTAATTATTATACTTTCTTGAGAATTTTAATAAGCACTTTTCTAAAACCACCTCAAAACAACAATAAGATTACTACAATAAAAGAGAACCAATGCGCAGTGCGTTAATAGCTTTGGAAGTTGTCGGACAGTTAAACAAAATATCCGTAGATACACAGTCTATCATTAGAGAATATGCATTAGAAAACGAGCCTTCCATGGAGCTGTTGGTAAAGATAGCAAAAGATAGAGGCTTTAAAGCGAGAATTAAAGATATAAAGACAAAAGAGTTAGCAAAATACCCGCTTCCGTCAATTTGCAAAAGAAAAGAGGGCGGATATGCTGTTGTTTTAAGGATAGATACGGATAAGGAAGAGGCTCTGCTGTTTGAAGGCGGCAAAAAAGAGCCTTTTATTTTAAAATTTGCAGAGCTTGAAGAACAGATGGTTTCAAAGCAGATTATATTAAAACATAAAATGCTAAACGATCAGGTGAAATTTGGCTTTGCATGGTTTTATACTCAAATACTGCATTACAAAAAGATAGTAGGTGAAATCCTTGTCGCTTCGTTTGTTATACAGCTCTTTGGTCTTGTAACTCCACTGTTTACTCAAGTAGTGCTTGATAAGGTACTAGTTCATCACAGCATTAGTACATTAAATGTAATCGCACTCGCATTTGCGGTTGTAATTATTTTTGATATGCTTTTAAATCTCTCAAGAAATTATATATTTGCTCATACGACTTCAAAAATAGACGCAAAACTCGGCTCAAAACTTTTTAAGCACCTTATAACTCTGCCTATGGTTTATTTTGAAAAAAGAAAAGTCGGCAATATAGTCGCAAGAGTGAGGGAGCTTGACAGAATAAGGGATTTTATAGCAAATAAATCGGTTACGGTTATATTGGATGTCTTGTTTTCATTTGTGTTTATAGCCATGATGATGCTTTACAGCGTAAAATTGGCTTTAATCGCAATGGCATTTGTTTTTGTAATCGCACTTTTATATTTTTTTATTACCCCAAAACTCCGTTCCCGACTTGAAGATAAATTTCAAATGGGAGCGCAGTCAAATGCATATCTTGTAGAATCCGTAACCGGAATGCAAACCGTCAAATCTTTGGCTATTGAAGGAAGTATGCAAAATAAATGGGAAAATTATCTGGCTAAATATGTAAATTCAGGCTTTAAACTTGCAAATCTTTCAAATAATCTCTCAGGTATAAGCGGAGCTTTGCAAAAACTTATGACATTGACGATATTGTATTTCGGTGTAGGACAGGTGATAGAAGGGAATTTAAGCGTAGGACAGCTTATCGCATTTCAAATGTTTGCAGGACAGTTCAGCGGTCCTATCATGAGATTAGTTGGACTTTGGAATGAATTTCAGCAGGCGCTGTTATCCGTAGATAGGCTTGGCGATATATTAAACTCTCCCACGGAAACAGCAAATGATAAAGCTATTACTCTCCAAACACTCGGAGGAGATATAAAATTTGATGCGGTATCATTTAGATATACTCCTGACGGTCCTTTCATCTTGAAAAAACTCTCTTTACATGTAAAACCCGGAGAAAGTATAGGAGTTGTAGGAAAGAGCGGGAGCGGGAAAAGTACCTTGACCAAACTGCTGCAAAGGCTGTATATTCCAAATGACGGAGCGCTTTATGTTGACGGAGTGGATATAAGACACATGAGTCCGTCGTGGTTAAGACACAATATCGGAGTTGTTTTACAGGAGAATTATCTTTTTAGCGGAAGCATCAAAGAAAATATATCTTTTGCTATGCCAAGTGCGTCCATGCAAAGAATCATAGAAGCAGCTGTAATAGCGGGAGCGCATGATTTTATAACTGCGCTTCCCGAAGGATACGATACTCTTGTAGGAGAAAGAGGTTCTGCGCTTTCGGGCGGTCAAAAACAGCGGATTGCCATAGCAAGAGCGCTTTTGACAAATCCTAAAATACTTATATTTGACGAAGCGACATCGGCTCTTGATTATGAGTCTGAGAGTATTATTAGAAATAATTTAAATAAAATCAAGCAAAACAGAACCATGTTTATAGTAGCTCACAGATTAAGCGCTGTTAGAGAGTGCAATAGGATTATAGTTGTAGAGCAGGGAGAGATAGTCGAGATAGGCACTCATGACGAACTTATGAAGAAAAAGGGTTATTATCACTTTTTAACAACGCAGCAGGCAACTTAATGAATAAAAATAAAAATGACTCATATGAATTTCAACCTCTTTTGGTGGAGATAGAGGATAGACCCTTAAATCCTCTCGGACATATAATCCTTTGGCTTATTGTCGGGGTTTTAACAATAGGAATTATGTGGTTGTATTTTGGAAAGATAGATGTTGTAGTAAGCGCCAGAGGTAAGATAGTGCCAAGTGGCGAGATAAAAATACTCCAACCCATTGAAACGGGAGTCTTGTCAAAAATATTGGTTAAAGAGGGGGATTATGTTGTTAAAGATCAGGTACTTATGCAGATAGATCCTACCGTAACGCAAACAAGTCTGGATTCTAAGATAAAAAACTTGGATGTTATAAAACTTGAGATAGAAAGACTGAAAGCGTTGACAGACAATAAAGCATTTATACCGAATAAAGATATTTCAGATAGTATAATAAAAGAACAGACAAGTTTATATATGCATCAAAAAAGGTTGTTGCAGGAGAGTAAAATGCAGTTTGAGTTGCGCAAAAGTCAAACGGCATCGCAGCTCTCAAGTGCCAAATCTGAAAGCATGCGCTTAAAATCCATGCTTAAAAAAGAACGGGACACTGCTGAAAGAATGGAAAAGGTTTTGGATATTATCGCAAAAAGAGAGTATGACGAGACGCAGAAAAATATTATAAACTTCTCAGAACAGCTTTTTCAATCCGAACAGAAAATATCCGAAATTACACATAGATTAGATGAGATAGAAAAAGAGGAGAGAGTTTATATACAAAAGATGATGTCGGAGTGGTTTACTGCGCTTGTGGAAAAACAAAAGGAGCTTCGCGAACTGGAGTCTCAGATAAATGCTATCGGTTTTCAAAACAGGCAGCAGCAGATCAAAGCGCCGCTCAACGGCTATGTAGGAAAACTGCTTGTACATACTGAAGGAGGCGTTGTAACTCCTGCCGAAAAATTACTGACGATAGTCCCCGAAGATGCGCCGCTTATCATTAGGGCGACAGTTCTAAATCAAGATATAGGCTTTGTAGCAAACGGCATGAATGCTTCCGTCAAAATAGACACTTTCACATTTCAAAAATATGGTCTCATTGATGCTGATGTTTTCTTTATATCAAATGATGCCATAGAGGATGAAAAGTTGGGACCCGTATATGAGATAAAGCTAAATCCCAAAAAATTATCTCTTGAAGTAGACGGCAAAGAGAGAAGTTTGGAGTCGGGCATGAGCGTTACTGTGGAAATCAAAGTAGGCAAAAGGCGTATAATAGAGTTTTTTATCTATCCGATAATTCGTTATCTGGACGAGGGTATGAGCGTGAGGTAGAGTGATCACTCATTTATACCGGTATGACGGAGAGAGGCGTCACTCCTTTACGCAAAATAATCCAAAAGGAGACAACCATTTTGTCATTCCGCGACCCCACTATGTCATTCCCGCGCAGGCGGGAATCCATCCACTCCGTCATTGCGAGTTGCTTGTAACGTGACAATCCATTCTCTTTATTATTTTCTCACAAAAAAATAACCAAGCGTTTGGTAGATTTAAATCCAAAATGTTTCTACTATTGCATCTTGACATATATAAAAACAAAATAATTAAATCTTTGCATGAAGTTACATGCAAAGATTTTTGAAATTAGTCTGCGCTTGGTTTTGGCGTTTTATCCGTACTCGGCGGCAGTATCGGATATGTTATAACAGGTTTTCTGCCTGTTAAACTTTTTAGAAAATCAACGATACTGTCAGCCTCTTTATCGGAAATTTCAATCCCAAGCTGTACGCTTCCCATCTCTTTTACGGCATCTTTCAAACTCCAAATGCCGCCGTTATGGAAATATGGAGCCGTTTCTGCTATATTTCTCAAAGTCGGAGTTTTTACCATACCGTCTTTGTCGCCCTCAAATCCGCCTAAAGATATAAATTTATACTTTTCGGCTACTTGAAAAGGCTGCATGGTTCCGCCAAGAGCTATACCGTTATGACAGGCGGTACAGCCTTTTTCTATGAATAGATCAAGTCCCGCTTTCTCTTTTGCATTTAGCGCATTTTCTTTGCCATACAAAAAATCATCATATGAAGACGGAGTAACCAGCGTTCTTTCAAATACGCCGATAACGCTTGCAACTCTCTCAAATGTAATCTTTACATTTTTGCCGTAAGCTTTTTTAAAATCCTCAACATACTGCGGAATGGATGTTACGCGTTCTACCACCAACTCTTTTGGAGCCGCCATTTCGGCATCCGCTTGTATCGGACCTTGCGCTTGATCTGCCAAATGCGGACTTCTGCCGTCCCAAAACTGTATCTGGTTAAATACCGAGTTGTAAACGGTAGGCGAATTTAAGTGGCTTGGATTTTTCGTCCACTTATGACCTATTGCCGCATCAACGCCATCAGCTCCGCCAAGAGCCAAGTTATGACAGGTGTTACAGCTTATAATACCGCTTTTTGAGAGTCTTGGGTCAAAATAAAGTTTTTTGCCAAGCTCTATTTTTTGGTAATTGACAGGGTCATTTTTGTCATTGGTATATGACAACAGTTCGTCAATATCCGTAGGAATCGGTTCCAAACCGTAGCTTTTTGCTTTTTCAAGCAAAGAGTCGGCACAGGCAAAACCACTGCTGATAACAGCAATCAGCAAAGCATTTCTAACAAAACGCATTTTATACTCCTTGATAAAATATCTCAACAAATAATAATTATTATTTACTTATAAGTAGTTTAAAATAATAAATATCAATACGAGAAAAAAATATTCCTATTTTTTACATAAAACTTAAAATATTATATTCATGAGAAAGCTTTACTCATATGTTGTAATCCTAATTAAATTGATAAGAAAACTTGACATAAATTTAAAAAACTGATATACTTTCGCCTACATTAAACAAAAAGGGTTTGTCATGAGGAAAATACAACTATTTACAGCGTTTTTTGCGCTGTTTGTCGGTACTGTTTTGTTGGCAGAAAAGAGCGAATTGAAAATCGCTAAACAATACGGAATTGCGTATCTGCCTTTGATAATAGTAGAAGAGCATAAGCTGATAGAAAAGCATGCTAAAATCTTGGGGCTTGATAACGTAAAAGTTGAATGGATTACTTTGAGCGGCGGCGCTACTGCAAATGATGCTCTGCTTTCAAAAAGTATTGATTTGGTATCCGGAGGAGTTGCTCCGCTTATAAGACTTTGGGATAAGACAAAAGGTAAAATCAAAATATTGGCTTCGTTAAATGAAGCGCCGCAGGTTCTAAACACTTCAAATTTGAAGATTAAATCTTTGCGCGATTTTACCGATAAAGATAAGATAGCCGTTCCATCTGTCAAAGTTTCTATTCAATCTTTGGTGCTTCAAATAGCTGTCGCAAAAGAGTACGGTATCAAAAATTATGACAAGTTGGATTATCTAACCGTTACGCTTAAACACCCTGATGGAGTTGTTGCCTTAACTTCAGGCAAATCCGAAATCACAGCGCATTTTACGCAAGAGCCTTTTGTAACCATAGAGCAGCAAAATCCAAATATTCATGAGGTTTTAAACTCTTATGATATATTGGGCGGCAAGCACACTTCAAATCTTGTTTTTACATCCGAAGATTTTTATAAAAACAACCCAAAACTCTCATCAGCCATTATAGCGGCGATAGAAGAAGCTGATGAGTGGATAGCAAAAGACAAAAAAGCCGCCGCCAAACTTTATCTGCAAGCGTCAAAATCCAATGAACCTTTGGATATTATAGAGAAGATTTTGAACAATCCCGATATTGTTTACGCTGTCAAACCGCTCCCAAACATTATCGTTTTCAGCGATTTTCTTTTTGATATAGGCGCTACTAAAACAAAGCCTTCGGATTGGAAAGAGTTAGCTTTTGATAAATTACATTAAATAGCGCTCAAAGTGTTAAAATCTAACCGCAGCCCCTCTTTTTTAGAGGTGAAAAATTTAACCCTGCAATATAAAACGGGCGGATATTTGCTGACAGCTATACATGATATAAGCTTTAAGGTTGAAAAGTCAGACCGTTTGGTTTTGCTCGGATCTTCCGGCTGCGGTAAATCAACAATACTAAAAGCAATAGGCGGTTTTATCAAACCCTCGCACGGTTCAATTACTCTAAATGGAAAAGAGGTTAAAAAGCCGGGTTTTGACAGAGCCGTTGTATTTCAGGAATTTGACCAGCTTTTGCCATGGAAAAGCGCTCTTGAAAATGTCGCTTTTGCGATACAAGCTTCAAAAAAGATAAGCAAAAAAGAGGCGGAGGAGGAGGCGGAAGTATTTTTGAAAAAGGTAAATTTGCAAAAATTTGCAAACTCTTATCCTCATGAGCTTTCCGGCGGCATGAAGCAAAGAGTTGCTATCGCCAGATGTTTGGCACTGAAATCAAAAGTTATATTGATGGATGAGCCGTTTGCTTCTTTGGATGCGCTGACCCGCCAAAAGATGCAGGAAGAGCTTTTGGAGTTGTGGACGGATACGCAGTTTACGCTTATTTTTGTAACACACTCCATAGATGAAGCTATCACTTTAGGTACCCGCATCGTTATGCTCTCACCTCATCCGGGAGAGGTGATAGAAGAGATTGATGTTGATCTATCGTCTTTTGATTATTATCCTGAATTTGCGGAACTTAAAGAGAGAATTTCGCGGATTCTTTTTAGAGATCAGTTGGATTATGTTATTTAAGGAAATTATATAAATGAGTAGAAGAAAAAGGGTAGCTTCCATAGATGACTTGAAAGATAAATATGAGAAAGAGTTAAAAATAGACCACAATAAAGAGATAAAAATAGAACTCTCTTTTTTTGAGAAAATTTTTAATATAGGAGTAGTAAGAAAAGCTCTTATAATTATATCTTTAGCTTTGATTTGGCAGTTTTATGCCGCATATCTTGATAATGAACTGATGTTTCCAACCTTTTTGGCTACGCTGAATGGATTTTGGAATGTGATTGCCAGCGGAGAACTTGCAGAAAAAACCATAACTTCGTTAAAAGTGCTCGTAAGCGCTTATGCATGCGGTATTTTAATAGCAGGCACGCTTACTGTTTTAGCTATCACGACAAGAGTCGGCACAGACCTTTTGGAAGTTTTAACCTCAATGTTCAATCCGCTCCCCGCTATCGCACTTTTGCCTTTGGCGCTGCTCTGGTTCGGACTTGGATACCCAAGCATTATTTTTGTCATCATACATGCAGTAACATGGCCGATTGCGTTAAATATATATAACGGCTTCATGGGAGTCAGCAACACTCTTCGCATGGTTGGCAAAAATTATGAATTAACAGGACTTGGTTTTGTTTT
>JAISXY010000047.1 GCA_031270285.1 Campylobacteraceae bacterium
AGATAGATGGCAAGAGTAAAAACAGGTGTTGTCAGACGCAGACGACACAAAAAGGTTCTAAAATTAGCGCGAGGCTTTTTCAGCGCAAGAAGAAAACATTTTAGAAAAGCAAAAGAGCAGTTAGAGAGAAGTTTAGTTTACGCATACCGCGATAGACGCGCTAAAAAAAGAGACTTTAGAAGACTTTGGATAACAAGAATCAACGCCGCATGCAGATTGAACGATATAAGTTATTCAAGATTTATCAACGGTTTGAATAAAGCCAATATAGAACTTGATAGAAAGATTTTGGCACATTTGGCTATGAATGACGCTGAAGGCTTCAGCGCAATAGCTGCCAAAGCAAAAGCGGCTTTAGAGAAATAATTTAATTATCGTGTTCTGTTTTTGATAACTTTTTAACAAAAACAGAACCACCCCGCCTTATTTACCTCATTTGAATGATAATCCGCAATTTTTTATATCATTAGAAAATTTACATGAAAAATAAAAACAATGGTTTATTTTTATACAATTGATTAACAGATATGGGATAAAATGCACGCTAACATTTCATAATAAAATTATTTTAGGATGTGCAGGTGTCAAGATATATTTTGCTCATTTTAATTATGGTTATTTTTATTGGCTGTGAAAGTGAAAAATCAATTTCCCAAACGCAGACAATAGAAGTGGGTATAATCCAACTCAAGGAGCAGTCAATTGCTTTGGAGCAAGAGCTCTCAGGTAGAGTTAAAGCATCTTTGAGCGCTGAAATCAGACCCGAAGTCAGCGGTATTGTCAAAAAAGTAGTATTTAAAGAGGGTCAAAAAGTCAAAAAAGGCGATATTTTATATGAGATCAACCCCGATGTCTATAAAAGCGCATATGACGGCGCAAATGCTTCTTTGCAGAATGCAAAAGCAAACTTTGAAGCGTTAAAAACTAAAAAAGCAAGATATGATGAACTTATAAAATTTGAAGCCGTTTCAAGACAGGATTATGACGACATAGCTGCTTCGTATTTACAAGCCGAGGCCATTATAAGCGAAAAAGAAGCGGCGTTTAAAAAAGCCGAGATAGATTTGGCAAAAACAAAAATAACCGCTCCGATATCAGGATTTACAGGCATTTCAAGCGTAACTGAAGGTGCTTTGGTAACCGCTTTGCAAAGCGAACCTTTAACTACAATCCGCGTTATAGACAGAGTTCATGTGGATTTGTCGCAGTCAAGCAACCAACTGCTTGCATTAAGAAAGCTCTTGAGCGAACAGCATATACAAAAAGGCGGCATGGAGATAAGACTAAAACTGCTTGACGATTCGCTCTACGAACACAAAGGGGTTTTAAAACTGCAAGAGATTGCGGTTGATGAGAGTACTTCCACAGTAACCATAAGAGCTGAGTTTCCAAACCCCGACAATATCTTGCTGCCCGGCATGTATGTAAGAGCGATAGTAGAAGAGGCTGTGAGCGCAAAAGCTTTTTTGGTGCCGCAGCGGGCGGTTTTGAGAGATTCGCGCGCCAATCCCATAATAACAGTCGTAACGGAAGATAACGGCACAATCACAAAAATCATTGAAACCAAAAGAGCTTTGGGTAACAAGTGGCTTGTAACGGGAGGCGTGGAAAATACGGACAAGATTATCATAGAAGGGCTCAATAAAATCAACAGCCGAAGCAAAGTAACTTTCGTAGATGTTACCGACAAATATATCGGCGAGTGATAAATGTTAGCACGATTTTTTGTAAACAGACCGATTTTCGCATGGGTTATCTCCCTTGTTATCATGATAATGGGAGCCATCTCGGTATATACGCTCTCTGTTGAACAGTATCCGGACATTGCGCCTCCGCGTATAAATATAAGCTCTACATATAACGGAGCTTCTGCCGAAGCGGTTGAAAACAGCGTAACGCAGATAATAGAACAGCAGTTAGTAGGACTTGACGGACTTTTGTACTTCTCCTCTTCAAGCAGCAGTTCAGGTTCTTCAAGAATATCGGTCTCTTTTGAGCAGGGAGTAAATCCTGATATAGCGCAGGTTCAAGTACAAAATAAAGTCTCTCAAGTGCTTTCGCGTCTGCCCGAAGAGGTAAGAAGACAGGGTGTTACCGTAGTAAAAGCGCAGACTGATTTTTTGATGATGGCGAGTATTTATGATTCGCTGAATCGCGTTGAAAACATGGATGTGGCGGATTATCTGGTAAGTAACTTGCAGGATGCTATCTCAAGATTGGATGGAGTCGGCGGAGTACAGGTTTTCGGCGGACAGTATGCCATGAGGATATGGCTTGACCCTTTGAAACTTGAAGCTTACGGCTTAATGCCCTCAGACATTGAAGCTGCCGTAAATCTGCAAAATGCGCAGGTATCCGCAGGAAAAATCGGCGAACGGCCGTTTGACAGCGACCAAGAGTTAAATACCGTTGTTGTCGCAAGATCAAAACTTCGCACAGCAGAAGAGTTTAAAAATATTATCATAAAAAACAGCAAAGACGGTTCTATTATATATCTCAAAGATGTCGCCAGAGTCGAGCTTGGCAGTCAAAATTACGGGACAATTACAAAGCTGAACGGATATCCCTCTTCGGGCATCGCCGTACAGTTAGCTTCAGGAGCAAATGCCGTACAAACAGCTAACAATGTCAAAAAGCTGTTAGCGCAATACGAACCCACTCTGCCTGAAGGTTTCAAGATAGCATATCCCAGAGATACTACCCTTTTTATAGAGTCTTCAATAAAGGAAGTCGTCAAAACGCTTTTTGAAGCCATTTTGTTAGTCGTACTTGTAATGTATCTGTTTTTAAAAAACTGGCGCGCTACTATTATCCCAGCAATTGCCGTTCCTGTGGTGCTTCTTGGAACATTTGCGATACTGAATATCTTCGGATATACGATAAATACGCTAACAATGTTTGCCATGGTGTTATCTATCGGTTTGTTAGTTGACGACGCTATTGTGGTGGTAGAAAATGTAGAGAGAAACATGAGAGAGAAAAGACTCTCGCCAAAAGAGGCTACAATTATATCCATGGAAGAGATAACAAGCGCGCTTGTAGGCATTGCCGCGGTTTTATCGGTTGTATTTTTGCCTATGTCTTTTTTCGGCGGTTCAACGGGAGTGATATACAAACAGTTTTCCATAACGATAGTCTCTTCCATGCTGCTTTCGGTTGTTGTCGCACTAACGCTAACACCCGCTCTTTGCGCTACCATACTAAAACCGCACAACGAACATGGCAAGAAAAGGGGCTTTATATTTTGGTTTAATGATAAATTTGACAAATATACGCAAAGATATAAAAATGGGGTGATGGGTGTTTTAAACAAACCTGTACGATGGATGTGCGGATATGTTGTGATAATAGCGGCTTTGTCTGTTATCTTTATAAATCTTCCCACAAGTTTTTTGCCAAAAGAAGATCAAGCGGGCATCATGGTGCAATTTACGCTGCCAACGGGTGCATCCACTACAAGAACTGCCGAAGTAGCCGATATAGTGAAAGATTATTTTCTAAAACAGGAAGCAAACAATACAAACGCTATTTTTACTATGGTGGGTTTTAGATTTGGCGGCAGCGGGCAAAACGGCGGTATGGCATTTATATCTTTGAAAGGGTGGGACGAGAGAAAAGGGAACTACAATAGAGCCGATGTCATAGTAGAAAGGGCTTCCAAAGTATTTGCCGACAGCAGTTCGGACTATTTTGTCAGAGATGCCAAAGTCATCGCCATGAATCCGCCCGTTATACAGGGACTCGGACAAACGGACGGCTTTGAGATGCAGATACAAGCGGATGCGTCGGTTAGCAGAGATGAGTTAAGAGTTGTTAGAGACGCTATCATTCAAGAAGCCGAAACAAACAACAAAATATCCTCAATAAGAGCGGATAATGCAGAAGAAAATCCGCA
>JAISXY010000104.1 GCA_031270285.1 Campylobacteraceae bacterium
ATAATTTCGGCAAAGTATTTTTCTCTATTTATGCAATTCTTTATCCCGCTTTTTTAGGGCTTATTTTTGCGATATTGGGTTTTATCGTCTTTAAAAAAAGGGATTTGGTATAAACAAAATGTTTTATCAAGACGCCTCCAACTTGAAACGTCTTGATAAATTAAAGCTATTTAAAGGCTGAGTTCAAATCAACTTTTAAAGCTCTGTATCCTATCGTATTGCTGTCTATAAATTTTATCTCCAGCAGCGACTGCTTGGTTCCGTATTTAAACTCATGCAAAAACGGCACAAGTTCGGATTCGCCTCTTGAAAATGCTTTAACATCTCCAAGTCCTGCCGTTGCGCTGTAAACCATCATGGAGTCGGTTTTTGGCATATATTCAACTACAGATGTGATAGGACTGAACCACTCAAATCCCCTCTCTTTACCAAATTCCCAAACCTGTTTTACAGTCATCTTCTTTTCATCAACAACATACTCCACTGCACGGCTGTATTTCATATTTACAATAGCGGGCTGCTCCATACCGCGCGAATCGCCATTGTCAAATACGCTTACATGCGAAACTCCTTTTTTTGATTTTTCGGGAATCACATATGCCGTATGCTGCGTCCATGACCAATCAAATCCGCCTTTTTCGTTCAAATATCCGGGGCATTTTGAGCCGTTTTCACCGCAATCTATTTTTCTGCCTTTTTCATCAACGGGAGTTAATACTTTTTTTGCAAGTTCGCCCGTCCAGCCTTCGGGAGAAGAGAGTATCCATTTTACTTTTTTGTCTCTTCCGATTTTTATAACAGCGCTTTGATGACGTGAGGAGATAATAATAGAATCATCATTTGCATCATAATTGACAGAATTTACATGCGCCCAGTTTCTGCCCGCACCTACTCCTGCAACATCACCAAACGGAGCGTTAGCGTCTTCAAGCTCTTCTTTGCTTTTTGTCTGACCTGCCTGTGCGGCGTCTATATTAAGGCATACGGCTCCTTGATCCATAGCAAGCATATTAACATCTCTATACGGGTCAAGTATCTCCATCAATTTCCATTCGTCAAGAACATTTCCGTCTTTGTCAATCTCAACAATAACATCTCTTACCGTTCTTACATTTTTATCATCTTTCCTTTTATAGTCGGACGAACCTACTCTTAAAAGATATGTGCCTTTTGAAGTCTCTTCCAGATGATGACTGAAATCTACATAACTTTTAGGAAGCATTCTGTGAAAAATCTGCCTTCCCATCAAATCATATTTCATGTATGCTTGACTCATACCCCACATTAAGGCGCCGTCCGCCGTCTGGTCAAAGCCCATCAAATTGCCTTTTTTCCGCAAATCGTTAGTGTCTCTCAATTTGCTTGTGTCAAGATACCATCTTATATCGCCGTTGGTATCTATTATCCACACATATGTTTCATAATCCCACTCTATAGCGCCGCCTGACGGATAATTCCATACAACTTGAGCGGCGTTTGGAAGTGTTGAAGATAGATGGTTCATGAGATATAAATCTTTTTTGATGCTCTTATCTGCCGCAACTACCACTTTTGCATCGGGAAGCACTCTTTTTTGTTTTGTACCGGAACCGTAAAGAGCTACCGGCGGAGCATATATAGTGTATAACTCTTTGATGTTTTCACTATTTCCGTTTGCATTGTGCAAGGTATATGACACATTTACCTTATTTACATAATCAGGATACATGCCCCAAACAGGAATTCCGCCGTAAAGCAAAATTTTACTGTCAGAAACATCATAAGATATTGGTATTCCGCCATTATCTTTGCCTTCTACAACTACCTTTACATTAGTGAGTTTATAACCTCCGTTTTTAATAACGGCGGTAAGAGGAGATAAATCAAACGGATTCATAAAAACTGCGCCGATTTTACCTTCACCTTTATGCGTAACGGTACCGCTGCCTCCTCCTGCTGCAAATAAAGCCACAGGTGAAGCGCTTAAAATCAATCCTGCAATAATTGCAGATGATAAAACTTTTCTCTTACTCATGTTGTCTCCTTATAAAGAGTTTTGTTTTTTATAGATTTCAAAATAAAAGATAAAAACATAACGCCAAGCAGTACAAAGCATAAAACAAATGCAAACAGACAAGCTTGCGCCATATTGATAAAATGGTGCGAAGGTATTAAATACCACCCCTCTTCGTAAAAACTTATAAACCATTGTTGCAGATAGCTTAAATTTGCATCTACGGGCACAATAGGGTTATCATATCCGCAATCCCCCGTAGGTTTGAACCAATCCGGAAACCACTTGTCCAAAGGCAATTTAAAGGGGAAAATCGGTTCTGCAGAGCAACCTTGTACGCCAAAAGGATTGTCCGAATGTATGGCTTCATGAATGGCATTTAATTTCAAAGAGTAATCTATACCTCGGACGATACCCCAAAATGCCAAGATATATCCTGCAAATTTCAAAATCATATTTGTCGGCTTTAAAGCGGCTATTAAGCCTGCAAAAAACATACAAAAAAATGCAAATCTTATATATACGCACTGTTCGCAAGGCGCCATGTATATATAGTGTTGAAACAGCGAGTGCGCAATGATTACTAAAAATATGCTGCAAAACGCCATTAAAAGCCATAAAAATCTCATGTTCTGCCATTTGGCGATAGTATCTATCGGCGCCGTTTTCAAACTGTTCCAAAATCTTCGCAACATCTTTAACTCCTATTTTTCAGCTAATTCTTTTATCAAATCAACCATTTTGTCTATTGAAGTTATGGATTTTGTATATATAAGATATTTGCCGTTCACAACAAACGCCGGCACGCCTTGAATTTTTGCCACTTCATAGCTTGCATCCCATTGAGATATAATATCTTTTGCTTTTTCGGTATTTTTGAGATTTTCAAATTCATCTTCCGATATGCCGCTCGCTTTTAAGCCGAAAGCAATAAAACTATTTTCGCCGCCGTCCCATCTGTTTTTTTGGTCATGATATGCGCTGTAGTAAGCCATTTTGGCTTTTTTAAACAGTGATACTTCATCTGTCGGCTTAATATTGCCGCTATCATCTTTAACAATTAGAGCCGCAAAAAGCTCGCTCGCCTCTTTGCCGTATTTTCCTTTTGTTTTAAGATGAAAAGGCTTAAAAGTCAAAACTCCCTCAAGCTGTTTAACAACTGTTGGGGTTACCGATTTATCATACTTATAACAAAAAGGGCAGTCATAACTGAACACCTTTATAAGCGTTTTATCGGCATTAGGGATAGGATTTGCAAGTTTCACATAATCCTCTCCCTCGCTAAAACCAAAAGTATTTGCCGCAAAAAGTGCAAATACAGCCGCCAATTTTGCTATGTTTAAAAGAAATTTCTTCATAAATACTCCTCTTTCATTAAAATGAATAATCAAATCTCAATATAAATATATCCGCATCATTTCCAAGCTTATAATCCTCTTTTTCATAAGTGGCGCGCATGAATATCTTTTTAAATACGCCGTCGGCTATACCTCCGGGCGCAAACTCCACATAAATGTCCGTCCATTTGATCTCTTCTTGATTTTGCTCAAAATCCATATCGCTGTAAACTGCTCCGATTTTTAGCAGTCCCACTCCAAGCAGACGATTTAAGTTATATGATGCGCCAAAAGCATACTGACTGGATTCGCTATATAAGGCGCATGCCTCATAGCTTGAAGTGAAGAGTAAACATTTGTTGAGACCTCCTGCAACACCAAACTGTGCATTGCCTCCTTTGATTTCTCCAAATGCTCCGTACATGTCAAATCCGCTGTATCCCAATCCCAATTTTAAGCCGTAAAACAGCGCATCGTCTTTTGAAGAATCATCGTATGCCGTGCCTGATAATTGACCTGCCAAATTGTATCTGATACCCATATCGCCGATGGAATTTTTGTATTTAGCTTCCGTATAAAAAATATCAAAATCGTCCACAACCATACCATACCCTATACTCAAATCCAATCCGTCAAAGTAGTTATTTCTTGCGCCGATAGCATAACCCTCTTTGGCGTTTGCCGAATAGATATTGGGATTGCTGTCGGCAAGATCAAAAAACTTTGGAGCATTGCCGTTTTTGCCCGTTTGAAACTGATATTTATCTATATAGGCAGCATATAAGGTTGTACCTGTATCATTCAACTCATCACTCTTTATAGTTGCACCTTCAAATGACTGAACGATAGGCTTGCCCATTCCGCCTCCCACAAGAGGCATGTTGATAAATTGTCGCCCGATTTTAATGGTAGTTTTGCTGAAAGCATAGGAGAGGTAAGCTTCCGACATTACAGCGCCCGGACCATATACCCCATTAATAGAGCGAAACGCATCAAAATTTTTAGCGTTTTTGTCTGCAAACGGCGTGCTTACGCCTTGAAATGTTACTGCGGCCTTAAAACCGTAATAAAAATCCGTAGTGTAGTTTAAACGCAGCGCAAAATCCAAAATATCCGCTTTGTCATCACCAACTTTCTGGTCAAAATAGTAAGTGCGAAATACGCCGCTTGTTTCCCCATTTTTAAACGCATCCGCCAACGAATCCGCAGCATAAGAACTTACGCCAAAAGCGGTAAGTAAAAATATATTTTTCAAAACTTTCATCATTCGCTCCTTTAAAAAACTATGCAAGTTTAAAACAACCTTTCAACAGCGGGACAACTTTAGTATTAAAGTTTACTTAAATTTATTTTGATATAGTGCCGATTGTATTTATCATGTATGCGATTAGAAGGTATTATGAAGATGCCAAATCTTAAAAATATAGAAAATTACAAAGTCTATACTCTTATTATCGCGTCTATAATCGCATTTGTTATTTTGGCTTTTGTGAGTTTTGATTATGTAAATTCAGAGATAGAAAATCTGTCAAAACAAAATAAAAATCTCATCATAAAAGAGATGCGTTATCTAACGAGATTGTGGCTGGAAGAGTCTATAGATGTGCTTGAACTTACAGCGCATGACATAAATGAAAATTATGCAAATGAGGCTCAAATCGCAAAAATTTCACAAACTTATCCGCAATACGGTAAATATTTTGATGCTTTGCAAATATTAGTCATAGACCGCTATTTCTATGTTAACGGCATGAAAGTTGACGACTATAAAAAACATATCAGATATCAAAAAAAATTATGCGATTTCGGCAATAAAAACAGTCAAAACGAAGAGTTTATAAAAAGATGTTCTGCTGATGTCCAAGAGGTTGCTCATAGAAGTTACGAGGAAGAACGCTGGTATCTTGACACAAAATGGTTCAGCGATACGAAAAACAGTATGAATACTATCATGCAGACAATGAATGTGCATGGGCTGCTTCTTGAAAAAACTATAAACTTATGTACTCCAATAATAAGCGGCGAAAAAAAGTTTAAGGGCGTTTTTTGTGGAATTATAAAAGCAAGTTCCGTGCCAAAACGAATAGAGATATTAGAGATTCCAAAAAATTACTACTATTTTATAAGCGACAAAGATGGAAACATATTAACATCTGTCGGCAATAGCGACATTATAAATAAAAATGTACATGAGATATTTTCCAAAAAACTTATAAAAAATTTTTCAAGCGCACAGGATATATATATAAACAAAGGCATTGTTACGATAGATAATTTGATAGATTTTAATTGGTATATCGGTGCGGGCATAGATGAAGAGGGATTAAACAGTTATTTTATATATAGATTTTTTAAACACGCTGCGATTATTTTTGGCTGCTTTATACTGTTTATCATCGTCATCAATAGTTCTTACACATTTTTATACCGCCGCTCGGAAACAAAAAGAGCGGAATATGAAAAAATATTGCAGTATCGCTCAAAAATAAGCGAGATAGGGGAATTGATATCCGTTATAAATCATCAAATTTGTCAGCCGATCAATGCGCTTGCACTGCTTATAAATAATACTATAAACAAACTCTCTTCAAAAGAGTCTTTTGACGAAAAAGAGTTTGAACAAAATTTGATAACTTCTCAAAAAGATATACTCTTGATCAATAAAACTATAGATATTTTCCGAAATTTTTATAGTTTTAATGATGCGGCAACAGAGTTTGAGTTAAAAAACTGTATTGAGAATGTCTTATATGTAACACGCACGGAACTTTCTGTTAGAAGTATAGAGATAAACATGAATGCTTCAAATATAGAAGGGGTTAAAATCTACTCTATAGAAAACTTTGTACAGCAGATACTTTTAGTGCTTATACAAAACGCTAAAGATGCGATTTTGCCGCTTAAAGCGATAAGAGAGCTTGCAAGACGCAAAATAGAGATAACATTTGAAACGGATACAAAGTTTATATATATATTCGTATCGGATTTTGGAACGGGCATAGATACAAAGATTAAAAAGAGACTGTTTTTAGAGCTTAAAGGTTCCACAAAACATAAAGGGACAGGAATCGGGCTGTTTTTTTCAAGAAAATTGGCAAGAGAGAGATTAATGGGCGATTTGACGCTAATTAATAGTAAAATGCCCACAATTTTTAAACTCACTTTGTCAAGAGACATTAGAAGAAGTGGTCATGCATAAATCAACACTGAAACTTTTAAATAACTTTTCCGCACTCATAGTAGAAGACGATGAACTTGCAAGAAATATGCTAAAACAGGGACTAAAAGACTATTTTGGCAGCCTTTACGAAGCAAAAGACGGACTTGAAGGTTTTGAAACTTTCAAAAAAAATCGTATAGATATTATCATTACGGATATACAATTACCGCATTTAAGCGGTTTTGAGATGATACAGGAGATACAAAAATTAAAACCAAAACAACTTTTTGTTGTCATTACATCATACGGCACAGATCAAAATATCTTAAAAAGTATTCAAAACGGTGCGGTTAGTTTTCTGCATAAACCCATAATAGATATCCAGGATCTCCAGACAACTCTTCTGTTTGCACTTGCTCCGAAGGTAGAACAGCCTCATACGGATATAGGCGGCGGGATAACCGTAGATTTTAACAGGGAAATTATCTATAAAGATGCTGAAGCGCTGTTTTTATCGCAACTTAATAATAAAATATTTTGGCTTCTTTGTTATAATTTGAACATGCTTGTAACATATGAAATGATAGAAGACTACATTTATGACGGCGAAAGTGTCAATAAAAGTGCTATTCAAATGTCTGTGCTGCGCATAAAAAAACAACTTGGCATAAATATAGAAAATGTTATAAATTCGGGATATATATTAAAAAAATCAACTGATAATTTGTGATTTTTCTCATCAAATGTCCTAACCATGAATAAAACATTTGGTTTTTCATGCGCCGCTTGCGGTTTTTCTGTTTTAAACAGTCTTGAAAAATTACTCTTGATATGCGCCTATGGAGAGAATTTTTCTATATCTTACTTCCTGCCGTTCTTTTTCGTCCATACTGTCCAGTAACTGCAGCGTTTGTATGATATAATTGCCAACAGCCGCTATTGCTTTGTCTTTATCTCTATGTGCGCCCATTATCGGTTCTTCTATAACATCGTCTATGAGTTTAAGGCTTTTTAAATCATTCGCCGTGATACGCATAGCTTTTGTCGCACTCTCCTGTTTTGCAGGATCGTTCCATAAAATCGCAGCGCATCCTTCCGGAGATATAACAGAAAATACAGAGTATGTCATCATGGCAACTCTGTCTGCTACGCCTAAAGCTAACGCTCCGCCACTTCCGCCTTCGCCTATAATTATAGATATGGTTTTAGTATTGAGCATGCTTAATTCATAAAGATTTTTTGCTATCGCTTCACTCTGTCCGCGCTCTTCTGCGCCTATGCCCGGATATGCACCGGGAGTATCAACAAAAAATACAACGGGGATAGAGAATTTTTCAGCCATTTTGCAGACTCTTAAAACTTTTCGGTAACCTTCGGGATGCGGCATGCCAAAATTTCTGCGGATTTTATTTTTTGTGCCCCTGCCCTTTTGTTCGCCTATCATGACTATTCTGCTGCCGGCAAAACTTCCTACATAACAGACTATAGAAGCGTCATCTTTAAATGTCCTGTCGCCATGAATTTCATAATAATTGCTTAAAAGTGGGCGCATGTAATCAATCGCATACGGGCGGTCCGGATGGCGTGCGAGTTGGAGCTTTTGATATTCACTCAAGTTTTTATATATTTTTGCTACCTCTTTTTCAAGGTCTTTTTGAAGAATTTCAACAGCGGGAATATCATCTTTTATTTTGGCGGTTGAAATCTCTTCGTCTATCTGCTTTATACTTTTTTCAAAATCAAGATATGTTGCCAAAATCAATTCACTTTTTTAAACATTATAGATCCGTTTGTGCCGCCAAAACCGAATGAGTTACTCATAGCCGTAACAATATCCGCTTTTCTTGCTATGTTCGGTACATAATTCAAGTCGCATTCAGGATCAAACGAAAGCTGATTGATAGTAGGCGGCAGTATGCCTTTATTCATCGCCATGATAGTTACAACTGCTTCTATTGTGCCTGCGGCTCCAAGACAATGTCCTATCTGTCCTTTGATGGAACTTATGGGCGGCGGATTTTTAAAGAGTGCTTTTACTGCCATGGTTTCATATAAGTCGTTATACTTTGTACTTGTTCCATGTGCATTTATATAATCAACATTTGTCAAATCTGCCATTTTCAAAGCTGCTGCCATAGCGCGTTTTGCACCTTCGCCTTCAGGGGCGGGCGTAGTTATGTGATTAGCGTCTCCGCTTTCTCCAAAACCTATAATTTCAGCATAAATATTAGCGCCTCTTTTTATAGCATCTTCGTAAGTTTCAAGGATAAGCGCACCTGCTCCTTCGCCCATAACAAATCCGTCTCTTTCATTATCAAACGGTCTTGAAGAGTGTAAAGGATCATCGTTTCTTGTTGAAAGCGCTCTCATGGAAGCAAATCCTGCTATGCCTATATCGCAAATCGCAGATTCAGCCCCAACTACCAGCATCTTGTCTGCTCCGCCTATCGCAATAGTTTTTACGGCTTCGCCTATTGCATGAGTTCCTGCGGCACATGCCGTTACCGAAGCAAGATTTGGACCTTTAAGCCCATATTGAATAGATACAAAACCGCCCAGCATATTTATGAGCGCCGAGGGAATAAAAAACGGAGATACCTTTCTTGCCCCTCTTGTATGTGATGTTATGGAGTTTTTCTCTATATTCGGAAGTCCGCCTATGCCGGATGCGGAACTAACGCCAAATCTGTCATGATCAAAATCGCCGATATTTGCATCTTTCAAAGCATCCTGTGCGGCTTTAAGTCCAAGCTGAATAAATCTGTCGGCTTTTTTAATCTCTTTGCCGTCCAAAACATTCTCGGGATCAAAACCTTCTATTTCGCCTGCGATAGTAACCGGATGGTTACTCGCATCAAACAGGGTAATTTTTTTAATACCACATTTTCCTTCTACTATGGCTTTAAAAGAACTATCCTTGTCAAGACCGACACAGTTAATCATACCCATGCCCGTAACAACAACTCTTTTAAACATATAACCCTTTCTACTATATTATTAAGCTTAAAAAGAAGCCTGCCATATACAGGCTTTATATGGAAGAAAATTATTTATGATCTTGAATATATTTAATTGCATCGCCAACAGTAACAATTTTCTCCGCATCAGTATCCGGAATTTCAATGTCAAATTTCTCTTCAAGCGCCATAACAAGTTCAACAACATCTAATGAGTCCGCTCCCAAATCCTCAACAAATTTAGACTCTTCTTTTACCTCTGCAGGGTTTACATTTAATTGCTCTACAACAACCTCTTTAACATCATCAAGTAATGCCATACGAGTGCTCCTTAAAAAAATTTAATGTCATTTTAGCAAAATAAGCTTAAAACCATTTTGAACTCTGTTTTTTAGTAATGTTTTATATTGTTTATTTTATATATTTTAAATATAAGACTTAAAATATTAAGAAGTATAATGCGCTATAATTTATATATTAAAAAGTAAAAGTTTTAAAATAACTTTTACTTTCATAATCTTATAAATTTTACTGTTCTCATGAGTAAAAAGTGGGCGTAGGTAAAGTACCGTTTAACACAAAATCTCCCAAAGCGTATATTTTATAATCAATAGGATCATGCAGAGTCTGCGTGCGCAAATTTCTCCAAAAACGATCAAATCCTAAAGCAGAAGTTGTTGCTCTTGAACCTAAAGCTTCAAAAATTCTGCTTGTAAGTTCAAGTCCGACTTGCGTTGCGGCAACTCTTGCTGCTGCTGCGCTGATTGCAAATTCGCCGCGCTCTTGTTCGCTCAAATTTTCAGCCTTTTGCCAAAGCGGGTCAATTTGCGCATTTGCTTTGGCCGTCAAAAGTCTAGCACCTTCAAGTTTTACCCAAAGTTCGCCTATATGCCGAAGGATAAACGGATCTTTTTGTGCACTTGGCGCTAATGAGGCGAGCCATGGTTTTGTCTCTTTGCCGCGTATGTGATTAACCGCCTCTTTGTATGCTCCCTGCGCAATACTCAAAAACAGATTTGCAAATATAAGTTGTCCTATAAGCGCTCTTGCCGTAGAAAATGGCGTGGACAACGGTCCTGGGTCTGATAAAATTTCGCTTTTATTTACAATAACATTTTCAAAAACTAATGTGCCGCTGTCGGTTTGTCGCTGCCCTATATTATCCCAATCATCGTTGATAATAACTCCTTTGCGATTTGTGGGAATAGCCGCCACAAGCGTTTTACCCTCAACCGTATTTTCACTGCCCGTAATTGTCAGATAATCAGAATCCTTAGATCCTGTAGCAAAATTTTTTACGCCGTTCCATTCGTAATTTCCATCTGCTTTTTGTGTGGCAACCACATCTTTTCTGATTTGGTTGAGCGCATTACCCCAAAACCAGCCGTTTTCAACGGTACTTTTGTGAAGTGCCGTCCACTGCTTTTTGGAACCAAATAGCCGCACAGTTGCCAACTGATAGTTATGAAATGCGTAAAGATGGCCTAAAGAACTGTCTGCGCGGGAAATTTTACCGATAATTGTCAAAAGCTGCGCCCATGTACCGCCTGTACCGCCCAACTCTTTGGCGATAAAAAAGTTTAAAAGCCCGCTTTGCCTGATGGCATCCTTCTCCTTTTTTGGCGTTCCGCCTTTGCGGTCTCGCTCTACTGCCGTTGCGGCAAAATCCGCACTTAACTCTTCGGCGACTCTAAGCGCCTCTTTATATGAAGATAAAACTTTGCTCATTTTTTAATCCTTTTTAAATAGAGTAGTTATCAATAGCTTCATGAATAACAGCACTGTCATTCATAGCCTCAAAAATTTTGCGTCTAATCGCTCCAAATTCACTTCCCGCACGATCTCTTGGTTCTGGCAAATCAATATTTATCTCGGATACGATTCGTCCGGGTTTTGTATTCATTACGATAATTTTATTGCTCAAAAATATCGCCTCTTCCACATCATGAGTAACCAGTATCATACTTACTCCCTCAAAACGCCAAATACGCTGCAGCTCCTCTTGCAAGCGCATTTTAGTGATAGCGTCCAAAGCGCCCAAAGGTTCGTCAAGCAGCAGTATTTTAGGGCTGTGAACCAAAGCGCGCGCAATTGCCGCCCGCTGTGCCATACCGCCCGATAATTGATGCGGGTAAGAACTTTCAAAACCGTTTAGCCCGACAAGAGAGATATGTTCTTTAGCGATTTTATTTTTCTCCTGCGCAGTAGCTTGTACATTTAAAAGGGCTATTGATATATTCTCTTTTAGTGTCAGCCATGGTAAAAGACGGTGATCTTGAAATACAATTCCGCGACTCAAACTCGTGCCTTTTACGCGCTCATTTTGGAGAAGAATCTCGCCCTGATAATCGCTGTCCAGCCCCGCAATTAACCGCAAAAGCGTTGATTTGCCGCATCCCGAAGGTCCAACTATAGATACAAATTCACCTTTTTTTACATTAAAACTTGCATTTTCAACCGCTGTAAAAAAAGCGTTGTTAGCAAGCTCATAACGCTTGGTTACATTTTTGATTTCCAGCACTCCTTCATGAGGCATCAAAACCTGCTTTCCAGCGCAGCAACCGCCGCTGTATCCCATACATAGAACGATCTATCGCAAAACCTATCAATCCTATCAACACCATACAAACAAGAAGCTGATCGGTCATTAAAAGCTGTTGCGCGCGGAATATTAGAAAACCAAGACCTTCCAAGCCGCTCAATCCTTCAGCTATTACGACAATTGCCCATGCCAAGCCTGCCGAGTAGCGAAACGACACGGCAATTGAGGGTAAAATAGCGGGAATGATTACCTTGCGTACCAGCTGCCATTTTGAAAGTTTTAAAACTTCGGCAAGCTCTATATAACTCTTATCTATACTGCGGATAGCCTGCAAAACATTCAGAAAAACCGGAAAAAAGACTGATTTTGCTATAATCAAAATCTTAGCCGGAGCGCCAAGTCCAAGCCAGACAACGATAAGCGGCAGCCAAGCGATTGTAGGAATATGACGAATCGTATTCAGCGTGGAGCCGAAAAACAACTCCGCTTTACGCGATAATCCTGCCGATATGCCCAAGAAAATTGCGGCAATACTGCCGTAAATAAAACCTTGAGAAACTATAGAAACACTGACTTTAACATCATTAAGAAGCTCTTGTTGCCACAACATGTACCAAAATGCTCTGATAACATCAAGCGGCTTTGGCAAAAATATGCGATCCACCCATTCATGAGCAGAAGCAATCTGCCAAAGCGTTATAATAATCAGCGGTAAAAATATACCTATATAATACTGCTTTATAAAAAATATTTTAATTTTTACGGCAAATATGGCAAACAGATATTTTATGCGCTTAATAAATATACCGCTTATACCACTCTTGATGACAAGCGCTAAAACAGACCGTTCGTTACTCATTTGCAACCTTTTTTATTAACTTTTCAGAAGCGGTTTCGCTTCTGAATTTATTTTTGGTTATTTGTAAATTGAGTGCGATCCGCCTGCAAAAAATCGTTCGTCAATAAAAGCATCCACCTCTTTATCCGTAAGACTTTTTTGCGTCAAAATATCATCGCCGTTAGCTATGTAATAGCGCAAAAACTCTTTGATTGCCGTTCTTGCGCGGTTAGCATTCGGTTCGCCGCCTGTAAATTCCCACTCTCCGATATGCGTAACCTGAAAAAGCGCTACTTCAAGCGGTACTCTGGTCTCTTTAGCGATAATTTCAGCCGCTTCATTGGGGTGGTCAAATGTCCATGAGCGGGTTTTTTCGCGAGCAGCCAAAAAGGCTTTAATCACATGCGGATATTTATCAACAAAATCTTTGCGCGCTACATGCGTAATACGACCTGCATGATTGACATAAACGCCATCGTCTGCAGGATGATCCACTATCTTAAATTTGCCGGAAAGCCACGGACATGTAAATGCGGGCGCCGCCAAATGTACGGCTGTAGCGTCGGTTTCGCCCGACAAAACAGCGGCAATTGCCACGGCGGAGTTATCTATATTTTCATGTCTTACTTTACCTTTTTTCAGACGCGAATCAAACGGAATACCGGCGTTGTTGAGACTTTCAAACGGCGCAGACCAGTAGCATGAAATGCGGCTTGAACCAAACTTTTTACCTTCCAAATCCTTGACGGAGTTGATATTTTTGTTGTTTGCCGCTGCCAAAGTGGGCGTGCGATAGCGGTTGGAAGGCTCGCTTATCCAAATAACGACAGTATTGAGTCCATTAATGCGATGAATTGTAGAAGGGTAAACCATTCGCTGCGCGATAGCAAGCGAACCGCCGCCAACCGCTGCACTTTCGGCGCCCAAAAGCTCTGCTGCTCCCTGTGGAATCAATGTTATTTTTTTGGTTCCGATTTTGTCAAATTCCTCTTTGAAAAAACCTTTTTCCAATGCAACAACCGTCCATGGAGACTTTTGTAAATTTATAGAAGGCAATACCGCATCTTCTGCTAAAGATGCACTGCTCAAAAGACCAACGGCAAGCAAACTACCGACAAATTTTGTCTTAATTGAAATAACGGACACTATTTTGTCCTCCTTTTTGTAAAATAATAGTCTGTACTCCTCACATACAAACTATTTTCATAAGAATATCACAAGCAATCTTAATAGTATATAAAATATATAGATTTAGTCAAGATAATTTTTACTCTCTATTTTAATCCTGTTCTGTTTTCTCATGAATATGATTTAAAAATCCAAATGCGATTTAGCATATAAACTGCCAATATCGCCAAAACTATACCGACGAGCGTCAATATTTCAAGCCGTTCTCCCAAAGCTATAGTTCCGACCACAACAGCGGAAGCCGGAGCTATAAACATGAACGAGCTTACTCTGTCTGCGCCAAGCTTTTTTGTACCGAGAAAAAAGAGCGTTGTGGCTATTGATGTGCTTACGACCGATACAAAAAGAGTATTCAGCCAAAATCTCATGTCTGTATTTTGCAAAACTGTAATATTTATATCGGCAAATGAAAAAACTATAATGGTCGTAAAAAGATACATGTAAAAAGAAAAAACTGCGGCATTAACTTTTATGTGCGCACTTGCTATAGCGATACCGGACCATAAAAATGCACCCAAAATAAAATACAAATTGTAAGCCGAAAATATCTTTTGAATATCAAACTGCCACATACCAAGCATCAGCACAGTGCCCAAAAAACCAAAACAAAGCGCATATATATCAAGTTTTTTAACCCCGCGCTTATAAAACAGAACAAGCAAAACAAAAGTTATAATGGGCGAAAAAGCGTTGATAAAAGCTCCCGCCAAAGAGGCAGAACCAAGTTTTGTACCCAAAAAAACTACGTATCCGTATAAAGATGTCAAAAGCGCTACCAACAAAGAGATAAAAATGGTGCGTTTGTCTATGGCAAACTTTTGCTTTAAAATGATTACAATAACAAATGATGATATAGCAGTTATAAAATATCGTATAAACACAAGTTCGGCTACAGGCAGATATTCATTCATGATTTTGATGCTTGACCATGAAGCGCCCCATGCTATCATTGCCCCAAACATCAGTATTAAAAAAATATTTTTTTGCAAAAATATCTCCTTGCGGCACTTTTATATAAAATTTTAAGCCTGAGTTATTATATAGTTTTTATCAAAAATAAGCAATAAAGCTGTACCGATATATCACATACAAATTTGTAATATTGGCAATATCTGATTTTCCAACCGATTTTTAATCTACTTTTATAAAAATATCGTTAATATAATAGCTCTTTTATTTTTTGTTCTTTTACTTACTCATTGTCAAAATTGATTGGAAAAAGTTCAAGAAAGTGCTAAAATAAGGAGATGTGTTTTTAAAAGATATCGCATTTCTCTTCCATGAACCGAAACAAGCCTTGTATTGAAACAATATAAAGGCAGTTTGGCAAACGGAACTTTTGCGGCCATGAACCGAAACAAGCCTTGTATTGAAACATGTGGGAAAAAAAGCTAACCCTAATATATCTGTAGACATGAACCGAAACAAGCCTTGTATTGAAACATTAAGTTTATGGTTAGGTTATTTAAGGCAGCTTATACATGAACCGAAACAAGCCTTGTATTGAAACGTTCGTCCGGTACTCTTTATTATGTTAATAACACGCATGAACCGAAACAAGCCTTGTATTGAAACTTTGTGCAAGGGGCACAAAGTCTTTTTTATAGATGCATGAACCGAAACAAGCCTTGTATTGAAACAAGAAGGGTTATTACAGTTATATTATAACGGCAATCATGAACCGAAACAAGCCTTGTATTGAAACCAGAGAATGCAAAAAAAGCGTTAAACAGGGAGTTTAACATGAACCGAAACAAGCCTTGTATTGAAACCTAAAACATACACGATAAGAAGTCGCCTAAACGGCTCATGAACCGAAACAAGCCTTGTATTGAAACTTAAATATGGATATGCCTGAACTCTACTACCAAGAGCATGAACCGAAACAAGCCTTGTATTGACACCGGAGGGCTTTTAATGCTTTTATTTGGTTTTATCGTAATCATGAACCGAAACAAGCCTTGTATTGAAACTTTTCTTGTTTAGCTATTTCCCTTTTGTACAGCATAACATGAACCGAAACAAGCCTTGTATTGAAACCAACAACATCTTCGCTGACGTTGTTTTCTTTACGGTCATGAACCGAAACAAGCCTTGTATTGAAACATATTTAGCAGAGTATATTAAAGAAGCACCAGAGGCATGAACCGAAACAAGCCTTGTATTGAAACTGCGTAATGCCCAGAGAGCCGCCACACCGCCAACCACATGAACCGAAACAAGCCTTGTATTGAAACTTGTTTTTTTGCTACTGCTCATTGTTTTCTCTTATGCATGAACCGAAACAAGCCTTGTATTGAAACATTACCTTTCCAATTCGGGTCAAAGCCTAAAGCTTCATGAACCGAAACAAGCCTTGTATTGAAACTAAAATATAGTAAATATCTTCTTTGTAAAGATATGTCATGAACCGAAACAAGCCTTGTATTGAAACTATCTAAACTCACCTTGTACTAACTGTCCTTGGTCATCATGAACCGAAACAAGCCTTGTATTGAAACTTGTCAATGTATTATTTGCAATCAATACAAATCGCATGAACCGAAACAAGCCTTGTATTGAAACTCTTAGATAAGGATAGCACTTTAGACTTGAGTACTGACATGAACCGAAACAAGCCTTGTATTGAAACCTACACTATCCTGCAGATTTTCATCTCTAAACCAACATGAACCGAAACAAGCCTTGTATTGAAACGATGATGACCCGAATGATTTTTCTGTCCCTGTTTCATGAACCGAAACAAGCCTTGTATTGAAACTATTTTTTTTGATAATAATTATCAAGAAGGATTAAACATGAACCGAAACAAGCCTTGTATTGAAACGCTCGTAAGCAAACAAGCGCAAAAATAATATCTAAACCATGAACCGAAACAAGCCTTGTATTGAAACTATAAACATGGCAATACACAAGCAGACGAGGAAAACATGAACCGAAACAAGCCTTGTATTGAAACATTGAAAATATAAATTGGTATTTTGAGCACAGGTTAGCATGAACCGAAACAAGCCTTGTATTGAAACCTCCAGAAGATAACAAATTCTTAGCCCAGCCTATTACATGAACCGAAACAAGCCTTGTATTGAAACCGCCCTTGATGGACGGTTACACCCTCTTTCGTTTAACATGAACCGAAACAAGCCTTGTATTGAAACCCTGCTTCAATTTGTTTTTTCATTCTTTTGCATCTGTCATGAACCGAAACAAGCCTTGTATTGAAACTGTTAGAGCTTTACAAAGATTTGATAGCTAAAAAAATCATGAACCGAAACAAGCCTTGTATTGAAACTTAGTCCACCTTTTCATCTATAATTTTTTTAATCAGTCATGAACCGAAACAAGCCTTGTATTGAAACAAGTAAAAAATATCCGCCCGTGCCGCTTATGCTTAACATGAACCGAAACAAGCCTTGTATTGAAACACGCCCGCAAGGATTTCATCAAGTGTCATTTTTAACATGAACCGAAACAAGCCTTGTATTGAAACATAGTAATATCTATTGAGATATCTAAAAGAGGTGTTCATGAACCGAAACAAGCCTTGTATTGAAACTATTCAATATGGTTTTCAATACAAACGCCTGTATATCATGAACCGAAACAAGCCTTGTATTGAAACTTTGTCGCTTAAGGAAAGGGAAAAATGGGACGGCTTAACATGAACCGAAACAAGCCTTGTATTGAAACCTATTTGCTCGTAAAAGAATTTGAGGATTTAGGTTATCATGAACCGAAACAAGCCTTGTATTGAAACAATAACCTTCATCAAAAGTCGTTTTATGACCAAAGCCATGAACCGAAACAAGCCTTGTATTGAAACATACACTTAAAAATAGCTTAAATTTTCAGCTTTTTTCATGAACCGAAACAAGCCTTGTATTGAAACTATTTTTTTTGATAATAATTATCAAGTAAGATTAAACATGAACCGAAACAAGCCTTGTATTGAAACTGAAAATTCTTAAAATTTTCTAAAACCTGATTAGAAGACATGAACCGAAACAAGCCTTGTATTGAAACCTGATAACGATTTTTCGCAGTTTTTTCTTGAAAAGCCATGAACCGAAACAAGCCTTGTATTGAAACATCGTGAATACACGATCGGTTATAGGGTAGTAACACATAAACCGAAACAAGCCTTGTATTGAAACTTTTCAACAGCACTATACTTACAATTTAAACGATTCCATGAACCGAAACAAGCCTTGTATTGAAACTTGATAACGATTTCGAGCAGTTTTTTCTTGAAATTTCATGAACCGAAACAAGCCTTGTATTGAAACTAAAAATGTTTAACATCGCTTAACTGTACAGCAAGAGCATGAACCGAAACAAGCCTTGTATTGAAACAACATCAAACGAATTAGAATGATTTGAGCGAAAACCCATTTACCGAAACAAGCCTTGTATTGAAACCAAGCCCTACAAGCACGGCGGGCTGTGTCCAATTGGCATGAACCGAAACAAGCCTTGTATTGAAACCAACATTACCCGCAACTTTTAAAGCAGAACCATATTCATGAACCGAAACAAGCCTTGTATTGAAACCTAATAACAGAAGACCACATTAGAACCTCCTTAAGCCACATGAACCGAAACAAGCCTTGTATTGAAACTACGTATTTTGCAAAATCTCAACGTCTCGAGTACCCATGAACCGAAACAAGCCTTGTATTGAAACCGGTTATTCTGTTCCCGCTAATTCTGCAAAAAAGCATGAACCGAAACAAGCCTTGTATTGAAACTATTTTTTACGATAATAATTATCAAGAAGGATTAAATCCATGAACCGAAACAAGCCTTGTATTGAAACATTATTACGCCTAACCCTACTATATACCTGACTCCGACATGAACCGAAACAAGCCTTGTATTGAAACGACACGTTAGAAGGCAGAGCAGCATATTGGAAAAACATGAACCGAAACAAGCCTTGTATTGAAACCCCTGTATTATAACATAATATAGGAAAAAAAATGGACATGAACCGAAACAAGCCTTGTATTGAAACACGTTGTTGATGAATGGATTAAAAAAAGATACCGCTCATGAACCGAAACAAGCCTTGTATTGAAACACTTCAACCCCCTCGCCCAAAATGTTTCTGAAAATAGCATGAACCGAAACAAGCCTTGTATTGAAACACAGTTGCGTTATTTTTTTGAAAAAAGTTAAATAGCATGAACCGAAACAAGCCTTGTATTGAAACTCTTCGTTCTACTTTCTATTTTCCTATTCTTATGAACATGAACCGAAACAAGCCTTGTATTGAAACTCACGCGCTTCTACACTTTGCACAAAACCTATAGGACATGAACCGAAACAAGCCTTGTATTGAAACTAAAGATTATCCTCGTCAATGTACGTTGTGTTATACATGAACCGAAACAAGCCTTGTATTGAAACTATTTTTTCTGATAATAATTATCAAGAAGAATTAAACATGAACCGAAACAAGCCTTGTATTGAAACGTTATAAGGTTGTAACAGAAACGTTACTTAATAGGTCATGAACCGAAACAAGCCTTGTATTGAAACTCCGAGACCTTTTTAAGCGTGCGCGACGCAAACTATTCATGAACCGAAACAAGCCTTGTATTGAAACTGCAGGAATGGTGCGAAGAGATATTAAGAACGATAGACATGAACCGAAACAAGCCTTGTATTGAAACCTTGTAGCGTTTCCTATAGGTTTTGTGCAAAGTGCATGAACCGAAACAAGCCTTGTATTGAAACGCGGGCGTGATAACAGACATAAGGGAGTTTGCAGCCATGAACCGAAACAAGCCTTGTATTGAAACGAAAACGCAGATATAAGAATCAGGATAAATAGTAATACATGAACCGAAACAAGCCTTGTATTGAAACTCTAACTCTCCATAACATTCCAACAACTCTTTTTCACATGAACCGAAACAAGCCTTGTATTGAAACTGCTCGTGTCAAGAGATGTTTTTGCGTTCATAAGAGACATGAACCGAAACAAGCCTTGTATTGAAACCGCAAAGCATTAAAGCAGAAGCGAGCAATGCAGAGCCATGAACCGAAACAAGCCTTGTATTGAAACAAACAAAAAAGATAATAGCAGGCACGCTTGCGAGCCATGAACCGAAACAAGCCTTGTATTGAAACCGAAAATTCCTAAAATTTTCTAAAAACTGATTAGACATGAACCGAAACAAGCCTTGTATTGAAACCAAAAGTTACAATTCCAGCTGAAGACCTTCCTATTTGCATGAACCGAAACAAGCCTTGTATTGAAATTGTATCAATTGGGAACGGATCACCTCCTGTTACTTCCATGAACCGAAACAAGCCTTGTATTGAAATAGGAAAAAGGGGAAGAAATAGAAGAAATTCTAAACACATGAACCGAAACAAGCCTTGTAACAAAGAATTTGAAACCACATATCCAAAAAAATTATTTTGTTCCCCAAAATGCCTTAAAATTTCTAAAAACAAAGAAAAAATTGTTAAAATATGTAAAGTATGCGGCAAGGAATTTGAAACCATATATTCCAAAAAATTATGCTGTTCAGAAGAATGTACGGCAACAGCAAAAAAAACTTATTTGAAAAATAGAAAGAGGTTAAAGAATGCAAAAAAAAACGATAAATAAGAAGGATTTGATAATGAAAAAAGCTTTTTTTAAAATCAAAATAAATCATTCCGAGCTCGCAAAAGAGCTCGGAGTTTCTGTTTATACTGTTTACGGATATAAAGCCACCTCTCCCAAAAAATTAGCTTTAATGTTAGATGGGATGAAATGGCGGAAATATGTTAAACAGCATATGCAAGAGGAGGCAGAAAATGCAAAAAAAGCCGGTAAATGAGAGAGAATTTAATTTACTTATCTCTGCCGCAAAACAAAACAAGAGCCTGCAGAAGAGTACAAGAGAGAAGCTTATTACCGCTTACACGCTGCTATATTATACTGCGTGCAGGGCGGATGAGATAAGGCTATTTTCTGCAAGCGACATTCAAACCCTTGCGCAAAAAGGGGAATTAACTCTTGCAAAAGAGCGCACCAAAACAAAACGAGCGAGGATTATACGCGTATCGGACAGGGGCAGAGAAGCGATAAGTAACTTGCAGGTAAAAGAGCCGTTTGAGAGCGCAAAAGGCGGCGTAATAGGGGCGGCGGCATTCAAACGCCTGCTAAACACGCATATTCACGCCGTACTTGGAGAACATTACAGTTCTCATAGTTTCAGGGCGGGTGCAGCCACAAGGCTATGCTCACAAGGGCTTATAAAAGCCGCACAGATACATCTCGGGCATCGTTCAGCGGCTACGACATTAATATATCAAAGATTATCGGAGGCAGAGTTTAAGCAAGCATTAGAGAGGGCGTACTGAACCCTCTAAAAATTATTAAGATTAAATTTTGAAGAGCGTTCATACCCTTTGTATTTTTCCAAGTCAAGTCTGTATTTGTTTCTTATTTTGTCTTTTTCCTGCCAAGTTTCAGCTTCTTTAATCTCCTTTTTTTGTTTATTCAAGATAGCGCTTACCTTCGCCGCAGCCTCTTTTTGTGCATTAAAATTTCTCACACCGAAAGCTCTCGCTGCTATCTCGCCAACACCCATCTCTTCATCATAATAGTTCATCGGCGGGTTGATGCCGGTAACATATCCTACACTTTGCTGTGCGTACCTGCCAAGTGTTAAAGGGGGAAGATAATTCTTTGCCATTTCCGTAGTGCGCTTAAAAATTCTTGTAGAAATGTCGTCATCTTCTTTTTCTATTTTATATCCCAGAGGACTTTTGCCGCCCGCGATATTTATTAAACCGTTTAAAAATCCGCCCTGCAATTCAAATCCGTCAAATCCGTCAAATCGGAAAGCCGGCACAAGACGTCCTGCGTTAAAGTACCAGCCGTTGCTTACCTTAATCCAGCTATCTGCCCCGAAAGCATTAACATACCACTTGTTAGCCGCCCATTTAGGTTTATAAGCATTTTTTTTGTCATTGTCTCCGAACCATGCAGAGCCTCCCGCCCCTACCAAAGCCGCTTGTAA
This sequence comes from Campylobacteraceae bacterium, assembly GCA_031270285.1. Lineage (GTDB taxonomy): Bacteria > Campylobacterota > Campylobacteria > Campylobacterales > Campylobacteraceae > JAIRKW01. The sequence goes on from JAISXY010000104.1 coordinate 22,040, forward strand.
CACTGCAAACCTAAAAGGGTGTTTGGCTATTGTTTTTATAACCATTGGCGTGGAACGGTAAGTATAACCTAAAAAAGGCATTAAGCCTGTCTTATCAAGCATTCGCACAAAGGCAGGCAGCGGAGTGGCATAATTAACATAAGCCTCTTTTGCAGCCCTTGCGGCAACTTCATCGCTCACGCCCTGCCTTGTAAGCTTGTCAAAATGCGCTATCTTAAACAGTAAATCCTCCCAACCGTAAGCCTTACGCATAAAATCACCCGCCTTGCTTCCCTCAGCCATGTAAACATTTTTCAAAATAACGCTTGCAAGGCCGTCGCCTTTTTCAAGTTTTATATTTTTAAAATTATCCTCAAAGTCCCCGAGTTTGCTTACTATCCCTTGTGCGTGCGCTCTTTGTACAAGCGTATCAAAAGCCGCTTTATCCGTAGCACACAGTTTAATCGTTCTTGCTACGGCGCGCATATCGCCGTGTAAAAAACTTAAAAATAAGTTTGAACCGAAGTTATAAAGGTGTGTAGTGGGGTTTTTTACCGTAACATTGACCTTAATATGGTCCATAATAGGATACAAAACATTCTCCAAAAAAGAGAGATTTTCTTTTAATATTTTTGCTCCTCTAATGGCATCCGAAATTTCGCGTGGGACATATTTACCGCCTAAAGCTCCGTATTTCATTATGCCGCCACCGATAGTCTCATCGCTCATTCTTACAGAGCCTTCAAACTCTGCATCCTTGCCGTAGCGGTCGGCAACCTGTTTCAAAAAGTTTGCTTTTACAAGTTGAACCCTCTGTTCTGCGATAGTATTAGGGACGACGATAGAGCTGTCCTCTATCATTTCAAGGGCTATTCTTTTATCGTAAGTTAAGTCCTTTCGCGCTTTGTATTTTTTGCTGAAATATGACGCTATAATTCCCTGCTTCTCTTCATAATGCTGCTTGTAATACCGTTTTAGATAGTCGTCAATTTTATATTTTTCCTTCAATGCACCCGCCTTGATAAGCGCTTCGGCATTATCGTCTATCATTTTTCTGATATTATTATATAAAGCTTCCAAATGTTTGGGCAAATCGTTCGGGTCCATATCTCCGCCAAGAGCCTTATGAAGTGTTACTTTATCTTCAGGCGTCAAAAGCTTTTCAAGCGCTTCTCTCCTGTTTGCAGCCTGAGAGTATATCTGTCTTGTTGTATTTCTGAAATTTTCAACCATTTCCCCGATTTCTTCAAAAGTCTTGGGAAGGGTTACAAAACTATCCCCGAATGCTTTTCTTAAAGCACCTTTCGTGGGTTTTTGAGCAGCATTCATTACTGCTTTGTCTGCCTTGTGCAGTATTTTGCCAAACTTATTAAAAAAACTATCAACTTGATTTTGCCACAATGATTGTGGTATAATATCATTCACAGGAGCGTTTCGGACGTTAAGAAGCTGGAGGGGCAAGTTTTTACTTGTTGCATCAAGCGCCTGTGTTTTAACATCTATCCAGTTCAGCGCATTACCTTTATAAGCTTTCCAATCTTCAGATGTTACTTTTGCTTTAAACATTGTTTTAGGAGCAAGAGAAGGTATTTTGCTGTTTTTGGCACGACTTCTTACCTCTTCAACAATATAAACAGTTTCATCATAGCGTTTTAGATATGCTATAGCATTTAATCCTTGCTTGGTTTTTGTCTGCGCTATCTTGTCGGGATTAGTTACAATATCCTCATATTTTAGCATATCATTTTCAGTAATGGGTCTATGGTCGTTTGGGTTTTTCATATGCTCATCTCTGATATGAATAAAACCATCTCTTGTTATTATTCTTGTAAACCCCCTAATATTAAATCCGAAGTTTTTTGCTACTATATCAGCAAAACTATCATCAATTTTTCCTATTTCAATAACAGGTTCTACTTCATTAAGAGGTTTATTTATAACTTTGTTAAAAAAATCCCTTATCCTCTCCCCATTCTTTGTTTTCGGTAGAGGCTGTGGTTCTAAATTATCTCCCAGATTATCTAGTACTTGCTGGCTTTTTATTAAAGCTTTTTTACCGAAGCATTTTATTTTCATCAGCATAACTCCTCAAACTCGGTTATTGTCTCACCTTTTTCATTCACTCGTGTGTCCTCAAATTCCTTAAGCTTCGCTCTCGCACTGTCAAGTTCGGCTTGAGCATTTTTAACATTCTCTTTGTATGCCGAGAGTTTCTTCTCGTTTTCGTTAAGCGCTGTTTTAAGCTTTTTAAGTTTGTCAGACTCTTTTTTGGGCAAATGTTCTATTCTATATTTATTGCCTTCAATATCACTCTCTTTATAATTAATATCTTTGTTTGCCTCTTCAAGTCTTTCTTCGGCAATCTTTATCTCTTTTTCTATTCTTTCTCGTTCTATTTGGTTTTTAAGCTCTGACTTCTTAACAGGGTCTTTCTCCGCTTTTATAGCCATATCTTCAAGCTTTGATAAAAAGTCCTCTGTTTTTGCTTCGGGCTTGTCTGCCGGATACAGCTCGTCTATCCAACTCTTCGTTTCGGGGTTGGGCTCGGCGCTGTTAAGTTCTTGCTTTCTTTGTTCTATAATGCTTGCGTACTTGTCATAAGTTGCCCTGTCTATATTTTGCAGGGCGCGTTTGGCTCTCTCTTCTGCACTGCTGTCAACTGCGCCGCGTCCCGCTTCAAGTCCGCTTTTAGGGTCGTAAATGACTATCTCATCACCCTCTTTAACTCTTGCAAAGTCAAATTTATTGCTCTTATCCGTAATGATTGTCGCTCTTCTGCCGTTGATTGTTTTACCGTCAACGCCTGTAAAAGTTACTTCATTTGGGTTGCCACCTGCCTTTATTATGGCATAGTTGTCAAGGATTTTTTTAACTGTTTCATCATATTTTTTTCTTCCGAACTTCTCAAGTATGGTTTTTAACTCTTCAAGCGTTGATTTTTTTGTTTTAAAATTATTCGTTATACGAAACCCAGTTGCTATATCCTCCGCTTGCCAATATCCGCTCTCGTCCTTTCTAACGGCAAAATCAATATCCTCAAAATCTTTAGCGGTTGTTTTTACACGCTCGCCTATCTTTTTTTCAAACGTAAAACTCTCCATAGGGAGATACTCATACTCCACCTCTTTTTTTTTAAGTGTAGTTTCTGTCTCCACCAGTGGAGTTTCGGCTTCCTGAGTTGTTTCGGTTTTTGCAACAACTGGTTCATCAGCCTTTGGAGTTGTCTCCTCTGCCTTTACTTTTTCTTTTTGTTGTGTCTTTTTTGCTTCGGGAGCTGTTTTTGATTGTTTATTGAGCGGTCCTAAATCCATTTTAGCGGCAGCATCGTCCGCTCCCTTTTCTACTATTTTTTTATAAATATAGTCTTTGGCTATATTTATATCTTTATTTCCGTAACTCTGCGTAAAAACACCCGCGCTTTCGTCATTAAAGCCAAGCTCACGAAGCCTCTCAAAAAGCTGGTCTGGAGTGCGCATGCCGTTTTGTATCTCATTTTCAAGCATTGGGATTATTTTTACTCCGGTTGCTCGCGGGTTTACTTCTATCCCATCATTAATCCACTGACTTAACCGTATCATTTCGGGAGTCGGCTTATTGTTTACGCTCACAAGTTGGTTTATCTGCTCCATGCTAAATTTTGGGAACTTGTTCATGTATTGCTGTACAAGTTCTACGTCTTTTGTGTAAGCGTTGATGGAGTTTTCTTCAGCGGTAACGATAGTGGCTCTTGTTTGTGCGAGTTCATCGCCAAGCGTGCGCAAAGTCTTAATGGTTTCAACGCTTAGCGTGTACTCTTTAAGTGCGGCATATGTCTCATCGTCAAGCACAGAACTCTTCTCTACACCGCTCTCAATCTCATTCAGCACAGCAAGCGTTGAGCGTGTATCATATCCTTCCATAAAAGTATTAACCGCCGTTTTCGTATCTATATTTTCCATATTCGTAAACAATGGGTCGTTTTCTGAAATATCTTGAAGTATTTTTTGTCTCTCTTCGGGAGTTTTGGCATTAAGAATCCTACCGAGAAGTGCGTCTTGTTGTTCAGGGCTATAACCTATATTGGCAGAAAGCTTCGCTATTTTTCCTAAAATCTCCTCTTTTTGTTCGGGCGCAGCGCTCTCAAGCTGTTTTTTTAATGAGTTTACCTTAAGTTTGTATGCGCCGTAAAACGCTCCGAAAAACAACTCTCCGAACGCCGCTCCTCCCACGCCGCTTACGGCGCTATTCTTTAAAACATCTATCCCCTTATCGTCCATAGATAAAGAGTAAGCTCCTCCCGAAATCGCTCCGCCCAAAAAGTTCAGTCCGACTCGCTTGAGTATGCCGACAGAACCGCCGCCGACAACATTAAGGGGGTCAACCATACTGCCCGCAAACTCGGCGCCCGTTGCAGCCCACGGCATCTTGCCTGTTGTTTGCTTCCATAATGCCTCTTCGGCTCTATGTGCCTGCTGATAATCATAAAGCCCTTTTGATGCGTCAGAGGCATTTTCTATAGAAAACGGATGTGTACCGGGCGCTATTCCGGATTTTCTGTAAATTTCAGCCGCTTCCTCTTTCGTCGGTTTAAGCCTTCCTTGTTTAAGGGCGTTGGCGTAAAATTCTTTGGTAAACCTGCCACTGTTATATACTCCATCCACAAGCCTGTTTATCCAAAGCGGAGCTGATGTTATCCCCGCGCCAAAGCCTCTTTGAAGCCGCCCTGTAAATGTATCAAAGTCGCTTATGTTCTTTGGATTGTATTTTGGGTTTTTTTGGAGGGCATATTGCTGCTGTGCATAGTCAGCAATCTCTTCTTCGCTTGCTCCCTGTTCAAGGAGAGTGTTTATCACATCATCACCCAAAAAAGTTCGAGGAGTAAAGTCTGCCATTATCTGTCCTTAAGTTGCTTGTCAAGCGGCGATGCCGACGAAGCACCGCTCTTGTTTTTATTTATGGAGTTATATACTTGTTTAAGACTGTAAGCAGAGGGCAATGCAAAAGGTGGAATAAGAAACGCTTTTGCTGCATTATTAAGATTAAATTTTATGTTGGTGTTTTCCCTGCTCGTATCTTTTTCTTGTACTTTATATATTTTGCTATCGTTTTCCTTGTAAACGGGGTTTACGGAATAATATATAACATTGTCTTTTATATGCGGGATAAGAAAATCATCTTTTAAATTAAGCTGTTTCAAAATGGCCGGATTAATATACTTTTTGCCGTTACTGCTCTCATAAAACATTTTTTTAAATCTTCAAAGACTGTCTAATATTTTTATATCCGCTTCAGTCGTTTTTATGATCGAATAACCGCCGTTTTCTTGCATGAACCAAAACAAGCGTTGCGCTGAAATTTAAGAGCCATTTTTGTTGTCATAATAACGGCTGGACATATACGGCATATTACTTAAAATTGAGGATATTTATGTTAATATTTTAAAATTTTAAAAAAGGATTGCTTGATGACGACAATTATAATAACAGCGGCGTGTATTTTGGCTTTGGTGATGATAATTTATGTTTCGCGTTACCGCTATTATGATTTGAATAGATGGAGCGGAGTTCTTATAAAATGGGCAGATGATAATGGTATAAGCCGTAAAAGAATGCCGCGTTATGATGAAAAAACGCTTTTGAATATTAAAGAGCTTGACTTTTCCGAACTTGAATTGCAATCTCTGCCTGAAGAGTTGTGCAATCTTATAAATCTAAAAAAACTCTATCTGCAAAATAATAACTTAAAATCCCTGCCTCAAAACATAACCAACTTAAATCCGGAACTTCTTGACTTGCGCGGCAATAATGAGTTGCAGTTGAGCGCAAAACAGAAAACATGGACAAAAAAGATAAAAGAGTTTTTGTCAAATAATCCGATAAAATCAAACTAAGCGCCATAAAAAGCACATGAGATAGCTTCAAGCAATAAAGCAAAATCTCATAGCAGTTATGGGGCTTGATTGATTTTATCTTTTTGACAAAAGACAAAGCGCCGACAAATCATCTAAACAGCGTTTTAAACCAACTTTTGCCATTTATATTTTGCGCAACTTTACATGAGAGCATTTTTTTTACGCACTCTTTATAATCGCTGTCATCATTTGTAATATGATATGTTAGCCAGATTTGAATCTCCGCCATTAACTGTCCCGCCACATCATATCCCTCGTCAAAACTCGCCTTATATCTGTCTATAACCGCAGCAAATGCGGCATGAGTTTTTTTGTGAGACTCTATCATCTCATAGCCTGCCTCCGACATCAACTGTTCTTCAAACGCAAAATGTGAGGTTGTATGTTCTATTATGCCCTCAAGTACCGATGCAACCTGTTTTCTGTTTTTTGTTGCAAGCGCCGAACACAATTCGTTGATATAATAAACAAGCTTTTTGTGCTGATTATCAATAGCGCTTATTCCTAATTCATAAGATGATTGCCACTCCCAATATGCCATTTTTGCCCCTACCAAAATTTTTTATACGGTTAAGTTATAATAAAAGTATCAAATATTTCTGACATCACGCTAAAAATTAATTAAAATCATATTTTTAACTCTCTTTTGATAGAATAGGCAAACTTTAAAATGAAAATTTATTTTTGTTGCTATCAAGGAATAATTTTGAAAATATTACAGCTTGCCCATTCGCCTGACGCAGATGATATTTTTATGTATTATGCCATTAAATTTGGCTGGGTAAAAGGAAATTTGGGATTTGAAAATCACGCTCTTGACATACAGACGCTAAATCATGAAGCGCTAAAAGGGACTTACGATGTGAGTGCGATAAGTTTTGCACTATATCCTTTGATACGGAATGATTATGCGCTTTTGAGAACGGCTGTAAGTTTCGGCGAAGGATATGGTCCTAAAATAGTCAAAAAAAAAGGCATAAAATTAAAGCGCAATTTTAAAGCGGCTCTCAGCGGTGCGCATACGACAAATGCGTTGCTTTTTCAAGCGGCATATCCTGATGCAAAAATTATATATAGAAATTTTTTGGATATAGAAAAGAGTGTTTTAAGCGGCGAGACAGATGCCGGTGTGCTTATACATGAGAATATTTTAAGCTTTGATAAAAATCTTGAAGTGGAGAGAGAAATCTGGGATATATGGATAGATATTACAAAAAGCGATTTGCCGCTGCCGCTTGGCGGTATGGCTTTGAGACGATCCATGCCGCTTTTGCGCGCATGTGAATGCGAAGAGATTTTGACTAAAGCGGTTTTGACAGCTATTAAATGCAAAAAACAGCTTTCAAAAATGCTTTTGGAGCGAAATTTGGTACGCGTTGATGATAAAATGCTTGAAAAATATCTCAATCTTTATGCAAACGATAAATCCGTGAGCATGAGTGAAAAACAATTGGATGCTGTGGATAAACTCTTTGAAATAGGATTTAATATAGGTTTTTATGATGAAAAGATTTACTCTCGCGACCATCTGATACCGCTTGAATACAAAGCAGAAAGATACTCATGAAAGAGATTGATTTTTCCAAATTTTCAAGTATCAAAATAGGTCCCAAAGTCAAGGTTGCGGAGATAGATGAGATATGTGAAATTCCAAAAGAGTTTTTTCTAATCGGCGGCGCAAACAATCTTTTAGTTGCGCCAAATCCTCCGCCTCTGGCTCTGCTTTCAAAAAGATTTGATTATATTTTTGAAGATGAAAAGGGCGTACATGCAGGAGCTGCCGTAAAGAGCGGGAAACTTTTAAGTTATGCTAAAAAACATGATTTGAAAGGATTTGAACTGCTGCAAAAATTGCCGGGCACAATAGGCGGCATCGTAAAAATGAATGCGGGACTAAAAGAGTTTTGCATATCCGATAATATCATAAGCGTGCTCACAAACAATGGGTGGAAGAGAAAAGAAGAGATAGATTTCGGGTATAGGACGAGCAGTATAAAAGGCGTTATTTTTGAAACGCTTTTTGCCAAAAAAGAAGGATTTGACACTGCGCTTTTTGAGATATTTAAAAACTTAAGAAGCAATCAGCCGAATATTCCAAGCGCAGGAAGCTGTTTCAAGAATCCATCAGGAGATTTTGCAGGGCGGCTGTTGGAACAGGCTGGACTTAAAGGTATGCGCATCGGAAATATGGCGTTCAGCGATATTCATGCGAACTTTTTGGTAAATCTCGGAGGCGGAACTTACGAAGAGGCAATAACTCTCATAACTGCGGCGCACAAAGCGGTTTTTGAAAAATTTGGCATCAAATTAGAACTTGAAATAAAAATAGTCTCTAAAACCCGCAGCGCGGATTTATTTTAATCTCATTTACCGAAACAAATCTTTTTAATTTATACGCCTCAATGCCTGCTCTTGCTATCATGGCAGCATTGTCGGAACAAAATTCAAGCGGTGCAAAAGAGACTCTCATGTCAAACTTCTTGCATAAAAAAACCATCTGTTTTCTTAATTCTTGATTTGCCGCCGCACCGCCTACTATGGCAAACTCTTTAAATGGATTTTGCTTAAACACTCTCTCGCACTGCTTTAAAATATGGCTTATCGCCGCAGTTTGAAAAGAGGCGGATATATCTTCCATATCTTTTTGCGTAATATCGCTTTTAAGGTTTTGTATAGCAAGTCTCACTTGATTTTTTAAGCCCGAATAACTGAAAGCAATCTCTTTTGATCTTTGCATCGGTACGGTAAAATTGAACCGATCACACCCTTTTTTTGCGTACTTTTCTATAACACCGCCGCCGGGATATCCAAGATGCAGCATTTTGGCAACTTTATCAAAACTCTCTCCAAAACTGTCGTCAAGCGTAGAAGCTAAAATCTTTATATCATCATAACTTTTTACATCTAAAATCTGCGTATGACCGCCGGAAACCAGTAAAACGCCAAGCGGTAATTTGGCTTCATGCCCGATAAAAAGCGAATAAATATGTCCTTTTAAATGATTTATAGGCAAAAGCGGCACACCAAGACCGATGCTTAAAGCTTTTGCCATCATAACTCCCTCAATAAGCGCAACGGAGAGTCCGGGCTCATTTGTAACGGCAACCGCTTTTACATCTTTCAAATAGGGTACGGTTTTTTCAACTATTTTGGGAAGAGCGCTTGCATGAAGCCTTGCGGCAAGTTCAGGCACAACGCCTCCATATGAGGAGTGGACAGCCTCTTGTGAGATTTTTTTGTGAAAAAAAAGGCTGTAATCATCAATTTTCATCAATGCTACGGAACTGTCATCGCAGCTGCTCTCAATGGCTAAAATCATCTGTTTTTAACTTTTATTTTACAAAAAACGGAGTATAAAATTTTTATTACTATTATAAGAACTATCGCGCTGATCAATCCGGCTATAATGATAGCGTAGTATTCACTGTCCGTTATCGCGCCCGTATTGTATGAGAGCGTGGCGATAGCAACCAAAAATGTGAGAGGAATGGAGTTGCTCAAAGAGAAAAGAATCGTATTTTTTAATCCGAAATAACTGGTATATGCCGCCAAAGAGCCGATAAGCCTTATAAGTATTATCATGCCTGATATGAAAAGCGACAGTTTTATCACATTGATGTCCATGAATGCTTCAACAGGCAGGGTAGAACCTACATATATAAAAAAGAGCGGTATGAAAAAACCAAATCCAAATGAAGAAAGCTTCTCATGTAAATCCATTTTATGCTTGAAAAAGAAAGCCAAAAACAGTCCTGCCAAAAATGCTCCCAAAACCTCGTCTATGCCAATGGTTATCATTAAAGCGACCATTGTAAAACCAAGTGCGATAGAGAGGCGTATATCTATATCTTTATTGTCCTGATACGGCATAAGTATTGTTTTAACTTCGGGAAACCACCAAAACAAAACTTTTGCCCCTTTGAAAAAAAGCGCAAAGCCCACAAAGAAGAGTATAAGTATTATAAGCGTGATAAAAAATTGCATATTAAAACCGCTTTTGAGGATACTGTTCAAAATTATCATGACAATAATACTGATCAACTCTCCTACAATGCCAACATTTAAAGCAAGCGAAAGCCATGCCTCTTTTCTGCCGTACTCTTTTATCAGAGTCATTAAAATACCAAGCGAGAAAATGGGAAATATCGCAACATAAACGATATTCAGATTAAAATAAAGAGTTACGACAATAGAGAGAATATAGATTGTGCCAAAAAACAGAACAACTCTTTTCAAAAGCGAAGATTTAGCAAATCGCAGTTCTTTTAGATTGACTTCCATGCCGACTAAAAACATAAGATATAAAAAACCAAGATGAGCCAAAACATCAAATGCCGCAAATGCTTTCAAAAGTCCAACATATGCGCCGAACACTCCCAAAAGCATCTCTACTACAACAATCGGAATTTTTGTAACACTTGAGATAAAGGGCGCAGCTACTAATAAAAGCGCTAAAAATATAATAACTGCGCTTGTCTCCAAACTATCTCCTATTTTAACTTTCCATTGTGAAGATACGGAACGCCTTTTATAAGACCGGAGCCAAATATTATGTCCGCCGCATTGTGTACAATATCAGTTTTTGTCTGTAACTGTTTTTCGCTTAAATTGATATCTTTATAATATTTTTCCACAACAGATATAATTTTTTCATTATCATTCAATTTTTTTGTCTCTTCCAAAACAAGAGCGGATTTGATAAAAGCCGTTTCATCATGAACGGGCGCAAAAATCATTCTTACATTTGTACTTTTCAAATGTTCTCTCAAATTTGACAGTTCTGCGCGGCAATACGGGCAATCAGGATCCGTAACTATTGTCAAAAGCGCATCGGTTTTAGTTTGAGATTTCAAAAGCAGCCCCGCCTCTTTGGGTATGCCGTCAAATAATCGGTCAAATGTTGTCGCTTTTTCCGCTTCATTGATCTTTTTAATTTCATCTATCTTGCTCAATAAAAGATTTTTGTCGTTCTCATCGTTGAATAAGAAAAAATCCGACACTGCCAAAAATGATTTTCCATCTTCAGAAACATACAAAGGCAGAGCGTTACCCTCATTAGTTTTAAGTACGGTAAGGCGTATTCCGTTTATACTTTTAAGGCTATCGGAGCTTAATATCTGCATATCTTGTCCGAAATTGTTTTTTATGCTCTCTTTTAAATTATTTTCAAAACTGTCCGCAAAAAGCAATCCTCCCAAACAGACAATACAAATCAAACATTTTTTCATCAGCTAACTCCTGTCAATAAAATAAGTTGGATATTTTACTATAAATATGCTTGAACTATTATTTCAACTCTTTAAGTCTGCGGTATGCGCTCTCTTCCAAAAGAGCAGCCTCTTTGAAAAGCTTGGAAAGATATTCGGGGTTAAACTCTTCCTGATTTTTGATAACTTTTGCGCCTTTTAGCGCAAAAAGTCTGAGTTTATCGCCGGCCTCGCTCATGATATCCGAAGCTTCAAGCAGAAGAGACGAATTTAAAAGTTTTGAACTTTCCTGCAAAAACGAAGCGTACATAAATCTAAAACCGCCTCCGCCCGTGCCTATCTCTTCCTGCATTCTGACTATTTGAGTGATAAACATTTTTGCAAAATGTATGTCTTCGTCTGTTGCCGATTTAAGAGAAGCTATCTTTTTTGCAAGCGTTTTCATGCCCCAAATACCGATAATTGGGAGTGGTGTTTTCAGCATCATGCGTGTGGTTTTTGATATGGCTTGTTTGATAGCTTTTTCAAAATTTACATTTTTCGGCACAGACACAAGTTTATAAAGAGCGCCGTTTGGCGCAAGCGCACCTTTGGCAAATCTGGCTTTTGTTAAATCTTCCTCGCTTATCGTATTTATATAATCAAACACAGGGTCGCTTACAAAGTAAGTATCTCCCTCTTTTTTAAATATTATGAGATTGTGCGCATTAAAATGAAAACGCATATCTTTAGGAAAATAGGGCAGATAAAACACCGATGTTTGCACGCCGACTATACCGCCTTTTTCAAGCTCTTCATCCAAAGCTTTTACTGCTCCTCGTCTGTCATTTTTAAAAGTTTTGATTTCAAACTTTACATTCAAATTTTTTGCAACCCCTTTTAATATATAGCGCGGAGGCATTCTGTAACTGACTAACGGTTGATTATTTATCTTGATAAATGGAAAATATCCAAAAATAAGTGCGGCGGAGATACCAAAACACATCGGCTCGCTTATATCAAGGCCGCCATATTTTAATATAGCCGAAACCGCACCGCTTTCACAGTGGGCAGCGTGTGAGTGTTGAAACTCAATCATTATCATTCCTTTTTGTCAAATCTCCCACTTCCATATCTAACGCCTCTGCATAACGCAGCAGTATTTTATTATTTAATTTTTTAAAAACAGAGGGCTTAAAGTGTCTTTTAACGCGCCATTGGCACATACCAACCGTGCATGCAAGAGTTGGGATATCCATTCTTTTTTGATACATATAGTACGGAAGCGGCGAGAGTTTGCCGCTTAAATACTCTTCAAAAGCCGCATTCTCCTGTCTTTTTAACTCTTCAAGGGCTGATAGCGTAATTGTCTCTTCAACTTCCCACCCTATATATGCAACCGTCTTATATTCGCCGTTATCATCTTGCGCATAGAGAATTTTTTTTACCCCGTCAAGCGTTTTATCGCACTCCTGCGGCACATCTTTGACTTTCATAAAACCTTACCGAATATCAAAGAGACATTATTGCCTCCAAATGCAAAAGAGTTGCTCATGGCGGCGTTAATCTCCTGTTTTACGGGGGACAAAACAAAATTGCACTCTTCATGTACGCTTTGCATTATTGTATTATTTGGAGGTATAGCGCTTTCCAATATCGCTTTACATGTAATAACAGCCTCAAGCGCACCGGCAGCCCCTAATGTATGTCCTATAATATTTTTTGTAGAACTTATGTGTAAAGTTTTGCCGAAAAGCAGATTTATCGCTGCCGCTTCATTGACATCATTTGCCTTTGTGCCTGTGCCATGAGCATTTACATAATCTATTTGTGCGGGAGTTAATCCCGAACTTTTTAAAGCACTGCTCATCGCTTCAAATGCTCCCATACCGTCAGGTTTCGGATGTGTCATGTGATAAGCGTCCGAACTGTATCCAACTCCCAAAATTTCAACCGCATTGTCGGTTTTTATATTGCTTAAAACGAGTAATCCTATTCCTTCGGCTACATTCATACCGCCGCTTGTTTGACAAAATGGTTTGCAAACGGCATCAGACAGAACTCCAAGAGCATTGAAACCGCACACGGTAGTGAGGGAAATAGCGTCCGCTCCTATTACCAAAGCCGTTTTATAAACCCCCTTTTTTATACACTCGTATGCAAAACCAATGGCATTTGCGCTTGAAGTGCAGGCTGTTGAAAAAGCGAAACTCTCTTGAAAGCGAAAATGCGTATCAAGTATATTTTTAACGGCTCCTATTGTATGAAAATCAGGATCAATGCTGTCAAAAGCCGCTCCGCTTTGCAGTCTTTTTTCCGTATTTTGCATTCCTCCGACAGAAGAACCTATAAAAACGGCGCTTTTCGTTGTTTCTATCTTGCTTTGTTTGACTGTTTTTTCAGTACACTCAAGAAGCAAATCTTTAAAAAAAAGAGTAGAATCCATTTTCCCTATAAAAGCTTTTGAATCGGGCAGAAAACCTTCATGAGCTTTAATGCCGCTTTTTTGCTCCAATATATTCTGCCATAATTCACACTCGTTCAACCCTGCGCATGAGACAGCGTCAAAGTGATTTACAAAAACCCTATTTTTGAGCATTAATGAAGTTTAAAAGTGATGATACTGAGCTGAAAATCTCTTGATAATTTTCGCTTTTACCTATCTTTACGCCGTATTCGCGCTCCAATGTCAATACAAGTTCAATAGAATCAACCGAATCAAGCCCAAGTCCCTCAGAGCCAAAAAGCGGCATATCGTCTTTGATATCATTTATGCCGATATCCTCCAATTTCAAACTTTTTATAATAAAAGCCTTTAAATTTTCACCTGTTATCATTTTCAATCCTTTATTTTTTTACATATAATTAATGAATGCCCAAGACCCAAGTTGTCATATACATGCTCGATCTCCAACAGCGATTTTTCTATTAGATTTTTTAAGTTATCCCACTTTAACATTTTGCTTTTACCGTTTGCGATTGCCGTAAAATACGGCGATGTATTGATAATGCAAAAAGCCGAAGTTTCAAAACGCTGTCTATCCCAAATCGGTTCCAAAATACAAACTCTTGAATCGTTTTCAAGACTTTCATGAACTTTTTTAAGTATTTTAAGTATGTCATCTTCCGAAAAACAGTCTAAAAATTGACTCATCCATATTATATTATATCCTTTTGGCAGTGCCGAAGAGCTTAAAATATCAATAGCAAATGTTTTAATACGATTTGACAGAGCATGTTTTTTTATGGAATTTTCTGCTAACTCAATCTGTTCGGGCAAATCGGCTATACAAACGGTAGAGTCTTTCAACTCTTTTGCGCAAAGAAATGAAAATTTACCGGTATTGCCGCCGATATCAAGCACGGTTTTATGATTAAATGTTTTTAAAATTTCCAAAGCCGCTTCAAATGCGCTGTCAGAATAAAAATGGTCAAACGCAAACCATGCCTCTTTTGCTTTTGAGGGCAGTTTGGAGAGAGCAGGATAGATAGTCTGCCATTCGCCGAAATATTTTAATCCCGACGGTTTTTCCTGCTCCATCGCTTCGTCTAAATGGTACATTCCAAGATAGTTTATATAATGATTAAAGTTAAAATTTGAGATAGTCATGGGATCGTTTTGTAAAAAATATCCGACTTTACTTAAAAAATAACGACCATTTTTTAACTCTACTATATCCGCACTCAAAGCGCTTTCAAGCAGCAAATCTATGGAATACGAATTTTTTTGACTTTTTTGACAAATATCATCGCAAGTTAACCCGAATTTATCGTTTTCATCTAAAAGTTTTAATATCCCCCACTCTCTCAAAACTCTTGCGCATTGGAAAATAATCGGCGCAAAAGCGATTTTTTGAGCTTCATGTTGAGCATTTAAAGCCCTTTTTTCTTTTGGATTGAAGCTAAACAAACAGATCCTTTATTATTTTTTTATGTAAAAATTTAACTATAAAATGTTAAATTGTGAATTGTAAAATAAATTAGCTGAAATTATCTTATTTTGAATATTTTTTGTGGTAACATTACCGTTTTATTTTTATAATTTGGATTTTTTAATGGATAGATACCGCGCGGCAGTTGTAATACCCACCTTAAATAACGATACTATATTTAATGTGGTAGAGAGTGTACGAAAGTTAGGATATGAAGTTATTGTTGTAGATGACGGCTCTTTATCGCCTGTGGAAAAACTTTTAAAATGCGATAAAAAGACTCATGTTGTAACACATATGCGTAATTTCGGCAAAGGAGCGGCTCTTATAAGCGGCTGTAAAAAGGCGAAAGAGCTTGGATATTTGCATTTTATCAGCATGGATGCGGACGGGCAGCATATTCCTTCTGAAATTTATAAACTTACCGATATGGTAAACGAAGAAGATAATACTATAGTGATAGGCGCAAGAGATTTCAGTGTGGTTAATGTGCCGAAAGGCTCTAAAATAGGGCGATTGATAAGCAACTTCTGGGCTAAACTGGATACTTCTGCTAATATAACCGATTCGCTCTCAGGTTTTAGGCTCTATCCCGTTTCTATTTTAGAATTGCCCACATGTACGATAAAGTTTGATTATGAGATGGAAGTTTTGGTGCGGCACGCATGGCTAAAGAGAAAGATAACGGAAGTAATCGTAGAGTGTTATTATCCTAAAGCCAAAGAGAGAGTTAGCCACTTTAAAAAATGGCGCGATACAATGTCTATTATTTGGGTACATGTAAAACTTATGCCTTTAAGAGTTCTGTTTTTAAAAGGGTATATTTAATGCATACGAAGCAAAGAGGCAGCGGCTGGAGCATTCGTCTGGCGCTATGGATTTACAGCCATTTCGGATATATGACATTTTTTGTTTTACTCTATCCCATAACATTTCTCTATTACCTGAAAGCCTCCAATACAAGATGCGCTTTAAAGTTATACTACCGAAAAATAGGCATAAAATACACGCAATGGCGCTATTTTGAACACCTAAGAAAATTTGCCGTAGTCATGACAGATAGATTTATTACAAAATGCGACGCATCGCCATATAAACTTATAGTGGACAGAGATAATGTAGTAAAAGAGTTGAAAGAAGGCGGCGTTATACTCTTTTCGCACTTTGGCGGGTGGTCGGTTCTGCCCGAACTTTTAAAAGTGGACGATTTGAGAGTAAATGTTATCATGCAAGAAGTGATAAAAGAGGATATAAAAGTTATAGAAAAAGAGATTAGCGCAGGTAATCAAACTAATGTTCATATACTTGATTTAGCTCATGTATCAAAGCTTGAAGCTTCTATAAAAATAGCCGAAGCATTGATACAAAAAGAGGCGGTATCCATGATGGGCGATAGAGCAAACAATTTAAAACATGCGATAAGTGTGGATTTTTTCGGTTCTCCGGCAGAGTTTAACAAAACGCCGTTTGAAATTGCTCAAAAGGCTCAAGTTCCGATAAGGGCATTTTTCATAACTTATGTAAAAGCGCACACTTATAAACTGGAATATGTCAAAATAAAAATAAGCGAAAATATTGAAGATATGGTTAAAGAGTATGCGAAAGCTTATGAAAAAGTTATATGCGCCGCACCTGATCAATGGTTTAATCTGTATGATTTTTGGAAAGAAGAGGCTCATTAAGAGCCTCGCAAAAGATTAGAGACTGTTCAAATTAATTTGAATGGAATTGTCCAGATTTCTTATCCAACTGTTGTAGTTTTTGTGTATATTAGCGCCGTCATAATTAAGATTCTCACTATTTTTATAGGTGATATTGTAAGATGAAGCAGAGTATTTGATCTCTACAAGTGCCATATGCTGTCTTGCATAAAGTGTGGCTGATATTACGCCGTTTTTCACTTTTTTCATTTGCCATCCGCGTTGAGAACCTGCCTGCAAAATAGCCTTTTCAACTTGAGCCTGAGTCAGCTTTTTGCCGTCAAAACTTTGAACCGATGCGCTCTGTACATTATATAAAGGCTGTTGAGTAGCTGAGCAGCCTGCATAAAAGAGACCGCCAACTATAATTAAAGAAGCCAAAAACAGTTTTTTAGTCATTTTTCATCCTTTGAAAAAAATTTGTCAATTTTATCATAAAAAAACTAAAATCTTGCATGTTAATTAATATTTATAAAAGAGTAACCGCCTCTATCGTCATACCCAATATAAAAAAGAGGCATTTTGTATGCGGCAAAATGGCTGCATGCAATAGCTGCGGAGTAGTTCGTAATAGTTTTGGCAACGTTGTTTCGGCGGATTTGTATAACTTCCTTAAGCTTATTGTACTCATCAAGCGGGAAATTCGGCGAAATATAAAAAGAGGCTTTGTTAAACTGCTTAACAAATTCAAACAGTTCTGAAAATTCACCGAAAAATCGTACCTGATCTCTCTTGTTGTATTGCAAAAAAATCCAAGCCGAAAACTCATAAGCTTCATGATCTAATATTTGACATGCCTGCGCAAGCGGTTCATACCAAATATCGCAAACGCCGACAAGCGCTCTTTTTATTCTCTTTTGTTTTAAATCAATAAGCGCAAGATTGAGAGCATTTTCAAAGGCAAACTGCGAATGGGCGATACTCATGGCAGTAGTTTGTGCGTTTAAATATTGAAGTAGAAAAAACAGCGGCGTACTGCTTAAAGTGTTGATAAAGGTAAACGGCAGAGGAAACTGATTTTGCAAAAATATATTATCCTGCGAATTTTTGACGCTCTCAACGCTGCCGTTTGAAGTGCCAAAATATAAAGCGAACTCTTTTGCCGCCGCATTTTGTTCCAAGCATGATATAGCGCCGCACAATACGGCAAGCGAAAATCTATCCGCTCGTCTGAATCTAATTTTTGTCAAGTTTTTTAAAGCCGCTTCCCAATCGTACAGCCCGTCTTTTTGTGAAAATGCTAAAAATGATGAAGAGAGTATCAATTTTCACCCTTTTTAATCAAAAAAGAGGCGCTGTTTCCACCAAAAGCCATATAATTAAACAGTATATATTTTCCGTTCCATGCAGTTTTTTGAGTTGTTGGAACTACATCAAAATTTTCATCTTTTTGATTAAAACCAAGACTTTTTGGAACAAAACCGTCATCTAAAGCCCCGAGCAGCAAAACAAGTTCGCATACGCCGCAGGCTCCTAAAGTATGTCCTATGTAACCTTTAAGCGCAACACATGAAGGGATAGAGCGGGCGAAAACTTTACAAATAGCGCTGTTTTCCGATACATCATTACTGTCGCTGGCTGTAGCATGGAGCTTTATCAAATCAATCTGCGAAGTTTTTATGCGGGCGGCATGAACTATTTTTTCAATAATACTCTGAAGTATTTCGCCCTCTTTTGAAGGAGTTGTAATGTTTGAAATATCATTTGAAACTTCGCCCTCCACAAACTTCCATGAAGTTTTTTTTGAAGACAAAACCGCAAAACTGCATGCTTCTCCCAAAACGATGCCGTCTCTATTTTTATCAAATGGTTTTATCCCGCTTTTGCTGATAAGTCCGAGCGACATAAAACCATACAAACTTAACATATTTTGTACCTCAACTCCAACGACCAAAGCGTTATCAATAACACCCTCTTTTATCATTCTTGCGGCATATATAAGCGCATTTGCACTTGATGTGCAAGCTGTGTTAAAAAGATAGTAGCTTGAACTAATTCCGAGTTTTTTACAAAGTTCGGGAATTTGCAAATCATAACCCAAATATTTTATGCCGTCTTCAGCGTAACTTTGCTCATTTAAATCTATGCCGAGAGAAGATGATCCCATAAAAAGAGTTGTATTTTTAGGAAGTTCGCCTATATTTTGTATTAATCCGTTAAGATTATCTTTTGCTTTATAGTATGGAACGACATAATCGTCCAACGCCTCTTTTATGTGTATCAAATCCGCAGGAGGAGTTAAATCTTCGCTATAAAGAGCCTGTACATGAGCCGATAAATTTTTACCTAAAGCGCTGCAAATACCGTAACGCTCTATATATACTTGCCTCAACTATTCTCTTCGGATATAAATTTCGCCAGCGTATTTATATTGGACAATACTCTCATCGCCTCTTTGCTGTCATTGAGTTTTTTATTATATTTGTGGTGAATAGCGACCGATATTTGAAGCGCATCAAGAGAGTCTAATCCAAGCGTGCTTTCTTCGCCAAACAGCGGTTCGTTGTCTTTTATATCGCATGGATTATAATCTTTGCCGCTCTCTTTTATAATAAGCTCTTTCAATTCCGACTTTAAAGACGCTAAATCACTCATCACTATTCCTTGTAAAAATAAGAAGCGATATTATAAACATAATTACTCCAAAAAGCAATAAAAAAAGTAGATTTTGCGCAATTTCACCTATTTTTGCCTCATATAAAAACAGATCTATAAAAGCGTCAAATCCCCATGACATCGGCGAAATATTACTTATCTGCTGCATCAGGGGCGGCATGATATATTTTGGTACCATGATACCGCCTATTGCTCCCAGCAATATATTGCTGATGCCGCCGACAGTTACCGCTTGAGCCGTACTTTTGCAAACCACCGCTATAAACAGCGCAAAACCGACAGCAGCAAACGAGAGCGCATATAAAAGCGCTAAAACCGATGGAATATCGCCGATGCTTAATCCGTTAAGCCCAAGAAGCGGCACAACATATACTCCAATGGATAAGAGCAGCGCTCCTTGAAATAGATTAATAATATTATATGTAAATGTTTTTGCCGCAAAAAAAAGAAAAATGTCCAGTCTCATGCTCATCAATCTCTTATATGTGCCCTGTCTCCTTTCTATAATAAATACGGTAGAGAATGGTATCAACACAAAAAACATGGCAAACACTATCCATGAAGGCACGCTCTGCTCCACGCTGTTCGGTATCTTTTGGCTGGTTGCGCGGGATTCTATAAACGGCTTTTGAAGATTTGCCACAAATGTAGGCATATATCTGCTTTGATCTGTAAAAAGCATAATAATTCTCTCTTTCAAAAGCGCTTCAAAAAGCAGTACGGCGCTGTTGTTTAAAGTAGGAATATAATTTATGCGTACTTGCAGGTCATTATCGGCGTTATTTTGAAAACTCTCAAAAAATCCGTCGGGAATAGACAATGTTATATCACTTTTAAAACTCTCATTTATCTCCCTTTGGCAAGAAAAATTTTCAAGTTCGCTCATCGCTTTTTCAAAATTTTTTACAAGCTCTTCGGGGTTATCATCGTCTATATAATAAGCGCATTTTATATTTGAACCACTGTTAGCGTCTTTTAACGCATAAGACATGATAAGTATAAAAATTGACGGCAGCAAAAACAGAGCCAAAAGAGCATGCAAATCTCTAAAAATTATTAAAAACTCTTTTTTTAACAGTGCGGCAAAAATCCGTATCATCAATTTTCTCTCTCTATTAAATTTAAAAACAGCGTCTGTACCGATGGAAATGAGAGCGATACGGACTTAAGATTTAAGTTGCGTTTTTTTACAAATTCCAATAATTTTGAGAGATTTTGTTCGTCCGCCGCATCGCTTTGCAGACAGCCGCTGTATTCGGTAAACGGCATAAATTCATTTAATATTTTAATATTTATTTGATTGTGCTCTTCTAATTCCAGTATCAAAACTCTATCTCGTTTATCATTTTTAAAGGAGGATAATATTTTACCTTTATCTATCACGGCTATCTCGTCTGCCAAAAAATCAACCTCATTGATATAGTGCGAAGTGTAAACGATAAGCCGTTCATGTGCTAAATTTTTTATGGAGTTCAATATAAATTCTCTTGTTTTCGGGTCAATGCCAACCGTAGGCTCGTCTAAAAAAAGAATTTTCGGGTCATTCAAAAGTCCTATGGCAAGATTCAGCCTTCTTTTTAACCCGCCCGAAAGAGCTGCGGCATATTTTTTCATATGTTCTTCCAAATTACAGACACTAACAGCAAAATCAACCATCTCTTTACGTTTTTTTGGAGAAAGCATATTGATTTGTGAAAAAAAATCTATATTTTCTTCAACGCTTAATGTCGGATAAAAAGCAAACTCCTGCGGCGTTAAAGAGCAGAGCGAAACATCTTTTTTTAAAGCTTCAAAATATGGCGTTTCATTATAAAATATCTCTCCCTCATCTGCTTTTATAATACCGCAGAGAATAGATATAAGCGTGGTTTTGCCTGCGCCGTTTATGCCCAAAAGCGCAAAAATTCCGCTGTTGGGAAGTTGTAAAGATATATTATTTAACGCTGTGAAAGAGTTATATTTTTTGCTGATATTTTTTATTTGTAACATAGTTTACCGATATTTAAATTAAAAGGAAGCTATTTTATCAGAAAATAAGTTATTTTTCAATAACATAATTAGCTTTAAAATAAGGATTGTAAACAGCATGCCTCATAAAAAAATTTTGGTTGTACACTATTCTCAAAGCGGACAACTTGACAATGCAATCAAATGCTGCATAGCGCCGCTTTTGAATGATAAACGCATATTGGTTACGGATTTAAATCTAAAGCCTTTGGAGCCGTTTCCTTTCCCATGGAACCTTTTGGATTTTTTAAATGTTTTTCCGGAAAGCGTTTATTGTGATAAAATACCGCTTGAACCGTTTGGTATAGATAAAAATGAAAAATTTGATTTGATTATTTTGGCTTATCAAGTTTGGTTTTTATCTCCTTCGCTTCCTGTGTCAAGTTTTTTACAGAGTGCGGAAGCTAAAATGTGGCTGAAAAATAAACCTGTTATAACTTTTATCGCATGCCGCAATATGTGGCTTACGGCGCAGGAGAAAATGAAGCGTCTTATAACAAAAAACGGCGGAGTTTTATCTGATAATATAGTATTGGTAGATGCGGGCAATGCGATAGAGACATTTATAACAACTCCAAGATGGCTGCTTACGGGCAAAAAAGAGAAATTTTGGTTTTTCAAAGAGGCGGGTATAAGCAAAAGCGACATGCAAAAGAGCGCAAGATTTGGACAAGCCATGAGCAATGCTTTGAAAAATGATCTTGAGAAGAGTAAAAAACCTCTGCTTAAGGGACTTGGCGCCGTTAATGTAAATGAAAAGCTTATCATGAGCGAAAAAATAGGGCACAGAAGCTTTTTAGTATGGGGAAAAATCTTGAAAAAGATTGGGAAGAAAGAAAATAAAATAAGACGAATTTTTTTATTTATTTATCTGCTTTTTTTAGTATCCATGATAATAACCATAGTACCTTTAACGCTTTTTTTGAGAAAGTTATTTTATCCATTGATGAAAAAAAGATTAAAAAAACAGAAAGCCTATTATGAAGAGCCTTCGGGTTCTGAAAATTTTAAGGAAAATAATGCGTGAAGTTTTTATAAATTATTTAAGTGCGGCGATGCCCAATGATCCTGTGGATAATGAGGAGATGGAGGAGATTTTAGGGTACATAGGCGGCAGACGCTCCCGCGCAAAAAAGATAGTGCTGAAAAATAACGGTATAAAAAGCAGACACTATGTTTTGAAAGACGGGCAAATACTTTTTACAAATGCCGCTCTTACGGCTTTAGCGGTCAAAGGGCTCAAAACAAAAGGCGCTCCGCTTGAAAAAATGGAGCTTTTAGCATGCGGTACAAGCCTGCCTGATCAGATTATGCCAAATCACGCTTTAA
Organism: Campylobacteraceae bacterium; assembly: GCA_031270285.1. Taxonomy (GTDB): domain Bacteria; phylum Campylobacterota; class Campylobacteria; order Campylobacterales; family Campylobacteraceae; genus JAIRKW01. The sequence goes on from JAISXY010000104.1 coordinate 44,679, forward strand.
TGGTTCATGGCGAATTGAAAGCCAAGCCTATGGAAGTAGTTTCAACGGCAGGTATCTGTTTAAGCGGCGTTATGGCTTTGAAATACGCTTATATGTCGGTATATGCCGAATTAACGCAAAATGCTGTGGCAACAGGCAGCGAAACAGCCTCCCCGGCTTTATTTAAAGAAAATTTTGAAGCAGAAAGCCTGTTTAAAATTCAACACCTTGAGCAAAATCCTGAAATAGCGTTTGAAAAAGACTTTTTACGATGGATGCTCTCCGATGGAGCAGGCGCATTGTGGCTCTCTTCGCAACCAAACAAAAGCGGCGTCTCTTTGAAAATCAAATGGATAGAACAAATCTCATATGCGGGAGAGATGCCTGTTTGTATGTATTCGGGCGCACATATAGATGAAGACGGCAGATTTAAAGGCTATCTTGCATGCTCGCATGACGAAAGAGAGAAACTCTCAATTTTCAGTATCAAACAAGATGTTAGACTGTTAAATGAAAATATAGTTGAATATGCGGTTGCAAAACCTATAAGAGAGATTGCGAAAAAGAGGGGATTGAAGGCAGACGATATAGACTACTTTTTACCTCACTACTCATCGCACTATTTTAAAGATAAAGCTTTTGAGGGATTAAAAAAAGCAGGTTTTGAGATAGGTTATGAAAAATGGTTTACCAATCTTTATGAGAAAGGCAATACGGGAGCGGCATCATTTTATATTATACTGGAAGAGTTTGCGAGGACAAAACCGCTTAAAAATGAAGATAAAATACTCTGTTTTATACCTGAAAGCGGTAGATTTTCAACAGCATTTATTTTACTTGAAGCTGTTGTAAAATGATAATATCTCTTAAAATCCAATCTTTTTTCACGCTTTTTGATAACGAAAAAATAGAAGATTTAAAAGAGAAAGAGCTTGTGTCCAACATGATAATGCGCCGCCGTCTCACAAGAAATGCCAAAATGCTTATATATTTGGCGCATATTCTTAATGTCAAAAATGAAAGAATAGTTTACGGCAGCAGTTACGGCGAACTGCAGGAGAGTATATCCATATTAAAAAGTATATTTTCCAAATCCTCTCCAAGTCCTACCGATTTTCAAAATTCTGTTTATAATGCTCCCGCCTCTTACTTTTCAATCTTAAGCGGCAATACATCAGAGATCATGAGCGTATCCAACGGTGATAAAACAGGAGATAATACTTTAAAAACAGCCGCTATAAAGGCGATAGATGGAGATATGATATTTTGTGCCGTATGCGAAAGTTTTGGCGTTGATGAAATTCGCGCGTTAAATGTCTGCGGCGCACCGTTTGAAAGCGCTGTCGGTTTAATCATAACGTCAAGCGATAAAAAACCCGATATATTGTATAACAGTTTAAAACCCTCGCCGAAATTTGTTCCGAGCATCGCAAAACTCATGAGCCTTTGCGAGTTTTTGCGTATAAATCCAACGGCAATAGTAGGCATAGAGTGTTGAAACTTCCTCATAAGCCGCCGATACTTTTTGCCAAAGAGATTTTGCATAAAGGCGAAGATTGGGCTGAGGTGGCGGTAGAGTTCCCAAAACCGCCAACACTTGGCATGATGATGGAATCTGCCGCCCAAAGCAGCGCAGCTTTAAACAATAGTGAAAAAGAGGGTTATCTGCTCTCATGTTCAAATCTTATTTTGCACAAAGAACCGACAGCAGTAAAATTTAACGCACATATAAAAAATATCATGTCAAACTCTTCGCTGAATGAGATCTGTTTTGAGATAAAAGAACAAAACACTCTTATATCAAGCGGCACTCTTTTGGTCATGTTACAAAGTTAGAACTTATAGATTTTTGTTTAAGATAAAATAAAGTTTTTTTTAATCGGGTGTGAGTAAAATATTAAATATGGAATTTAATGATAAGGAGAAGATATGAAAATAATCAAAGCGCAGGATATTACCGATGCTGTTGCAAATCTCTGTATCAAAGCGTGCAGAATTGTTACGCCGGACATGTATAAAGCTTTTAAGCAAGCCGAAAAAGACGAACAGTCGCCGCTTGGGCGCGATATTTTAGCCAAAATCATAGAAAATGCGGATATTGCCGAAAAAGATGCAACGCCTATCTGTCAAGATACCGGCATGACGGTAGTCTTTGTTGAATACGGGCAAGATGTGAGGATTGAAGGCGGTTATCTGGAAGATGCTATAAACGAAGGAATAGCCAAAGGTTATGTGGACGGATATTTGAGAAAATCAGTAGTCGCAGAGCCGATATTTAACAGGAAGAATACGGGCGATAACACGCCTGCCGTTATCAATACAAGAGTAGTCAAAGGAGACAAACTCAAAATCAAAGTTGCCCCGAAAGGCTTTGGCAGCGAGAATAAAAGTGTACTGAAAATGCTTGTTCCCGCAGACGGTTTGGAGGGAGTCAAAAAAGTCTTTTTGGAAGCCGTCAAACTCGCAGGTCCGAACGCCTGTCCTCCCATGGTCATAGGCGTAGGCATAGGCGGCACTATGGATAAAGCTGCGCTTTTGGCAAAACAGGCGGCTGTGCGCTCCGTAGATTCGCATAACGAACATCCGGATTATGCAAAACTTGAAGAAGAACTTTTGGAACTTGCCAATAAAACAGGCGTTGGTCCGCAGGGATTAGGCGGTACGACTACGGCTGTTAAAGTGAATGTGGAGTGGTATCCTACGCACATAGCAGGACTTCCCGTTGCCGTAAATATTAACTGTCATGCGGCGCGCCACGCCGATATTACGCTTTAAGGAGTTACAATGTCAGAAGCTGTAAAAATAAAAGCCCCGTTTGATAAAGATATCGCCAAAAAACTAAAAGCAGGCGATAATGTTCTAATATCCGGCACTATAATAGCGGCGCGCGATGCCGCTCACAAAGCTTTAACCGAAGCTTTGGCGCGAGGTGAAAAACTGCCCGTTGAACTTGAAAATGAGATAATATACTATCTTGGACCAAGTCCTGCAAAGCCGGGTCAGGTTATAGGTGCGGCAGGTCCTACGACAAGCGGCAGAATGGACAAATATACGCCGACTATTTTGGAACTTGGCGTAAGCGGCATGATAGGCAAAGGCTACCGCTCAAAAGAGGTTATTGACTCCATTGTGAAAAACGGTGCGGTTTATATGGTGGCGATAGGCGGTGCGGGAGCGCTTATATCGCAGACTATCAAAAAATATGAAGTGCTGGCGTATCCTGAGTTGGGACCAGAAGCTGTTGCAAGGCTTACTGTGGAAGATTTCCCTGCGATTGTAGCGATAGACAGTGAAGGCAATAATTTTTACGAAGCAGGGCAAAAGCCGTATATAAAAATTTAAACCATTTTTTGAGAAGTTTTATTAAATAGCTTTGATAAAACCTCCAAATACTTTTTGCATATTATATTGCTTTTTATGCAGGATAAAAATCGCCGCTTAATTAAAAATTTTTTTAAACCAGGTATGTTTATCGGATTTTTTGACGGTGTTTTTACTGTTTAGCATTTTTTGTACGCTCTCTTTATAGGCTCTGTCTTCAATCAGTATATGCTGCGTGAGCCAAATCTGAAGTTCTGCCATAAGCTGCCCCGTTATATCACGCCCTTCATTAAAGGCAATTTTATATTTGCCTATACTTGATACAAAATTTTCATGGATACTTTTATGATGCATAAACTGCGGATATTCAGCCTCTTCCATCAACTTTTCCTCAAAAGAGAAGTGTGAAATAACATACTCTGTTATATTAAAAAGCGTATTTTTGACAATATTTTTATCATTCAGCACAAACGCTTCATGCAGTTCATTGATATATTGAACTATTTTTTTGTGCTGATTATCTATCTCCTCTATCCCGATATTGTAAGATGGGTCCCAATTCCAATATGCCATTTTATCTCCTGCTTAAAACGACGCTATTCTATATATTGAAAGCAACAATAATATTATTTTAATTTAAAAAAATAGAAAATATGCAAAATAGATGGTCGGACAACAAATGAGATACTTAAAAATAATTTATATATTATATCTTAACCATATTGCAAAAACAGCGGCTCATGGAAGATTGTCAATAGATTTTTTTAAATATTTAAAACTTTTCGCGCAGTAGAACCAAGCTTTCTTGCAAAAAACGCTACTGCGAGCTTGTCATAAAAACGGTTAAACTTAACCTGACTGCTTAAAAGATGCGCATGCATATCTACCGTTTTTATCTTTTCATTCCCTTAAATGTGGCCGATTATAAGAGTTATTATTACGCAAAAAAGCGGCGATATTGCCGATAAAATACTCTTCATGCGCACATTTTTTACGCAAAAAACAGTCAATAAAATTGAGATAAAAACAAAAGTAGCGTATAAACTTAAAATGATTATGGGGCGTTCATAAAAAAAATGTTCAAAAATTTTGCCCCAAACTTCGGCATACGCCATAACCAAAATAAAAAAAACAAAGATACAATCCGACAAAAGACCCCATTTGCTTCTTTTATGACTTGAAACAAAAATCCCATAAAATATCACATAAAGAGTTGCGAAAAGGAGTACAGCAGCCATCATTTAAAACCCATTTGTGCAGGAATTTAAAAAAAGGAGGAGGCTAAAACCTCCTCTTTAAAAAAATCAATGAAGTTCTCTCCAAACTCCTTCTTTCCACATGTAAGCAAAGAATGTCATCAGAACGAAGAATATAATCATGCCTATGCCGACCGTTACTCTCTCATCTTTTTTGCTGTCGCCGATTTGTTCAAGATAACTTACGCTTTTATCGGTGTAATTTTTTGTAAGTCCAACGCGCGGCATTGCCGTGCCGTCAAGCTTCTTTTGGGGATCGTTGATGAAATTTTCAAGATATTCAGCACCGCGTGAGCGTATCATGATAGATAAATCAGGCGGATTTGAACCCATATAATTTTTCAAAGCACCTTTTTCGGTTGTAGCATAGAGTGCATCATATTTTATGTCATGGCAGCGCAGACAAGCTGTTTCAAAAACCTCTTTACCGCTTATCTCCTGCGGGGCTATTGATTCTAAATATGCGACAATATCGGCTGTTTCTTGATTGACATCATCTCCAAATCCAAAAAACTGCGTCATTGGAAGCGGATTTTCGTCATTAAACTTTTTATGCACTTTCAATGCTCGTGCGGGATTGGTGATAAGTGCGATAAGAAATTTCTTGTCGTAAACGGCTCCCGCAAGGCTAAGATCCGGTATGGCTATGCCGTAAGATTCGGAAGCGAGCGCATCGTCAAACGGCGCTTCAAATTCTTGAGATTTTAAACCATGACATGAAGTACACGCTGCGATAAGCCCTGCGCCGTTTTCAGCATCGCCCTCAAGCGCAGCTATCTCATTTACCTGCGCCCAAAGCTCTTGATAAGCGGACAAATCATTCTGTCTTACTTCAACCTCTACTTTCGCACTCTCTACGGCTTTTTGGAGATTTTCATCAGTTGCATTTTTCATAAGCGCATTCTCCGCTTTTTTCAGCGCAGCTCTTGCCTCTTCTATTCTGACATTTGCAAGGTCAATATCTTCCCGTTCATAGTTAAAATTAGCAGGCGCTACATGAGGATTCATCTCGCTGTGGGCAAAAGGCTCTATACCAATATATGTTATAAGCGTAAAAACTATCAATATAATTAAAATCTTTAACTCTTTCATTTTGCGCCTCCGCTTTTTCTCTCAATGATAGTTATAATCGGCAGTATAACAAATAGTGCGATAAACAGTACGGTAAAAACGAAACCTGCTAAATTATTTGAGATAAAAATGCTGTATATATCATCTCCGGGCGGCAGTTTGCCATATACGGTAAGGAATATCAAATCTATAATAAGTATCCAAAACCATATCTTAAACAGCGGTCTTTTTGAAGCAGGTTTAACTTCAGGGTCGCGGTCTAAAAACGGCAAAAAGAAAAACGCTATCTGCGCAAATCCGAATGCAATCAAACCTATATACATTGCGGGAATACCGGCTATATCAAAGTAAAAGCCTCTCAATACTTCATAACTCCATAAAAAATACCATTCGGGATAGATGTGTGCGGGCGTTTTGAGATTATCCGCAGGATCAAAGTTGATAGGATCCATCGCAAAGTTAAAATGAAAACATACAAGATACGATACAAATATCATAAATGCGCTTACTACAAAAAAGTCTTTGCATAAAAAAGCAGGCCAGAAAGGTATGACTTTAGACTCTTTTTTGTTGCCGTATTTATATTTATCAGCCTCTTCGTTAAAATCAAACTCTTCAGCTGTTTGGTTATTAACATGCGGTATGCGCAAAGAGTAAAAATGCAGAGCAATAATCGCTATTATTACGATGGGGAGCAGCACTACATGAAGCATAAAAAATCTTGTCAGCGTAGCGTCGGCAGGGTAAAAGTTGCCTCTTATCCAAACAACCAAACTATCGCCTATAAACGGAACATTTGCAAAAAGTTCCGTGATAACTTTTGCCGCCCAGTAACTCATTTGTCCCCATGGAAGCATATATCCGCTGAATGCTTCGGCTGAAAAACAGACAAACAGCAGCATGCCGCTTATCCAAATTATCTCTCTGCCGCTTTTATACGAACCGTAATATATCGCTACAAACATGTGAATATATATAATAAGAAATATCAAAGACGCCGCAATCGCATGCAAATGTCTCCAAAGCCAGCCGTATGCCACCTCTTGCATAATTGTAAAATTCACGCTGTCAAATGCAAGTTTAACATCGGGCTTGTAGTACATCAATAAAAATAAGCCCGTTATAAAAAGTACTGCAAAAAGGACTAATAGTACAACGCCCATAGCCCAGAGAAAATTGATATTTTTAGGTATCCAATACTCTGTCGCCAATATCTTCATTAACGGCTTAATAGCCAGTCTTTGATCAAGCCAGTCTATAAAACCTGTCGCTTTTCTAATATGTGCCATTGTCTGCTCCTTACACTTTAGCCGTGAGCTGTTTATACTCAGGACCTTCTTCGCCAAGAACCAAAGTTGCGCCTTCTATTTTAAAAGGCGGTATGCTTAAAGGTTTTGGAGGCGGAGCCACTACAACAAGTCCGTCAGCGTCAAATACGCCGCCATGACATGCACAGTGAAACTGCTGCTTGGACTCTTTCCATTCGGGAATACATCCAAGATGTGTACAGAGTTGTATAACCACAACATAGTTTGCGTCTTCTACTACAACGTCTCTATTCTCATTTTTCTTCATTTCCGCTGTTTTTTTCAAAATAAAAACAGGCAGCCCGCGCCACTCTATAGTGCGGCTTTCGCCATCTTTAATCGGCGAAAGATCTACAGTTAAAAATCCAGCAGCTTCTACGCTTGGCAGCGGATCCCAGCTTCTTTTCATCGCCCCAAGAGACAAAACGCCTCCCAAAGCGGCAAATCCGCCAAGAGCAAAGCCGAAGAATTTTCTTCTTCCTTCTTCATGCGCCATATTTGCTTCCTTGCATTGAATAAATTAGTTTTTAATTTTAGCGCGAATTTCATTAAATATATTTGATTTAAATTACTTTTGCGTAATTTTCTTATCAAAACGATATAATCACGCAATGAAAAAAATTAACATCAAAACGCTCATACATACGGCGCTTACCGCCGAAGCAAAACCGATAACAGGTTATTTTCGGTTAAAATGTATCTGTCGGCGCCCTTTTAATATCTACATAAAAGATGATATTGCGCTTATAGTTTCAGGGGTCGGCGCACAAAAGAGCAAAGAGGCGTTAAAATATGCATTAGAGCGTTTTAGTCCGCAAAAAGCTATCAATATAGGTATTGCGGGTTGTTGTGATAAAAATATCAAAATAGGTTCGCTTTTTTGTACGACGCATAAAAATTTAACTGTTCCGTACGCCTCTCTTTGCACATTGACAAAACCAGCAACAAATATGCAGGGGATCTCATCGCTGCTTGTTGATATGGAGAGCGAAGCGTTTTTGGAAATTATGGACATGGAGAGATATATATTTAAAATAGTGTCGGATTATTTGGAAGATAGAAATTTCTCAAAAGCGGAGGTGGGCGCATTACTGCAAAAAAGCATCCCGCTTTGGAGCAGATATGTTTGAACGATTTGAGAGTGCATGCAAATATACGGCGTTTTTAAGTCTTGAGGAGAAAACGCGTGAATTTTTAAAACATCGGGCGTTTTTAAGCCGTCTTACTTTTGCCCAAATACGGTATTTGATCACAATAGCTATAGATTTGCAAATGTGGGGATATGATATACAAAAGATATGGGGAGAGCATGATTTTGGAACATTAGAAAAAGCATATGAAGAGTTGAAAAATATGCCGAAAAAATATGATAAAAACTCAAAAAAAACTCTTTTTTCGTACCAAAACAAGCTGCATGTAAAAGAGAAAGAGGGCGTAGGATTTGGCAGATGTCCCGTCGCTTCGCCGAAAACCAGATGCTGCAATCTCTTAACGTTAGATGCGTACGAAGGATGCGGATACGCGTGTTCATACTGCTCCATACAGTCATTTTATCAAAATGTTACGGTTGATAATAATTTTGCCTCCAAACTATCCGCATTTAAATTTGACAAAGATAAGATTTATCACATAGGCACGGGACAATCCTCAGATTCTCTCATGCGCGGCAATCAGGAGGGCGTTTTGAATGCGCTGATAAAATTTGCGCGCAAAAATCCAAATGTAATTTTAGAGTTAAAAAGCAAAAGCGGCAATATAGATTATCTCTTGAAAACTGATTTGCCGTACAACATCATCTGTACGTTTTCATTGAATCCGCAGATTGTTATAAATAACGAAGAGCATTTAACCGCAAGCTTAAAAAAACGCATGGAAGCTGCCGACAAACTCTCGCAAAAAGGGATTTTAACGGGATTTCACTTTCACCCTATGGTTTGGTTTGAAGGGTGGCGGGAAGAGTATGAGATGATAGCTTTTGAACTTATACAAAAGTTTAAACCCGAAAATATAGCGCTTGTATCCATGGGAACTTTGACTTTCACAAAGCCTGTTTTAAAACAAATCCGACGAAAAGCACAACCGACTAAAATCCTCCAAATGCCGCTCTCTTTTGTACATGGCAAATTTTCCTATCCGATAGATATAAAAGAACAGATGTTCGGCGTACTTTACAAAGCTTTTGAAGCGTGGCATGAGAAAGTCTTTTTTTATCTTTGTATGGAAGATGAGAGTTTGTGGCGCAAAGTTTTTGGATATGAATACGACAATAACGAGATATTTGAAACAGAGATGAAAAAAGCTTACATGAAAAAGATAGACAGTTTATCTCAAAAGCAGTGATTTTTATATTACAATATTGTTATAAAAAAATAGAGGTTTATATATGAAGATGCTCTTTATGATTATCGCATTTGCAAGCGTTCTTTATTCGGCGTTGCTTGACAACACAAGCCAAAATATCTCAACAAAGCAAACCGAGCTTGAGACTTTCCTTGCAGGCAAAGAGACAACCGCAGGCTACAATGCGACGCTTGAACGCAATAAATATGTCAGTTATTTGAATGAATATGAGGATAACGAGACAAAAAGTACGGTATTTCAGCTTTTAAGCTCTTCTTATGGGATACTGCCTTATAAGACAAACATCTTGGCGCCCATAACTTATGATTTTGCAAAACATGATGACAACAGAAGAGAAACCGAGACATTTTTTCAGCTAAGCTTTAGAAAAGATTTGCTGCAAAACTTTTTAGGATTTAATGAGATTTTTACTATCTCTTATACGCAGAGGTCATGGTGGCAAACCATGAAACACTCTACGCCGTTTAGAGAGACAAATTATCTGCCGGAGGCTTTTCTCTATCTTCCTTTCTGGAATGACAGCTCCTCTTTCAAAGGATATAAATTTGCTTTTTTACATGAGTCAAACGGACAAAACGACCCTTTTTCACGCTCTTGGAACAGACTTTACGCGGAGGGATTTTTTCATTTAAAGGGGCTGTTTATCAATCCTCGGGTATGGTATCGTATAGAAGAGGGTAAAAATGATGACAATCCCGATATACTGGATTATATGGGTTATGGGGATTTGACTTTGATATACCCTTATAAAGAGCAGTTGTTTAAACTTTTAATTAGAAACAATTTTGATTTTTCCGACAACAGAGGCGCCGTGCAGTTTGAGTGGACATTTTCTTTAAAAAATACATTTGCATATCTGTACTATTTTGACGGATACGGCGAAAGTCTTATAGACTACAATCAAAAATCAAGACGCATCGGACTTGGTTTTGCGATCAGCAGATAAAGCCGCAACCCCGCTCAATTAGGATATAATCACCTTCCATGAGGAGTACAAGATGGAGTTTACGGAAATATTTCAAAGTGAAGCATTTAAACTGTACGGCATTCCGCTGCTGATATGTTTGGCGAGGATTACCGACGTAACCATAGGAACAATGAGGATTATATTTTTATCCAAAGGCATGAAATATTTAGCGCCCGTGCTTGGATTTATAGAGATTTGCATCTGGCTTGCGGCTATCACGCAGGTTATGGCAAATCTAACGCATATCAGCAACTTTTTTGCTTACGCGCTGGGTTACTCTATAGGCAATTTTCTTGGTATTTTCATAGAAGGGAAACTCGCAATCGGAACGGTTGTCGTGCGCATCATCACAAAAAAAGATTCTCATGCTTTAGCAGCAAACTTGCGGGAGAGCGGTTATGCCGTTACCGTTTTGGATGCCGAGGGTAATACGGGAGCCGTCAATGTCGTATTTACCGTCATCAAAAGAGCCGATGTGCAAAAGATACTTCCTATTATTTTGCACTATAACCCAAATGCCGTTTACTCTATAGAAGATATCCGCTATATAAGCGAGCAGGGTTTGCCCTCAAGTGAAGCCAAGCATAAAAGAAATATCATCAACTTCTTCACAAGAGGGATACGAAAGTAGATAAACTTTGTCTAAACTTATCCTGCCCTATTTCAGCGTTTTTATATATGCCGATATATCTTTTATGCGTCGCTCATCTGAAGGGTGAGTAGATAAAAATTCTGGCGTTGAATTTTTTGAAGTGTCAGCCATTTTTTGCCAAAATTTTACCGCATCGTTGGGATTGAACCCTGCTTTATACATGAGATAAATTCCGATAGTATCGGCTTCGCTCTCATGTTTTCGGCTAAATGGAAGTATCACGCCGACATTGCTTGCGATACCGTAAGCCGTGCTATAAAGACTCTGATACTCTGTAGGGATTTTAAGCGCTGAAGAGAGTATCTGCGCTCCCGCATCGCTTAGCATTTGCTGGCTCATTCTCTCCGCTCCGTGGTGCGCTAATACATGAGCTATCTCATGTCCCATGACCGCGGCTATCTCGTCATCGCTTTCCATGAACTGCAAAATACCCGTATAAAAAAAGACTTTACCTCCAGGAAGCGCAAAAGCATTCACGCTTTTATCTTCCAAAAGGTAAAAATCCCATTTGTACTGTTTTGCATCGTCCGATGCGGCAACTATACGATTGCCAATATTAACAATTTTGTTTGTCAAAACCTTGTCGGAACTTACCGTAGCGTTTTTTAAGATAGAATCAGCCTCGCTTAACCCCAGCGTTTTCTCTTGATCTGCATTTATCAAAATAAGCTGCGTGCGTCCCGTAACAGGCGCATTGGAAACAATGCAGCCTGTTATAAAAAGCCCGATAAAAAGAAGACTTGCAACTACTTTTTTCATATTAACCCTCCGAAACTTTGCCGTATTTATTTTTTCCTCATGATCATAAAAGCTGTAAATGAGAACAGCACCACCATACAGAGTGTAAACAGAAGATAAAACTCTTTTGTTACGGCACATGTAAC
>JAISXY010000069.1 GCA_031270285.1 Campylobacteraceae bacterium
ATTATTATACTATTTGGATACTCCTTTAAAGTTGGTATCAGTTTGTTATATGGCTTTAGATTTTCACACCAGAAAATGGATAGTCCGCTTTTTGTCAGATTTATTAACTCTTTTGGTAAGTCTTTTTCTTTGTTGGGAAATTCCTCATATGTAAGCCATAGTATAACTTTGTCTGCCTTATGTGACTGACTTAAAAGCGTTTCTATAGTTTTGTGAACTGTCTTTATTCTTGCAGGATATGAGGTAAGAGAAACTATCAATTCCGCATCGTTTTTAGCGGCAATATTTTCTTGTTTGTATCCACGATAAAGATTAAAATCACTCTTTTTTAATATTTCATAATAAGGTTCTCTCAATAATTTTTCTTTATATCTACACTCATTAAATGCATACAAAAACCTATCAAAAAGGTGATATTGTTCAGTTTCTGTGAAATTAGCAAAATGCAGCGCTCTGCCAAACAGATCATCATACCGCCATAAACATCTTTTGTAAGCAACAACGTAGTCATCTGTATTATCATATTTGGCAGAATTGATAAAATCGCATGTGATTTTGTTGTTGTATGCAACCGAATTTACAATCAATTTCGCATTATTGTTATTCATAGTGCTTAGCCGTTGATCTATATTTTTGCGGTAGTAGTAATAAACTCCATGTACAGCTATACTTTTTTTGGATAGATTTGTAGCTCTGGCGGTAAAAAATATATCTTCATGATAGCGGTGCGTATCGTCAAAATATGCTATATTGTTTTCAAGCAGGTATTTCCGTCTATATATGGCATTGCAAACTATAATAGTGTGTTCATTTACATTCAGCGGTTCATTATTTTTTGCTTTTCGCTCTATTGTTTTGCCAAAATTATCTTCCTTGCGGTCATTGTCTCCATAAACATATATATATGATGTTCTCGCCAAATCGGCATTTTGTTCTTTCGCCGCTTTGTAAAGTTTGTCATAATAGTCTAAATCAATCCAATCATCGCTATCTACAAACCCGATATATTCGCCGTTGGCGGCTTTGATGCCGGAGTTTCTGGCGTTAGCAAGTCCGCCATTCTTTTGATTAATAATTTTGATTCTTGCATCTTTTTGAGCGTATTGCTGCAAGATGGCTAAAGAAGTGTCGGTAGAACCGTCATTGACGCAGATAATCTCTATCTCTTTTAAGGTTTGGTTTGTTGCACTATCTAAACACTGCTTTAGGTACGACTCTACATTATAGACAGGGATAATAATAGAAATTTTCGGCAATATGGATTTTTCAAAGCTATTAAATACATCATCTGGCAAAATACGGCGGCACTTTGCTAAAAAATCATTGCGCATCGTTACAGGAATAAAAGAATATTCGTATATGCAAGAATTTAACAATCTTTTATTAAAAGATTGTTCTATCAAATTAAAAATATTTTTATCTAATGTCTTTCTAACTTGCAAATAAGATATAAACATATTGTCATATTTATCGCCTCTTTTTGAAGTTATATTTGTTTTTATATTGGTTCTATAAGTAACAAACAGCTTATTTATATAGGAAATATTCTGTGCTAAAGCCATAGTCATAAAAGAAAAATATATATCATTGCAAGACGGTAAATTTTGAAATTTAATCCCTGTTTGCTTTACAAAAGGTTTTTTATATAATTTAACTGAAAGATAAGGAACCGAAACAAATAAAATGTCATTTGGTATATCATTGCGAGAAAATGTAGTAAATTTTTTTACCAAATCATATTTCAAAAAATGTCCTCTTTTGCTTTGCTGTGTTGCATTGTCATATAAAAATCCATCACAAATGACTATATCTGTGTTTGTTTGATTTGTTTTCCTATACATCTCTTCCAACATAGTTGGTTCAAAAAAGTCATCCGAGTCAAGAAAAGATAAGTATTCGCCTTTGGCTATCGCTAAACCCTTATTTCTTGCCGCTCCTGCTCCGCTGTTTTTTTGTTTTAATACAGTAAATCTGCCGTCTTTTTTAGCATATTCGTTGAGTATAGAGAGCGAATTGTCCGTAGAACCGTCATCTACGCAGATAATCTCTATCTCTTTTAGTGTTTGGTTTATCACGCTGTCTAAGCATTGTCTTAAGTAAGGTTCTACATTATAAACAGGGATGATGACGGAGACTTTTATCTTATTTGTTTTGTATTCTCTAAACTCTTTCACGTCTTTTAAAATTGCTTTTGGCAGAGTTAAAAGATTTTTGTGATTTAGCCAAGTAATCCCGAGTCTGTACGAGAGGTGTTTTTGGGTTCTGTAACCCTCTTCGGCATCTATGTAGTCTTCCAGCGGCGGCAATTCCACATGCGGTATATCCTGCCACTCTTTTAGCGTTTTTTTGAGAGCAGGTAAAAGCGTAAGTTTACCTTTTTGCTTCCAATACGCTATCATGAGTCCGCCTATGCGGTATTCAAGGGTATTTTTCACTCTCTCTTTTGCGCCATAAAGTTTGGGTTTGACAATCTCCTGCTGACTTAACGACTGAGGTTTAGTGTTTTTTTTTAATTCTTGATTTTCAAGATAATACCTCTCCAACTCTTCTTGGACTTGATGAAGCTGTGAAAGCAGCAGTTCGTTTTCCCGTCCCAGCTCATTTTCTTTGGAAACTTCTTGTGATTTTGCCTGTAATTCTTGGTTTTTTGCCTCTAACTCTTTTGTTTTTCTTTCTTTATCCGCAACTATTTTTTTCGTATCTTCATGCTCTGCTTTAGTCTTGCTTATCTCGCTTTTTAAATTGTCTATCATCTCTTGTGCGTTTTGTATCTGCTCATCTTGTATTTTTGATTTATGAAGTTGCTCCATCATCGCCTGCCACGCATCAACAGCCGCTATGCCGCCAACTCCTTCGTTTATTAAAGGCAGATTTGCGCTCTCTTGAAGCTCTTTGTAAATCCTTTGCGCATGTCTGTTGCTGCGCACTAAATCTTTGGCTATATACTGCGAAAGAGGATTGTTTGCATGAGATGATACGGCGCTGGAGCTTGTAATAATATTTTCAGTTATTTGCTGATCCGGTGCAAAAGCGCTGACATTTGCTTTTCTATTTTTTGCCGTTTTTTTTGAAGCTTGAAACGATATTTCTGTGCCCTTCCATAATACCTTATCGGGAAATTTTAAGCTTTTGCTGATACGACCTTTCAACTGCTGTATATAGCTTGCCGCCGATAGATGAATCTGCTGCGCATGCACTAAAAGAGATCGGTCTTGGTTGTTGCGATAAAAGTTTAAAAGCTCCGCATTGTATGCGCTCCAAGATTTCAAACTCTCTTTTGCATAATCTGTCTCTGACAAATATGAGTCATGATGGGTGAAAACGGATTCCGGTTTATCATATACGAGTATAAAGGCTATCGCAGGATCTACTGATTTCCAAAAATCCAACAGATAGACGGCATTTGGGTCAGACCAGCCCCAAAACTGCTGATCTATATTTGCCAGCATCAAATCAAGCACTATGCTGTGCCACACAGCGCCCACATTTATCTGTTCTATATTTTCATAATATCTTGACAGTGCTACGCCATACGCTTTGCAAAGTGTCTGAGTTATCTGTTGCGGAGTAAATCCTTCGCGGATAGAATTGTTAGCATAAGCCAGCCCGCATATCCGCAATAACTCTTCTATCTCCTCATAAGCTGAGCATGGATGTCCTACTATAATAACTTTATTCATATGAAAATAATAGCCTGTAAATAAATTTTTTTTAAATATGATTATATATTTTTAATACTTAAAACTTGTAAAATAATTTAATAGTAGAATAATAAATATGCTCAAAATATGCTGTTTTCAGGATATAGCCCAGAAAATTTTATCTGCCGCACTCATACAATATTTTAAAAAACCAAAAACTATGATAAAATAACCTTTTATAATTAAATTAATTTGGTGCAAATGAAACAAAAAGCAGTTAATCAATCGTCATTTAAACAGTTTAAATCTGTCATATTTGCTCTCTTCTTAAGAGAACTTAAAACGCGTTTTGGAGGGCGCAGATTTGGCGTATTTTGGACTTTTGCAGAGCCTTCCGTACATCTTGTAATAATGCTTTTTGTATTCTCTTTTTTGCGTACCAGAATGATGCCTCAAGTGCCGTTTGAACTTTTTCTGCTCACAGGCATAGTGCCGTTTTTCCTCTTTCGCCACATAGCTACAGGACTTATGTCAAGCATAGATGCCAACAAAGCTCTTTTTGCATATGCGCCCGTTAAGCCGATAGATACATATATCACGCGCACTATATTAGAGAGCGCCATATATACTGTTATTTTTGCGGTTATTTTATTTATCTTATGGTTTTGGAGCGGATTTGATGTAAGTATTGCAAATCCTTTCGGCGCTGTGGCATTATATTTTCTTATTATACTTTTTGGTTTTTCTTTTGGTATCATCGCAAGTATAGCGTCTAATATATTTCCGTCAATAAAAATTATTATGAATATGATACTGCTGCCGCTCTATTTTCTTTCGGCTATCATGTTTCCTTTATGGATAGTTCCCGCACAATACATGAAATATCTGATGTTAAACCCGATACTGCATCTGCTGGAACTTTTTAAGGCTAACTTTTTCTCATATTATCCGTTGGTGGACGGCATCAATATCATCTATCCGCTCGGTTTTGAATTTATACTGCTTTTTATAGCGCTGGCGCTGTATAGAATAAGACGGCTGGCATTGGCGGCAAAAACATGATAAAACTTGACAATCTTACAAAATCGTATCCTTTAAAAGATGGCGGCAGACATTATGTTTTCAGGCATCTGTCGTTTGAATTTCCCGAAAATGCCAATATAGGCTTGATAGGTCCAAATGGAGCGGGCAAAACGACTTTGATGAATATTTTGGGCAGTACGGATATGCCTGACAGCGGCAGAGTTATTACAGACAAATCTATCTCTTTTCCGATAGGTTTCGGCGGCGGACTGCAGGGGAGTTTGAGCGCTGCGGATAATATCAAATTTATCTCCAGAATTTATGGATTTACAGGCAAAAAAATGCAGGAAAAAGTAGAATATGTGCGCTCTTTTGCAGATATCGGAGAGTTTTTTTATCAGCCTGTTAAGACCTGCTCTTCGGGAATGAAAGCCAGAATTTCATTTGGAATTAGTATGGCGTTTGATTTTGACTATTACTTGATAGATGAGGCGGGAGCTGTCGGCGATCCGTATTTTAAAAAAAAGAGCGCCGCCGTGTATAAAGAGAAATTAAAAGGCGCAAATGTTATAATCGTCTCTCACAACATGAATGAGATAAAGTCTTTGTGCGATCACATTATCGTTCTTGGCAATGGTATGGCACAAATATTTGATAATATTGAAGATGGAATCAAAACATACGAAAGTTTTAAAGGCAGCACATGAGCAAAATGACAAAACTTGTCAATAATCCAAAGCTTTTTTTCGCGGACGCTTACCGCAAAAGAATAGGAGCTTGGTTTTTAACGAAAAGTTTTATAGTTGTAGTCGTTATCCCGTTCATGCTTGCCCTTTTTTACTATCTTTTTTTTGCCGCCGACAGATATGTAAGCGAAAGTATTGTTTCAATCAGACAAGCAAAAGATTCATCTTCTATCGGAACGGGCGGGTTTGCCGCACTGGTAGGAATAAGTCCGAGCTCCAAAGAGGATACGCTCTATTTAAGAGAGTATATACATTCGCTTGATATGTTGAAAACCTTGGAAAAAGAGATAAATTTGCGCGAAATATACGAAGCTGAAAAGTTAGATTTTTTATATCGCTTTTATGGTTTTTTGCCGCAGGAAGATTTTTTGGAGTATTATAAAAATAGAGTTGCGATAGTTTATGACGACATGAGCGGTCTTTTAAAAATAAGTGTGGAAGCGTTTCAGCCGGAATATGCGCAAAACCTCTCAATGCTTATACTTAAAAACAGCGAGATTTTTGTAAATGAACTTTCTCATGCTATGTCAAGAAAACAGCTTGAATTTGCCGAAGAAGAGCTTAAAAAATCAGAAAGTAGATTTAGTGCGGCAAAAGAGGCACTTTTAAATTTTCAAAATACTTACGGCATTTTTAATCCTATAGAACAGGCTCAATCTCAAGCAAATCTTGCTTTGGAGTTTGAAGCTGAACTTGCCAAAAAAGAGGCTGAACTCACAGCTCTCTCTTCATATATGCAAAACAGCGCACCGCAGGTTGTAGCGCTTAAACATGAAATCACCGCATTGAAAATCCAAATACAAAAAGAGCAAAACCGCGTTGCCAAAAAATCAAATAACGCATCAAATATTTTAGCTTCAGAGTATCAAACTTTGAGTATAGAGGCAAATTTTGCCGAAGAGCTTTATAAGCTTTCCCTGCAGGCAGTGGAGCAGGCGCGCATAGAAAGCACTAAACAGATGAAATATCTCTCTGTCGTACAAACGCCCTCCATGCCTCAAAGCGCAAAATATCCACGCAAAATATATAATCTGATCACGCAGCTTGCCGTACTGTTTTTACTGTATGGCATCGTGCAATTGATAAAAGCCACTATAGAGGATCACAAATACTGATGAAAAAGATAATTTTACTGCTGCTCGCCGCTCTTTTTTGTTTTGCCGCCATAGATACGGGCGCAATCGCAGTTATTGAAAACGCAACCAGCGCAAATGCGCAAAGTAATGTTTTTGGTTCGCATCTGTTTAAAGGCAATTTTGCAAATGTCAAACAGCATGTATATAATCCTGATTATCGTCTGAATATAGGCGACATCGTACTTTTAAAAATGTGGGGAGCTTTTGAGTTTGAGCAGGCTTTAAGCATTGATTCGCAGGGAAATATTTTTGTACCGAAAGTCGGTATTATTAAACTTTTGGGAGTAAGAAACGGGGATATCGTTTCTGTCATAACGCAGCAGGTAAAAAAAGTATATAAAGACAATGTATTTATTTATGCGGATATGGAAGCGTACCAAAATGTATCCATATTTGTAACGGGAAATGTGAATAAGCCCGGTCTTTATGAGGGACTCAGTTCAGACTCTTTGATGCAGTATCTTGATAAAGCTTCGGGGATAAATCCGCTTTACGGCAGTTTTAGAAATATTACGATTTTAAGGGATAATAAGCCTTATAAACAGATAGATTTGTATGATTTTTTGATTGACGGCAAGATGGAGCTACTGGCATTTAGAAGCGGCGATGTTATTCTTGTGGACAGCGTGGGTTCGTATATCAGTGCTAAAGGCGAAGTATTAAGAGCATTCAGGTTTGAATCAAAAGATGAACTCATGAACTTAAAAGAACTTGCCAAGTTAGCAGGCATAAAACCAACCGCTACAAATGCGATAGTAAAAAGCTACAAAACGGATAACCGATTAAATATCAACTCTTACACATTAAAAGAGTTTGAAAATGTTTTTTTGCATGCGGGCGACGAGGTGGAGTTTTTACCCGAACATCTTGCAGACGAGATACGAGTAAGTATTGAGGGCGAACATGACGGACTTCATACGGTAGTGCTTAAAAAAGGCTCTACGCTTCAGGATTTAAAAGAGGGGCTTATTTTAAATAAACAATCCAACATAAAAGCCGTGCAGCTTTTTAGAAAAAGCGTAGCAGCGACGCAAAAAAATCTTTTAGACGCTCAATTGAAAGAGCTTGAAACATTAGCTTTGACAACCCCGTCGGTATCGTCTGAAGAGGCGAACATGAGGGCGCAGGAGACGAAAGCCGTGCTGGAGTTTATAGAGCGGGCGAGAAAGATTGAACCAAAAGGGCAAATCACAATAAATGAAAAAACCGTAGCGCAAAGTATTATATTGGAGGAAGGCGATATTATCAATATACCCGCTTTAAATAATATAGTCATAGTACAGGGCGAAGTTGGAGTTCCCGGCGCTTTCACATATATAGACGGACAAAGCATTGATGAGTATATATCGCTTGCGGGCGGATTCAGCCAAAGAGCAAATAAAAACAGGGTTTTAGTTATAAGAGTGAACGGCAAAGCTGAAAATTATGACGCATCGCCGTTTTCATTTGGCAAGCCGAAAATAGAAGAAGGGGATTCTATACTTGTTTTACCCAAAGCGGAAGGAAAAGCCCTGCAATACACAAATCTATTGAGCCAAATTCTATATCATGTAGCTATAGCGACAAAAGTTATACTTGATATATGATTTTTTCTACCTCAAAAGAACTTATAAAAAATGTGAAACATTTTTTAGATATAGAACATTACTCTTTTACAGATAATTTTTTAGGAAGAAAAGGCGCTTTTTACGGCTGGGGCAGAAAAAGCTCAGGACTTAAAGCCGTATATTTGGCCAAAAAACATAAATCCCATTTTGTCATTTTGGAAGACGGTTTTATCAAATCTTTAGGGCTTGAGAGCAAGCTTTTTCCATCTTTTGGTCTCATTGAAGATAGTGTTGGCATTTATTATGACGCTGCAAAAGAGAGCGCACTGGAGCAAATACTAAACAGTTATGATTTTAAAAATGATAAAAAACTTTTAACCGAAGCCAAAGAGGCGATTTCGCTCATCATAAAACATAATATATCCAAATACAATCATGCGTTAAATTTAGAGGAAGATTATTTTCCAAATAACGGTAAAAAGCGGATTTTAATAATAGCGCAAACCAAAAACGACGCCTCTTTGACATATGGCATGGCAGATAAATTTTCAATGCAAGATATCATAAAGATAGCCAAAAAAGAGAATGAAGATGCAGATATATATCTCAAAATCCATCCGCAGGCGCTTAAAGGCATAAAGGCATCTGATATAAACATGAAAGATATTCCGCCCTTTTGTAACCTCATCATGGAAGATATAAATCCCGTATCTCTTTTAAAAAAGATAGATAAAGTTTATACGAAAACTTCTCAAATGGGTTTTGAAGCGTTGCTTTTGGGCAAAAAATGCGTCTGTTTCGGAGTGCCGTTTTATTCAAACTGGGGAGTAACCGACGATAGGGTAAAATGCGAAAGAAGAAAACAAAAAAGAAGCGTTGAAGAGATTTTTGCCGCCGCTTACATCTTATATACAAGATACCATGATCCATATAAAAATACTCCGCTTACATTAGCGCAAACGATACAAACCATAACTTACATCAAAGATAACAATCTTCATAAAAAAGGGTTCTTTTTTGGATTTTCAAGATGGAAACATCGTTTTATTGAACCGTTTTTTGAGCATGAACAGTTTGCAGAAACTTTTTTCATTAATCCTGTTTTCGGCAAAAATCATTTAAGAATTGCTGTAAAAAAGGGGCTTGACCAAAACTCACTTATATATATCTGGGGCAAAAAACCGTTTAAAAGTATAGAAGAGTACGCCAAAAAACACTCCATTCCCATATTGCACGTAGAAGACGGCTTTATAAGGTCTGTAGAGCTTGGTTCTGATTTGACAAGAGCATACTCATTAGTCGTTGATAAATACGGTATCTATTTTGACGCAACACAAGAAAGCGGGCTGGAAAAGATTTTGAGCGAAACTAACTTTGATAGCAAAATCATTCAAAAGGCAAAAGAGATTCGGGCGTTTTTGATTGATAACCGCATATCAAAATATAATATTCATGAGCATAAAGATATAGATATCAAAACAGACAAAAAGATACTGTTTGTCGTAGGACAGGTTGATGATGACGCTTCAATCATTTACGGCTCGCAGCATATGTCAAATCTGTCGCTTTTAAAAACGGTGCGTGAAAAAAATCCGCAAAGTTATATCATCTACAAACCTCATCCTGACGTTTTAGTAAAAAATCGTATCGGAAATCTAAGCGAAAAAGAGATTTTATCATATGCCGATAAAATTATTAAAAACACTTCGCTTGACACTGTATTTAAAGTTTGCGACGAAGTGCATACGATAACTTCTCTGGCTGGTTTTGAAGCTCTTTTGAGAGGTAAAAAGGTCGTAACTTACGGTATGCCGTTTTATGCCGGCTGGGGCTTAAGCGAAGATATGCTTACAAATAACAGGCGCAAAAGAAAACTAACCGTACATGAATTAATAGCAGGAGCTTTGATACTGTATCCGCGCTACATAAGCCCCAAAAATCATAAACTTTGCGATATAAAAACATTTTTATTTAAGTTCAAACAAGAAAAACTAAAGAGCAGTTCAAAAAACCAAATCTCAAAAAAAATTCTTACATTTTTTTTAAGAAAAATACAATTGATATACAGGGCAGTTGCGAGATGAACTCTATCGGTGATCTGAAAAATAAAAACATTCTTTTTTTGCAGGGTCCCATGGGGACATTTTTCAAAAGAGTCGATAAACTGTCCCGCAAAAAAGGAGCCAATACTTATAAAATAGCTCTTAATGCGGCGGATTGGTTTTTCTCAAACAAAGACAATGTCATTTCATATAAAGGTACGCCGAAATTTTGGCAAATATTTATATCCGACTTTTTGATTGAACAGAAGATAGATAAGATTTTTTTGTTTGGGGATTGCAGATTTTATCAAAAAAAAACTATAAAGGCGGCGGATAATCTAGGTGTGGAAGTTTTTGTATTTGAAGAGGGGTATATAAGGCCTGATTATATCACGCTTGAAAAGTACGGCGTGAACGGCAACAGCAAACTTTCAAAATCAAAAAATTTTTATGAAAAACTGCCTGAAGTTTTGGAACAGCCAAAAGCGCTTCCAACAAAAAACAGTCTTTGCGCTATGATTGTAAGTGCGACAACTTACTATCTGATAGCTAACGCTTTTGCTTTTTTATATCCGCATTATATTCATCATAGAGATTTTTCAGCCGTGAAAGAGGCTCTTTACGGTATAAGAAATTTTATAAGAAAAATATTTTATTCGCAAAGAGACAAAAGATACAATAATCTCCTCAAAACCAGCCTTTCAAAAAAATATTTTTTTGTTCCGCTTCAAACATACACCGATGCGCAGATTAAAAAACACTCTACATTTAAAAATATAGAAGAGTTTATAGAGATAGTTTTAAACTCTTTTGCGCATTTTGCCGATAAAGAGTGCTATATTATTTTTAAGCATCACCCGTTTGACAGGGGCAGAAAAAATTATATAAGTTATATAAACTCTTTGGCAAAAAAACTTGGAATTGAGAAACGCATCATAGCTTTGTATGAGCTTAATATACCAAATGCGCTGAAAAATGCGCTCGGAACGGTTACCGTAAACAGCACCGTAGGACTTTCATCTTTATATCATGGTACGCCTACTATTGCGATGGGCAAAGCCGTATATGATATAAAAGGGCTTACATGTAAAGGAATGAGTTTAAATGATTTTTGGCAAAATGCCGTAGCGCCAAATGAGTTTTTATTTAAAAAATTCAGGGATTTTATCATTAAAAATTCACAGATAAACAGCAGTTTTTATGGGGAAATCGGCAATTTGGAAGAGATATTTTAAAGCATTATTCCTCTTAACATATAATAGAACATCGCCGAAAGCACTGCTACCGCAGGCACTGTGATAAGCCATGCGGCTATAATGGTTTTCAGCGCCGAGCGTTTTACAAACTCATGTTTTTCTACCACTTTTATAGCTTTTTTCTCTATCTTTGTTGTTTTTATATCTGTTTCGGTGGCTCTTGATATAAGTCTTTTTTCTTCGTTTATCTTTGTCATCAACTCTTTAATAAAAAGCGGATCTATGTTTTTTAATTTGCCGAGACTTTCAAGTTCATTTTTATACTCTTCCAATTTTTTCTGTTCAAATTTCATCTTAATTTTTTTAGAATCAACCTCTATATCTTCTCTGATACTGTTCCGTATCAGCCACTCTCTTAAAAATCCTACGCCGAATATGCCGCCTATCGCCGTATGAGTAGAACTTACGGGAAGTCCCAGTTGAGAAGCCACTATAACTGTCAAAGCTGCCGACATGGCTATACAAAAAGCGCGTATTTGATCAAGCTCCGTTATCTCGCTGCCTACGGTTTTTATAAGTTTCGGTCCATATAAAACAAGTCCTATCGCAATACCTGCGGCTCCTAAAAGCATTATCCAAAAAGGAATATTAGCCTCCATGTGTTCAAGTCCGCCTTCCAAAACTTCGGCAATTGCCGCAAGCGGTCCTATTGCATTTGAAACATCATTGGCTCCATGTGCGAAACTAAGCATAGCCGCAGAAAATACAAGAGGTATATTGAACAGCCAATTTATCGCTCTGCGAGAGTTTGGCAAACGATCGGAAGTTTTAATGATTATCGGTTTGGTGATGAAAAATACTGCAACGGCGATTATGCAGCCTATCAAAAATGCGCCTAAAAAACTTATATTGATAATCGCTTTGAACCCTTTTAATATTAGATATGTTGAAAAACAGAGAGCCATAAACGCAATAAGCAACGGTACAAGCCGCTGTGCCGCCGTTTTTTTATCTTTTTTATTAAGTATGTTTTTTTTGATAACATACAGAAGTCCTGCCGCAATAATACCGCCGAGAAGCGGCGAGATAATCCAGCTTGAAGCAATAATGCCAAGATTGCCCCACTGTACAATCTCCCACCCTGTAGCCGCTATCGCCGCACCTGCAACACCTCCGACTATAGCATGCGTCGTAGAAACGGGCGCTCCTATAAAAGTCGCAACATTCAGCCACACTGCCCCGCTCAAAAGCGCTGCCATCATTATCCAGATAAATATCTGCGGGTCTGATATCAAGCTTGAATCAACAATGCCTTTTTTGATAGTCGTAACAACATCTTCTCCCGCAATTAATGCGCCGCTGATCTCAAAAACAGCGGCAAGTATTATCGCCCAAAATAGCGATACTGCGCGAGAACCGACAGCAGGTCCCAAATTATTTGCCACATCGTTTGCGCCGATATTTAAAGCCATATAGCAGCCGAAAATTGCCGCTACAATAAGTATGCTGCCCGCATTATCGCTTAAATTATCCGTATGCATAGAAGTATATATCATCGCTATCAGTAAAAATGCAAGGCTGATAAGCAGTTTCACCGCATCTTTAAAACCAAATCTCTTTACGTTTTTAACATCTTTGATAGATTTTAATTCCATGTATAAGCCTCTATATATTAGGTTTTTTAAATATATTACAATTTTGCTTCATAACTCGTTAAAAACAGTTATTTGATTTTGATATAATTTCAATTTTTTAAGGATTTTAATGGGAAAGAACGACTTTTTGGAGGATCTGAAAAAAGTTTATGAGCTTGTAAAAAAGCGTACTGCAAGGATAAATGAACTCTATTCGCTCCTTTATAATAATGATAAAAAAGAGCGCAGATTATTAAAAAAACTGCTGAAAATCTGCAGTCTTAAAAGTACAAGGGAAAATAAAATCGCATTATTAAGCCGACTCGTTAATCTGCGTGAAGATATGCTTGTTATCACTCTTAAACAGAGTGGTAAAACCGATCAAGAGATAGAGTCTGTTTTGTTGTCCGTTTATCATGAAACGGCGCAGTTTCATATACAAGAACATGAAAAGCTTTTGCATGAGATAGAAGAGCAAAAATTCTTAACACCGTTTTACAGAAAATTGCTTTTTGGAGTTCATGAGGCAGGCAAAGCTCTAACATCATGGCAGCCAAAATGGACGAACCACATCATTCATACCATCAATCCGAAGCTTTTAAAAGAGTTTGGAAATGATGCTCGTGTGGCAAAATTTTTAAGCGATAACGATTTGTTTGATAAAAATGCCGATGGAAGCAGTGCCGACAGGTCATATTCGGCATTGATAGAAGATGAGGACGGTTACAAAAATGTTCCTTATGCCGTAGTTTTTGCGAACGAAGTACAAAAAGTCGCTAAAAAAATAGAAAACCTTATAGACGCTTTGCAACATGAGAGCGATGATATTTTCAATGCCAAAGAGGCTTATATCATCTATTTCTCAACTCTGAAAAAAGCCTTTTGCGAAAAAAACATAGAGCGTGTCATCTCTTCATGGCAAGATGTGGACAGAGCATGGATGAATATCAAAACGCCGATACAAGTCGCTCATCCTCTTGAGTATTACGAAGATCATTACAAAAAAGCGGTTGCGCTTGAGTGGGATGTAAGAGTTCAAAATCCCGCAAAAGAAAACGCCGATACAACAAAAAAACGCATTTTGTGCATGTACGAAGCGGTATTTAAAAAAGCGGACGGCGAACAAAAAGCTTTGAGTATTTTTGAAAAAAGCATGCAAAATATAAACAAAACAGATCTTTATATCTCGCGTCCCATGCTGTATTACGCAGCGCAGTTTAACGGACTGTTTTCAGCTCAAGTAGTGCCGAATGATGAGATTGTCAGCAAAGAGAGAGGTAAAAAAATCTTTGCTTATGCGGATAATGTTTTAGACAGCATAAGAGCAAAGCCGTTCATGAAAATATCCGATGAAGTTTTCGGCTCAAAGTTTATAAAAAGAGAAAGAGAGCTTGTATTTAAAAACCCGAATATTTGGCACAAAATATATGAGATAACTACAATAGGACATGAATTCGGACATATCTTATGGATAGACGACGATACCGAAAACAAGATGAACACAAGCGGAGTTTTTAAAAATATAGAGGAGTTTAAAGCCACCACAGGTGGTCTTTGCGCTTTTTTTAGCGATATGGACGAGGAGTTGCTTTTGCATGTGATAAACGACACGATAAAGCGTTCGGTTTCTCTTATAGCATGGCAAAGAACGGCGGAAGTAGAACCGTACTACTGCGAATGCCTCATGCATCTGTGCGGTCTTTTTGAAAGCGGTATTCTCTCTTTTGGCGAAAAGTTGTCCATAGATACAAACAAAGAGTGTGTAGATACGCTTATCAAGTGGTATTTTGACACTTATACCAATTTGGCAAAGCACTACTTAAACAAAAAAGACGCCAAAGAGTTTTTGGATAGATTTGCCATGAAAACGGATGGAGTTTATATGCCGCGCGATAAGACAATAAATCGCTTTGTAAGTTATTATTGGGAGCTTCACAAAGCGATAGGCTGCGAAATAGACGACAAAGATGAGAGAGAAAATTGGATATGAGCCGTTTCTTGTTCCGTTTTATCAAGCCCTTATTAAATATTGACTACCATACATTGCATGGAACAGAGTAAATTTTATCTTACAAAGCGTTATATTGTCGCATTAACGCTGATTGCGCTATTGTCTATACTTGCTTATATCAATATGAGTTATCTTATCAATTCTCAGTCAAACGACGGCAAAATAATAGACGCAAGCGGTCAGCAAGTGATGCTTTCGCAGCAAATAGCGCTTTATGCCATATACTATCAAACGCAGCAGTTAGAGAGCAGTATAGAGCAGATGGAGACAAATCATAAGTTTTTACTCTCTTTGCCAATGTCCAAAAATATAGAACGGATATACTTCAAAGAGCCCTTAAATCTTGATACAAAAATCAAAACTTACATAGCAAATGCAAAACGGTTTAGAGATACGACGGACGGTGTAAGTCTGACTTATGTGCTGCGAAATGCCGAACCTTTGTTGCAGAAACTCGGCGAAGCTTCGGCTCTTTATCTCAAAGAGACGGAGTATAGAACCGCAAAACTCAAAAATTTTGAAGCGTTTATCTGTTTTACCACGCTGTTTGCGCTGCTGCTTGAGGCTCTTTTGATATTTCGTCCTGCTAATGCCGCCATTGAACGCAAAACAAAAGAGTTGATTGATGAGAAAAATTACTCCAATACTGTTATAGAATCCAGCTCCAACGCTATTATCTCCATAGACACGGATTATCGTATCAAAACTTTTAACCGTCAGGCAGAACGCATATTTGGCTTTAAAAAGGAGGAGGTCGGACACGTGGAAAATCTGCAAAAAATGATACCCAAGATATACCGTTCTATCCATAAGCGCGGACTTCTTTCGTTTTTTGCAAAAAATCTGCGCCGTCTTAAAAGCAGAAGTTTTGAGATGAAACTTTTAAACAAAAAGAACGAACAGTTTCCATGCCGCATCGGTTTATCTGCCGATGAAAACGGCATTATCGTTATCAATATAGAAAACATGACGAAAGAGAAGCTTAAAAATACGCTTTTGCATAAACAGGCAAAGTTTGCGGCTTTAGGGGAGATGATAGCTATCATCGCTCATCAGTGGAGACAGCCTCTCTCGGAGCTTGGATTAAATAACATGTACTTAAAAAAGAAAATAACCCAAAAAGAGTTTGAAGACGAATTAAACAAAAACGAAGAGATTATAAGATTTATGTCGGAGACTATCACAAACTTTGAAGACTTTTATAAAAATGCCAAAAGCGTATGGTTCAATCCCAAATCCGCGTTAGAACAGGCGCTGAATATCACGGAAAAGATTTTGATACTAAAAGGCATAAAACTCTTTTTGGAGATTTGCGAGAAGACAAAAATTTACGGGCAGCAAAACTCTCTTGCGCAAGTTATTTTATCTATTATTCAAAACGCCATAGATAAGCACGGCACAAACGACAATCTTGATAAATGGATAAAAATAACCATGAAAACAGAAGATAAAAAGCTCTTTTTGCGTATAGACGATAATGCGGGCGGTATACGCGTAAAGCCGATAGAGACTATCTTTGAGCCATTTTACACAAGCAAAAAAAGCTCTTCTACAGGGCTTGGACTTTACATGTCAAAACTTATCATAAATGATAAATTCGGCGGAAATTTGAGCGCATCCAATACAAAAATCGGAGCTTCATTTTTGATAAGTATGCCTTATTCTATTTTGTAGCCAAGCTTTCCCACGCTTTTTATCGCTTTATCGCCTATTTTTTTGCGAAGTTTAAATATGAGATTTTTCAGAGCCGACAAGGGAGCGGCATCGCATATGTACAGACTCTCCTCTATGTACTGTTTGGTTAAAAGCCTGCCTCTGTTTTTTAACAACAGTTCCAGCAGCTCTATCTCTTTTGACGTAAGCGCATGAGAATCGGCGTTATTATCCACAAATACCCTGTTTTGACAGTCATACCGCCCGCTTCCAAGCTCTATATATTCATCGCTGTTTTCAGAGAGTTTTGCCGCACATGAAGAGAGCACTTTAACTAAGTCCTTCTCTTGAATCGGCTTTAAAAGATACTCTATCAAAAGCAGTTTTATAGACTTTAAAAGATAATCTTTATCTGCGTACGCCGAAGTTACGACTATTGGAATATTTTTATTGGTCTGTCTGATGGTCTCTATAAAATCAAGTCCGTTCATCTTTGGCATTCTTATATCTGTGATAATGATATTCGGGTAGTATTTTTCGTACGCCTTTAACCCCTCTTCGCCGTCTTTTGCTTCATACACTTCGCAAACCCATAGTTTCAGTACTTTTTTGAAACTTTTCCTCAAATACTCTTCGTCCTCTATCAACAAAATAGAGCTTTTTGCGAGTATATCCTGATAGCTTTTCGTCATCATTTTTCACTGCTCCTTAACTTTGCGCCTAACAGCGACCAAAAAGAGAATATAGAATTGTAGAATTTGATAGTTAAAGTCTGTTTAATTTGACAGAAATTTTGTGAAATTTTACGACTTAAAATAGATTTCGTAACAAATCCTATAAGGAGGACTTGATGAAATTCGGTATGAAGTTTTCATTATTTTGTCTCTGTATGGCGGCAGGTTTGCTCGCCCAGAGCAGCGATTCGCTGCAAAAAATAATGAAAGAACGTGGTCTTAGTGAGAGAGATGTTTTGGCGGCCGTTAAAACATACACTCCAAGCGGCATGAAGGATCAGTACTACGCATTCAGTTCGGGCGGACAATCCGGACAGGTTATCGTGTACGGCGTTCCTTCCATGAGGATTTTAAAATATATCGGTGTCTTTACGCCCGAACCTTGGCAGGGATACGGATATGACGAAGAATCCAAAAAGATACTTGAATCCGCGAGTATCCGCGGCAAACAGGTAACATGGGGCGATTCTCACCACCCCAATTTTTCAGAAAAAAACGGTGAATATACAGGCGATTTTCTGTTTATCAATGATAAGGCAAATCCAAGAATTGCAGTCATTGATCTTAAGACTTTCGAGACGGTACAGATAGTGGCAAATCCCGTATTTAAAAATACTCATGGAAGCTCTTTTGTAACGCCAAATACCGAGTATATTCTTGATGCCGCACAGCTTGCTGCACCTTTTGAAGACAATTATGTGCCGATAGAGGCGTATGAAGATAAGTTTAGAGGCGGCGTAACGCTGTGGAAATTTGACCGTTCCAAAGGCAGGATAGATGAGAAAAACTCGTTTACGCTGGAACTTCCTCCATACATGCAGGATTTAAGCGATGCGGGTAAAGGTCCGTCTTACGGCTGGGCTTTTACAAACAGTTTTAACTCCGAGATGTACACAGGCGGATTGGAGCGCGGATTGCCTCCTTTTGAGGCTGGCATGAGCCGAAATGATGTGGACTTTTTGCAGGTATATAATTGGCAGATTTTGGAAAAACTCTCAAAAGACGCTAAAAACTATAAACTTGTAAACGGACACAAAGTCATAACGATTGAAGCTGCCGTAAAAGCTAATGCGCTGTTTTTGATCCCCGAGCCAAAATCTCCTCATGGAGTAGATGTTACTCCTGACGGCAAATTGATTCTTATCGGCGGAAAACTTGACAGTCATGAGTCTATATATGATTTTGCGAAGATTAAAAAATTGATTGACGCTAAAGAGTTTGCAGGCAAAGACTCTTACGGCATTCCCATACTTGATTTGCAAAAATCCCTACATGGACAGTTGGAACTTGGACTTGGACCTTTGCATACGACATTTGATGCGGTTGACGGCATAGCATATACATCTTTGTATGTTGACTCTCAAATCGTCAAATGGAACTACCGCGATATGAAAATATTGGATAGAGTAAATGTAAACTACAATATCGGGCATTTGGATTCTATAGAGGGAAAAAGCACAAAACCTCTGGGAAAATACGCGATAGCACTTGATAAACTCTCTATAGACAGATTTGTCTCCGTTGGTCCTCTGCATCCTCAAAACCATCAGTTGATAGACATAACAAGTCCCAAAATGGAAGTCATATACGATATGCCGATACCTCTTGGCGAACCTCATGATATGGTAACCATCAGCGCTAAAAAAATCAATCCCGTTAAAACTCTGCAAATGGGTACGGACTCCAGAAGCGGCGGTAAGCATGAGGGTATGACGCTGGCAGGACAGGAGAGAGTCGAGCGAAAAGGCAATCAGGTTAAAGTCTATATGACGGCTATCAGAAGTCATTTAAACCCTGAACATATTACCGTAAATAAAGGCGACGATGTAACTATCTATATCACAAATCTTGAGCGCGCAGTTGACGAGACGCACGGATTTGGCATATCAGGACTCAATATTCATGCTTCCATAGAACCGGGTAAAACCGCTTCGGTAAGATTTAAAGCCGATAAAGAGGGAGTATTTCCATACTACTGCACAGAGTTTTGTTCTGCTTTGCATTTGGAGATGATGGGGTATTTGTATGTCAAAGATCCGAATAAAAAATATCCCGACTACAAAGCGGCGGCAATTTCAAAACTTAGTAAAGAGGATTTGCAAAAAGAGTACCAAAAGATAGTTGCCACAAACAGTGCGACTGATTCGGTTATCCAAAGCGTAGTGGGATTTTTGCAGAAAAACGGATATGAAAAATATCCTGCCGTCAAACAAAATGTGGACGATGCGTTCGTACAATACGGCAATATCAAAGATACCAAAGCAAAAGCCGACGCAGCTTATAAAAAAGGAGACCTAAATCAAGCGATACTTTGGGAGATGCAAGTGTGGCAGTACATGGTAAAAACTGCCGATGTAGGTTTAAGAGCCAAAGCGCAGCTTGAAAGAGAGATTGCAACGCCCATGAACGCAGCGGCAAAAAGAGGCGAAGAAGCGTTTCATACGGGCGGATGCAGCGGATGCCATGTTGTCGGACAGGTTAGCTCGGGTCCGGATTTAACAGGAGCTCTGTTAAGACATGAGAATGGTGAAAAGTTCGTATATGACTTTATCATCTCTCCTGAAAAATTCTACAATAACCCATATATAGATGCGATGATTAAAGCATTTAATTTAAGAATGCCAAATCAAAACATGAAGCCTGAGGAGGCTAAAGATATTATTGAATATCTAAAATGGGTTGATGAGAACGCAGGCATATAATACAAAGCGGGAGTGAAGTCCCGCTTTGTTATAATTTTCATAAAAAGAGTTATAAAAAATGCAAAAATACCGTATTTACACATTGAGCGCTTTAGCGATTTTAGTGATATTTTTTACTATTCCGATAGTTGGTTTTTACGGCGTAAAAGGGAAAATAAAAAGCCATCAAACAGAGGCTATCCCCTCATACTCGTATTTTATCTGGGATCTGTACAGCTTTCTTCAATACAAAGCCGACTCAACTCCCGACAATGCAAAATATTCGCTAAAAAAGATGTTAGAGACAAACTCCGAAATAGGAGCGGCAAGTATTCATGTGTGGAGCGTCTCTTTAGAAGCGCCTAATTATCCCAAAGAGACATTTCCCAACGGTATTCCGGTATTTTTTCATTTTGACGGATTCAGCGGAGAAGTACATGAGATGAATACGATAAACCACTACATCGGTATGTATCCCATGGAGCGCGGGGCGCGGCTTGAAATGTCGCTGATGCCTTACATATTTTTATCCGTAACGCTTGCGATGATACTTTATCTATACTGGAACAGCCGAAAATCATGGATTCTTATGATATTTCCCGTGCTGCTTCCCGTGGGATTTTTGGCAGATTTTACGCTCTGGCTCTACTGGTTTGGTCATAACATGCAAGAGTGGGGCGCATTTAAGATAAAACCTTTTATGCCAACCGTATTTGGGGACGGCAAAGTGGCGCAGTTTACTACGCATTCGTATCCGTCGATGGGATTTTATCTGTTGTTACTGATATCCGTTCTCTCAATGCTTGCAATATTTTCAAAACTTAAGCACAATAGAACATGAAAAAGTATCTGCTCTATTTCCTGCTCGCAGCATTTTTATTTTCAAACCCGCTTCAAGAGGCCATAGACAGTGCGCCGAGCGGTTCAAAGATAGAACTTGGAAGCGGCGAATATCACGGACGAATCGTTATCAATAAACCTCTTATCCTTGAAGGAACAAGCGATAAAAAAGCGCATATCATAGGCGATAACACAAGCAGCGTTATAACGATAACGAGTCCGAATGTTGTTTTAAAAAATCTCTGGATAAGCGGTTCCGGCGATAGTCATGAAGGGCTGGATGCCGCCGTTTTGGTCAAAGATGCAAACAATGTGCTTTTAGAGGGCAATAAAATAACCGATTCGCTGTTTGGCATTAATTTTCAAAAAGTTTCAAACTCAAAAATCTTAGATAATTTTATCACTTCCAAACCTTATGATCTTGGCGTCAGAGGTGATAGCATAGTATTTTGGTATTCGCACGGCAATACGGTGCGTGCCAATCATCTTTACAAATCGCGTGATATGGTCGCATGGTACTCAAGCAAAAATATTTATGAGTATAATTTCGGCGAAGAGGGCAGATACTCTTTGCATTTTATGTACGCAAACAACAATCTTGTTCAAAATAACATCTTTGAGCGCAACTCTGTGGGTATCTTTTTTATGTATTCGCATGATATAACGGCAAGAAACAATACAATCAAAAGCTCTTTGGGCACTTTCGGACTTGGTCTGGGGCTAAAAGACAGTTCAAATTTTATCATAGAAGATAACGATATTATTTACAATGCGCGCGGCATATTTTTAGACCAGTCGCCGTACATGCAAGACAGTGTCAATGTTTTCAAACGCAACAGGATTTTATACAACGCAAATGCCGTGCAGTTTTTAGGACTTCGCGGAAAGTCGGTTTTCAATGAAAATATATTTAAGGGCAACATGGAACTGATTTCAAGCGATATGCCCAAAAACGATATGCCTTATGTGGAGTGGAGACGAAATTATTGGGACGATTATGAAGGATTTGACAGAGATAAGGACGGTATAGGAGATATACCGTACAAACAGTACGCTTATGCCGATAAGCTTTGGCTTTACAATGCGGATATAAAATTTTTTTACGGCACGGCGGCTATGGGTCTTTTGAATTTTTTGGCAAAATTAGCGCCGTTTTCACAGCCGGAGTTAATGCTGACAGACAACGAACCTCTTATAAAGGCTTCTTTATGAAAAAGTTGGAAAGAAGAGAGGTTTTGAAAAAAGGGTCGGCTTATACGCTTTTTTTCGGCGCTCTGTTCGGAGGCGGCATCTATATATCGCCCAAACTGTATGCTAAAAATAACCATTTAAGACCTCCGGGCGCATTAGACGAAAAATCATTTTTGGCTACATGTATTAAGTGCGGGCAATGCATGCAAGTGTGTCCTTATCACTCTATCAATATGTACGATATAACAAACTTGAACTCCATAGGCACGCCGTATATTGACGCCCATGAAAGAGGCTGTTATCTGTGTGACCTGTTTCCATGCATACTCGCTTGTCCTACAGGCTCTTTGCAGCATGAAGTTACCGAAGCAAGCGATATTCACATGGGAACGGCATATATAGACGATATAGATAACTGTCTTGCGTTTATCGGGCAAAAAATAGAAAAAGAGAGTTTAAAAGCTACTTTCTCAAATCAAAATGAGAGGGAAGCAAAACTGCTTGACGCCATTCAGGGTTATATCGGCAAAGAGTGTACGATATGTGCGGATATGTGTCCGTATCCCGATAAAACGGACGCTATAGAGATGGTACATGAGAATAGCAGAGTATTTCCAAAAATCAATCAAAAATGCGTAGGATGCGGGGTTTGTGCCGAACTTTGTCCATCTTCGGTCATATCTGTGGCATCACGCAAAACTTATGAAGAGGTATATACATGAGTAAATTTTTAACCGTTCTTGCGATACTGCTTTTGCTTGTGGGCTGTAACGACAAAAAAGAGAATGAAGAGAGTTTTAAAGAGGTCGGCACTATCAAAATAACGCCCAATGCGCTTGAAACTGCGGACAATGATATTATCACGACATACGACATGGACGGTAACAAAAAAATAACTCTCTCTATTTCCGGTGAAGAGAGTACGCTTACGCGTCAGCTTGGAGCGATAGTTTCCGTAAAAAACAGTTACGATTCGGTGCAAAAAGAGTTGCTTTCCAAAAGACTCGGCAAAAACTACTTTTTAAAATGCTCCGCATGTCATGATGATTATGCAAACGGCGTTATAGGACCATCTTTGCTGACAAAAAATTCGGATGAGATATTTGACATGATAAAAGCGTATAAAATCAAATCGCAAAACAATATCTTGATGCAGTATCTCGTATCACAGATGGAAGACGGCGAGATCCGCTCTTTAGCCGATGAGATAGCCTCTTTCAACAAAGAAGTAAGGGAGCGCAAAAATGCGGATAATTAAAAAAGCGGTTAAAATTCTTGGTTTTTTTGCATGCGGTTTTATCGTTTTTTTGATATTTTATCTGGCTTTGACAAAAGAAGGCGGCTATTATGACAATATAGATACGCAAAAAGAGATTGTAACGGAAGAGATGCCAAGCGAAGAGTTGCAAAAATTATCGGAACTTCAAAAAAATGCCCTAAATCAGCAAACGACAAGCAAGCTTTACGCCTCCAAATGTTCGGCATGTCATGGCAAAGAGGGAGAGGGAGTATTTGACGATAAAGGCGCAAATATCTTTCCCGCAATCGCCGCAAAACCCTATGAATTTATCTTAAAAAGAGTATATGACTACAAAGAACAAAGAGTCCCAAATCCTCTGATGGCAACGCTTTTAAAAAGCATGAAAGATGAAGATTTGAAAGCTTTAGCCGATGAAATATCAAAATTTCAAACCGACAAATAAGAGAGCGTAGATGTCCTTTTTAAAGAGTTTTACGGTTGCAAAAAAAGGCAGAATTAACATCAGAATTTATCGCTGGATGAGTCTGTTTTGTATAAATTTTCTCTTTTTTCTTTCGTATCGTTTTGATTTGCAGTTATTGGAGGGAACTCTCAGCGGTTCAAGATTTTTGGGATTTCATTTAATAGATCCTTTTATCTCCATACAAATGTTTTTGGCGCATTATAATCTACATATCAATCTTATCATCGGCACGCTTACGATTTTGGTATTTTATTTTATAGTAGGCGGAAGGGCTTTTTGTTCATGGGTCTGTCCGTACGGCTTTTTGAGTGAAATCGGTGAAAAAATCCATACAGTATTAGTTAAGAAAAAGATTGTACAATCCCATGAATTTAACTATAAAATCAAATATCTTTTTTGGATATTTTTTCTATTTCTTGCATTTTTTGCGGGTTACTTGGTATTTGAGATAATAAATCCCGTAGGTATTTTAAGCCGCGCGATAGTTTACGGCTGGAGTTTTGCGCTGATAATCGTCGCCGTTTTGTTTTTGATTGAACTCTTTTTTGTGCGAAGATTTTGGTGCAGATATATCTGTCCCTTGGGTACAACATACGGTTTTTTAGGTCGGATAAGCCTTGTAAAAATGAAAAGAAACAGTGAGTGCAACCACTGCGGTGAGTGTTCTAAAGTCTGCCTCGTACCGCATGTATTAAGCGAGAGTAAAAAAGAGGCAATAAGCGGCGATTGTACGCTTTGCGGCAGATGCATGGAAGTGTGTCATAAAAATGCGATTGGATTTGATATAAAAATTAAAGAGCTTATATGATAGAGATTGTAAATTTGAGTAAAAAATTCAGCTCTGCCTATGTTTTAAAAGATATCAATCTCTCTTTGAAAAAAGATGAGAGTGTCATCATACTTGGGCAAAACGGCGCTGGTAAAACAACTCTTGTGCGTTCAATTTTGGGCGAACAGATACCCTCATCAGGCAGCGTTCGTATAGCGGGCATTGACCCTTTAAAAGAGAGAGAAGAGGCTTTAAAACATATAGGTTTTGTACCGCAGCTTCCGCCGCCTATCAAGCTTATCGTCAAAGACCTTATACGATATGCCGCCCTCTCAAGCGGCGTACATGAAGATAAAATATTAAATATTTGCGAAGAGTTGGAACTGGATGTAAAAGGGCATTTGAAAAAGCTTTTTTTGAAACTCTCCGGCGGCATGAAACAAAAACTTTTGATAGCCATAGCTTTAGCCAAAGAACCTGATATACTTATTTTTGACGAACCTACGGCAAACCTTGATATAAAAGGAAGAGAGAGTTTTTATACTCTGTTGCAGCCTTTACAAAAAAGAAGGCTTTTAATTTTTATAAGTCATAGAATGGAAGAGATAAAATCGCTAATAACGCGCAAAATCGAGATGGATCTAGGAAAGGTAGTAAAAGATGAAAAATTTATTTAAACTGTTGGCCGTATGTCTGTTGTTTTTGGGATGCGAGGATAAAATAGACATTAGTCCCAAAAATGTGAAACTTGACCGCGATGTGTGCGCATACTGCAAAATGGTCATATCTTCGGCAAACTATGCCGCACAGATAGTTACGAAAGATGGCAAGCGTTATTTTTTTGACGATATAGGCTGCGCTATTAAATGGCTTGATTTGCAAAATATTGAAACGCAAAATGAAGCTTATATATATGTGTCTGATTTTAAAAGTGCGGAGTGGATAGATGCGCGAAAAGCCTACTATGCAAGCGGTGCAAACTCTCCTATGCACTTTGGTTTTGCGGCGCATAAAGATATGCAAGAACATGCAGATAACTTCAACTTTTTACACGTGAAAAAAACGGTATTGGAAGAACAAAATGAAACACAGCCTGCGGCTCATCATATGCACTGATTTGCGCGAATCTTTTCGCTCAAGGTGGTTTTTGCTTTACAGCCTTGCGTTTTGCTCGCTGATCGTACTGTTATTTGCTTCTGGCGTTACAGAATCCAGAGTACAGGGCTTCAGCGGTCTTGGACGGCTGCTGCTTCTTTTTATAGAGATTTGTATCATTATACTGCCGATATTTATACTCATCACTACCGTACGCACGATAGTATCAGACCGCGACAGTAATGTGCTTGAGTACCTGCTCTCTTTTCCCGTATCTTTAAGGAGTTATTATTTCGGAAGATTTATAGGACGTTTTATAGCGGTTACGCTTCCGATTGCGCTTGCTCTTATTTTATCGCTCATGTGGGCTATTATCGGCGGAACTGATACGCCTTATCTGCTTTTTTGCTACTATATATTATTGATGCTCTCATTAATTATCAATTTTTTGGGGATAAGCTTTTTTATCTCTTCATGTGTTAAAACACAGGAGATTGCGCTTGGTATCGCCTTTTTTCTGTGGCTTTTACTGCTGGCGTTTATAGATATTTTACTGATAGGTATATTAAGCGCAGGGATAGGAGAGCCAAATGTCGTCTTTTCCATTGCGCTTGCAAATCCTTTGCAGGTATTTCGCATTGGAGCTATCTCGCTTTTTGACCCCGAACTGACCGTTATAGGTCCTGCGGCATACTTTATACTGGATAATTTCGGCAAAGTATTTTTCTCTATTTATGCAATTCTTTATCCCGCTTTTTTAGGGCTTATTTTTGCGATATTGGGTTTTATCGTCTTTAAAAAAAGGGATTTGGTATAAACAAAA
>JAISXY010000097.1 GCA_031270285.1 Campylobacteraceae bacterium
GGAAACTATTTTATAGATGAAGAGGGCTTAAAAGAGCTTAAAAAAAACAATCAAATACTTTTGACTTACTGTGATGAAAACGGCGGCGAAGACAATCCTAACGGTTCTATAGAAAGCATAGCGGGGATTTGCAACAAAAACAGAAATATTTTCGGACTCATGCCGCACCCTGAACGCGCTATAGAGAAAATTTTAGGAAGCGACGACGGCGTAAAAATGCTGCAAGGATTTATAAAAAGCGCATGAAAAAGTTTTTTTATTTGGGCGCACTTTTTATGTTTATTGCCGGCACGGCAAATGCGCAATTTTTTGATTTGACGGAACAGATAAAGCAGTATCAACAAATAGACACAGCTGAAGATGAAGATGAAGAAAAAGAGGATTTAGAGAGCGATAGCGGCGGACAATCGTTATTTTTATCATACGAAGCTGTTCCGTCAAAAGTTTATGTCGGCGAGATTTTTCCTATAAAATTAAAAGCTATTATTGCACGGGAAAATTATGAGAGTTTAACAACGCGGTTGGCAAATTTTGAAGGATTTCGCATATTAAATTTAAAATCTCAATGGGAAAAAGAACAAAACAGCGAATATTATACAAATACTTTTTATATTCAACCTGCCAAATCTCATTCTAAATTGCCCGATTTTATCGTAGAACTTTTGGTAGATGGAGAGATTATTGAAGAAGCAGCGCTTGAAGGCGGCGAAATAGAGATAACGCGCATACAAGGCGATGCTAAATTCTCTCATGTAGTGGCTCAAAGCCTTGCCGTCAAAGATGAAGTAACAAATAAATTTGACGATAAATCACTTATAGTAACGCTTGAAATTGAAGCTACATACAGCAATCTTAAAGAGTTTAACTTATACAACGGCAGCAGCGGTTATTATCAAGAAAGCCCTATGCTGCAATCACTTGAATATACTATTATCATACCAAACTATACAAAAAGCATTGATTTTACCTACTTTAATACAATCAGTCATAATTTTCAATCTATCACAGTGCCGCTTAATATTAAGAGCAGCGATTTGAGTACGCATACCGATTTGAACCCTAAAGAGAATAAATTTAAACTCTATAAAGATATACTTTTCGGCGTTTTAGGGATTTTGGGAATTGCGATTTTTATATTCAAACGATATAAGATTGCGCTCGTAGCTTCATTTTTTCTATTTTTGTATCTATTTTATGTAAATTATCCGCTTAATAAAGGTATTGTTGAAAAAGAGACTGTAATTCGCATTTTGCCGACAGAAAAGTCTTCCATCTTCCATGTAACCGAAGGAGATTTGGAGGTAGAGATACTCTCTTTCAGGGACGGTTATGTTAAAATAATGCTGCCAAGCGGCCGTATAGGATGGGTAAAAGAAGAGCATGTTATCAAAAATTAGAACTATATATACGGGGTTTGAGTTTATTTTTACCGTTTGTATAGTTATTATCTGCATGTTTTTTTTTAGAGCGCATCATAGATTTTTCAGGCGCATTTGGGCAAACACACAAAAATACCTGATAGGATTTAAGATTAACATTACAGGCAGTCCCGCAGCAGATGCGAATCTTATCGTAATAAATCACCAAAGTATGCTTGATATAGTGGCTTTAGAAGCGATATATCCGCAAAATATTGCATGGGTTGCGAAAAAAGAGATATTTGATATTTTCTTTTTAGGACAGGCGACTAAACTCTCTCGCATGATATCTCTTGACAGAAGCGATAAAAGAGCTATGGTGAAACTTTTGAAAGACGCAAAAGAGAGGATTGATAACGGCCGACCTGTTGCGATATTCCCCGAAGGTACAAGAGGCAGAGGCGAAAAGTTGTTAAAATTTCAAATCGGCGCAAAAATTCTTGCCGAAAAACTCAATCTTAAAGTTCAGCCTGTTGTCATAGCAAATGCAAGAAAAGTTTTTGACTCGCAAAACTTCAAAGTAAGCGGCGGGACAATCATCGTCTCTTATCTTCCGCCTGTTAATCCCAAAGAGAATGAAAAATGGTACGAAAAACTGCATGAAGATATGCAAAAAGAGCTGACAAAACTACTGTCGGAATGACACGGTTATAATCAACATTTTATACATGAATATATCAAATATATGATAAAATAATCAATCTTGTTAAAATTGTACGAAATTATTGGGAGTCGTTCATGAAATATACTAAATTGACATTAACTTTTTTAGTTACGGTTTTTTTGGCGGGTGGTTTATCGGCGCAGAGTTTCGGCAATTCGGATGTATCTATAGAAAAAATATTTCCGCCTTTTAGCGTAAACACAACTTCAGTGATGCTGCTAATAGAAGTTTTTAGAGTAACGGATAAGGAATTTAACACATTTGCCGATATTTTAGGGCAAAAAGCGGCAGCGGGAATGAGCAAAGATAAAGGATTATATGTCATCTTTGACGACAAAAGAAGTAAAAGCAAAGGAGTTGAAGAAGAGCTTTTTTACTACACTTTTTCAAAATTCGGCAAAGATACTTTGCTGGTTGTAGCTACGGGAAAACGCACGGTGAACGGTGATTTGCAAATCAGCGGAAGCATCGCATCTAATGCAACGAACATAAATGAAAGTACAATCAATGAAAGTACAATCCTTGAGTTTTTACCGCCGATAAATGCGCCGCGCTTGGCTGTAAGCATTAGAAAAGATTTTAAAGATAATCTCACCAAAGAGTGCGAAGAATATGGCGATACGCTTAAAACAAAATATGGCTTTGATGTACCCGATATATTTAAGATATTTGAAGCTGCTCACAAAAAAAGCGGCGATAAAAAACGAGATGCTGAAATTGAACACCTCTTAAAAACATTGTTTGAAAAAGAAGAGGGCAATTTTAAATATACATCAGCCTGCACATTTGAAGGCAGTACAGGCATATTTTCTTTGGAGATAGAAAGAGTAAAATTCGGAGATTAAATTTTAGGTGTGTTTTGAATCATAAGCAATGAGCGAAAGGTTGTTCATGAGGTTTCAAAAGTCGGCCTCTTTAGCGTCTAAGGGCGTTTGGTTCATATTTACCGGCATATTTGTACTGTTTTTGCTCGCACTTTATCAGTATTTTGCATGTCCTGATGCGCTTCCGTGCAGTCTTAGAAAAAGCTATTTTGCTCATGTAAATTTATTTAATATATTTATGTTTGCGGCTTTTTTTACGATGTTTGCTGGTATTGTAACGGAACTTTGCGGAGTTTTTCAAATCTCCAAAGCGGCGCAAAATATCAATATTTTTTATAATAAATTAAATCTATATCTTGCCGCCGCTCTTTATTTTGCACTTAACTTAAAAAGTTGTATGGCTAAGTCAGACCATTTTTTTCTGATAAATATAGATGTCAGCCGCGTTAGTCGTAATGCTCCTGCAGGTTTTATTGGTGACTGGATAGACAGTATTATATCTCCGATAATTTTTATATGTGTAATTGGTTTTTTATATAAAAACAGCGCTTATTTGTCCAAAGTTTTTTACAAAATATTATTTAAAAAGAGGTTTTTAAGGTGGCTGTTTTATGTCGCATTGACAATAATCTTTGCTGTTTTAAGTACATTTTTATTTAGAATTTTAGGACACTTGCTCATGCTTTTGGGTATATTGCCACTTAAAGATGCTTTTGGGCTTTTGAATTTATCTTCATATAGAGAGATATTCACCATAATTACTTTTTTCCCGTATCTTGCATCTCTTTTGATTTTATACCGCAAAATATCCAAAACCGATGAAGTAAATGAGATTGTCGTAAATAAAGAGGATAAAAAAGTTGTAAGACATGCTCATATTGCGATTGTTGTTTTATTTGTCATTACTATTTTTGCTATGAAAATTGGAACCAGTGCTGTCGCCTTTGTTCTGTTCCTTTTAGTTGTGGTGCCGATGATTATTGTCCTGCCGTTCTCAGTAATTGTTATTTTGCAAAGTTACAATCTGACAAGGATTGTAATATGTGCAGCAGCTTTGGAGACAGTATTTTTTTGGATATTCTTTTTCTCACCGATTTACGGCATTCTATTTGCCCGATAAGTAGTTTTTTAAGAATATTAGAGTAAAATCACGCGTTAAATATATTATTAAAGGAATTTTATGAAGCGTACATATCAACCGCACAATACGCCAAGCAAACGAACTCATGGATTTCGTGCAAGAATGAAAACCAAAAACGGCAGAAAAGTTATTAATGCAAGGCGCGCAAAAGGTAGAAGAAGATTGGCAGTTTAGGTTCTTACCATTCGCTGAAAAAGAGTGGTGAATTTTCAGAAATATATAAGATGGCAAATAAGTGGCACTGTGATGGTGCCGTGATCTTTTACAAAATATCAGACGAAAAAAAAGCAGGGTTTATAGCAGGGAAAAAAGTAGGTAACGCAGTTCTTAGAAACCGCGCCAAAAGAAGAATTAGAGCGCTTTTTATTGAATTAGAGCAAAAGCTCAAGAGCGGTATTTATATCTTTGTAGCAAAAGAGTCTATAAAAAAAGTTGATTATAAGCAGTTAAAAAGTTCACTTTTGTGGTCATTTAAAAGGTTAGAGTGCTTAAAATAGTGAAAAATTTTGCATTATGGCTTTTAAAATTTTATCAAAGATTTTTAACTCTTTTCAGCTTTGGAAGCTGCCGCTACTATCCGACTTGCTCAGAGTATGCAAAATGGTTGTTTGAGTACGACAGTTTCATCTTAGCGCTTTTAAAAAGTATAATTAGACTTTTAAGATGCAATAAACTTTTCAGAGGCGGCATTGACTATCCGATTGTTAGCCAAAATGCCGTTAGAAAACCATGTCTTTTATCAAAATCGTTTGACAACATATATATTATGGTTTGGTTTATTCCGACAAAAAAAAACTCTTTTTTAGTTGTAAAATCACTCCATAATTTAAATAAATTTTAAGGATTTTTCGTGATAGATAAAATGAGTCCGCAAAGCAGGCTGATATTAGCCATAGCTTTAATGATATTGTGTTTAATTTTTTATTCGTACTATTTTCCATCTAAAATATCAACTGATGGTGAAAATGTTTCACAGATACAAACAGCCGCACAATCCAACGAAGCTCCGCAAGTTGCCAAAATTACGGCAAATACTGCTCCCGTGAGTTCTAAAAGCGTTGATACAGACGAAATTATTACTATAATAGAAGCGCAGGATTTTGAGATATATATAGACAAATTAGGTCGTATCTCAAAATATTTTTTAAATGGCAGTGATTTTAAAGATGAAAATGGAGAGAGAATACAGCTTGTAGATAACTCTCTTTTGCCTCTGGAGATTAGATTTAGTGATGCGTCGCTGAATAACGAAGCTTTTGGCAAATCTTACACCGCAGATACAAAAAAGATCGTTCTAAATGGTGAGCCAGAAACTTTAACGCTTACGCAAGAGCTTGACGGCGTAACGATTACAAAAAAGATAATGTTTACAAAAGATAGAGGCTACGACATAGAAATATCGCTTTCAACGCCGAAAGATTATTTTATCTCAACAGGTTTTCGTCCGAATGTTTTGGCTGATGCTTATACTTTTCATGGTGCGATTATCAAAAAAAATGACGGCACTATAGAAACGATAGATGATGGCGATGTCAAAAAAACAGTAACTTTTCCTAAAGCGTTGTTTGCCGCAGCATCCGATAGATATTATACTTCACTGCTGTCTAACTTTGATGAAACGCTAAATATCGTAATAAGTCCGGATAAAGACAAAAATCCGAATATCTTTATAGAAGGCAGAGAAGATTTAAAACTCAAAGGTTACATCGGACCCAAGTCAAAAGTCAATATACATGCAGTAGATAAAAAGCTGGACGATGTTATAGAGTATGGATTTTTTACATGGATATCAAAACCGATATTTTCATTTTTGTATTTTATACATTCTAATGTTGGCAATTGGGGCTGGTCTATAGTTATTCTTACAATTATCATACGACTTGTTCTGTATCCGCTCACATACCGCGGAATGGTATCCATGAATAAACTCAAAGATCTTGCACCGAGGGTTAAAGAGTTGCAAGTAAAATATAAAGACGATAAGCAAAAGTTGAATATTCATGTTATGGATTTATATAAAAAGCATGGCGCAAATCCTATGGGAGGCTGCCTGCCGATACTAATACAGATACCTATATTTTTTGCGATTTACAGAGTTTTATCAAATACGGTTGAGCTTAAAAACGCAGAGTGGATTTTATGGGTGAAAGATTTGGCGGTTATGGATCCATACTATATTTTACCCGTCGCTATGGGTCTTACCATGTTTTTACAGCAAAAGATTACTCCTTCAAACTTCACAGACCCAATGCAAGAGAAGATTATGAAATTTTTACCGCTTATCTTTACAATGTTTTTCTTGTGGTTTCCCGCAGGGC
This sequence comes from Campylobacteraceae bacterium, assembly GCA_031270285.1. Taxonomy (GTDB): domain Bacteria; phylum Campylobacterota; class Campylobacteria; order Campylobacterales; family Campylobacteraceae; genus JAIRKW01. Next base: position 6,366 of record JAISXY010000097.1, read on the forward strand.
TTACGCTTTACTGGTTTGTGAATAATCTCTTTTCTATTTTTCAGCAAATATATGTCAATAAACACTTTAAACGCTTAAAAGAGAAAGAAAAGGCGCATACATGAGAGTAGAAGCAGATACATTAGAAGAGGCATATTCAAAGGCGGCAAAAGAGTTATCATGCTCGGTAACAGAGCTTGATTTGCAGGTTTTACAATATCCAAAAGGCGGATTTTTAGGGTTTGGCAGAAAAAGCGCTATTGTAGAAGTTAAGCGAAAGACAAACTTTAATACTCAAAAATATGAAAAAAATTTTCATAATAAAAACAGAAACGAACGGTTTAAAAGTCATAAAAAACCTGACAGATTTGAGAATAAAGAGCGTGAGAAAAATGTAAATACGCAAGAGATAAAACAAGAAGAGACTGAAAAACAAAAAAGTATAAAAAATGTAAAACGAGAGATAACCCCATCTCCTAAAGAGCAAAATATTAAAAAAAATACAACCGTTACGATAAGCACGCCTTTTGACGAAAAATTTCATAAAGAAAAAGTAGATCCGAATAGCGTTGTATATGAGATAAAAGATAAAATCAAGTTGCTTTTTAGCAATTTATGCTTTGAAATTAACAGCATAAATGTCTCCGTTTATGACGAAGAAACACTTTTGATAGAGCTTGATGGTTCGGACGCTGCGCTGCTGATAGGAAAAGAAGGGTGCAGATACAAAGCACTTTCGTATCTTTTGTACAGTTGGATTAATATAAAATATGGTCTTGGTATAAGACTTGAGATAGCGGAGTTTTTGAAAAATCAGGAAGATATGATAGGTCGTTATCTGGAGCCTATTATGGAGCGCATTCGCACTCAAGGGCGCGGACAGACGAAAATACTTGACGGCGTGCTTATAAAAATTGCGCTTGAGAGACTTCGCGGCGAATTTCCCGAAAAATATGTCGGCATTAAAAACGGCAGAGACGGCGGGAGATTTATCGTTGTGAATGATTTTAACAGGAAAAACACATAGACACAATAGCTGCAATCGCAACCGCTCATGGAGCAGGTTCTATAGCGGTTGTAAGAGTAAGCGGGGAGAGAGCTTACAATATAGCTCTTTTGCTCTCGCACAAACCCTCATTAGCTCCAAGATACGCCTCTCTCTCATCTGTATATAATGAAAAAGACGAATTTATAGATCAGGTTATCATTATCTACTTTAAAGCCCCAAATAGTTATACAACGGAAGATGTGGTTGAGTTTCAGTGTCATGGCGGCATGATAGTTGCAAATATGATTTTGGAAGCTGTTTTGAAAAACGGTGCGAGGCTTGCAAATCCGGGCGAATTTACTAAAAGAGCGTTTTTAAACGGACGCATAGATTTGAGTAAAGCCGAAGCGATAGGCAAATTGATAGAAGCCAAAAGTATCAGTGCGGCGAAACTCTTATCCCGTCATTTAAAAGGCGAACTGCAAAATTTTGTAGAAAAAGCAAGAGAGGATTTGCTTGAGATTATAGCTTTTGTTGAAGTTACTATTGATTATGCCGAAGAGGATTTGCCAAGCGATATAGAAAAACAATCATACGAGAAGTTAAAACTGTTGATAGTCTCGCTTGAGAAAATTTTGGAAAATTCAAAACAGCGCGAAGGCTTGATAGACGGATTTAAAATAGCGATAGTCGGCAAAACAAATGTAGGCAAAAGTTCGCTTTTAAACAGGCTTTTGCAGTATGAGCGCGCTATTATAAGCGATGTTGAGGGAACAACGAGAGATACGATAGAAGA
>JAISXY010000029.1 GCA_031270285.1 Campylobacteraceae bacterium
GAATCCAAAAAAAGTCAAAAAACAAATAGACGATAATTTCAAGTAAAAATGTATGTCTGTTTTTTTATTTTTCACTACTTTATTTATTGTATAAAGGTTTTTGGATTCCCGCATGAAGCGGGAATGACGAAGGGAGGTTGGATTTCTGTTTTCATGGGAATAGCTAAGGAATGTTGGATTCCCGCATTCCTCGCAAATATCGTTTTTTGCAAAAACGATTACGCTCGCACGGGAATGACGGAGAGAATATAACATTTTGAATTTCCGCACTCTTGCCAACTTTGGAGACCCTCGGGTTTCACATTTTACGCTTTTTCAAAGAGCTTAACGCTTGCGATCAAAAACGGTTGAAGAGGTTGGCAAAAATAGAGAAAATATATTAGTTTATTATTTTACTTTCTCCAAGTATTCTCCTCTTGTGGTATCTACTTTTACGGTATCTCCCTCAAGTACATGAAATGGCACTTGTATAACTGCGCCGCTTTCTAAAGTCGCAGGTTTTCTGCCGCCTTGCGTATCGCCTTTAAAGTTTGGCGGCGTCTCTTTTATCTTATATTCTACAGTTTGCGGTATCTCAACATCAATAGCAATATCATTATGAAAAAGTACATCTACCATCATGCCATCAAGCATCCACTTAATAAGTTCGCCCATCTGCTCTTCGGAAATAGCGACTTGCTCGTATGTAGCAGTATCCATAAATTGCAGATTTTCGCCGTCATCATATAGATACTGCATCGTTTTTTGAATGAGATTTGGATGTTCACACTTATCGCCGGCATGAAAAGTTTTATCTATAACCTTACCATTTATGAAAGATTTGATCTTGGCTCTCACAAATGCAGGTCCTTTACCGGGCTTTACATGCTGATACTCTACTATTTTATATGGTACGCCGTCTAACTCTATTTTTAACCCTTTTTTTAAATCGCCCATAGAATATGAAGCCACTTTTTTCTCCTATTAATTTATATATTTACGCTTTGCGCCCAAATACAATTTGGAAGCTCATTTAGTTTTGTCAGAAGTTCTTTGCTTATATTTTGATCTATAAGTATAACCGCGAGCGCCAATCCATCGTTTCCGCGTCCCAAACGAAAATCAGCTATATTTATCTCATTTTGCGCTAAAAGCGTACTTATAGATGCGATAACGCCGGGAACATCTCTGTTTTTAAATATAATCATTTTCCCTTTTGGCTTAAAATCTGTTTTAAACCCATTGATATTAACGATCCTCTGTTCATCTTCGCCAAATACCGTACCGCTGACTTCAGCTACGCCTTTATCGGTAGATATTTTGACAGTTACTTTATTGTTGTAACCGCTGACAGGTAAAACTTTTGAGCTTGTATCTATCTTTTTATCAGACGCCATATAACCGGCATTTACATAATTAATATTATCTCCCAAAGACTCTTTTAATGCCCCGACAATAGCAAAAGTTAAAAATGAATCCACATATTCGCTGATAGCCCCTTCACCCTCTACATGTATGCCTAAAATAGGTCGTTTATATATCTGCACTGCTAAAAAGCTTATTTTTTGTATAAGTTCAAGATATGGCGCTGTAGAGCTTGGTAAATCCTCTGTTTTAATAGGAAGATTGAGAGCGTTCGGATAACTAACTCCATGCACTGCCAATAGAGCCTGCTCTGCCGCCTGAATAGCAATCTTTTCTTGAGATTCAATCGTATTTGCACCAAGATGAGGCGTTACCGTTACATTATCCAAATCTAAAATAGGATTATCAATGGAAGGCTCTTTAGAAAATACATCTATACCTGCAAATGCTATTTTGCCGCTTTTTAAACCCTCTGTTAAAGCCTCTTCATTATAGAGTCCTCCGCGCGCAACATTAATAAGTCTTACGCCGTCTTTCATTTTGGCAATTTCAGCTTTGTCTATTATATTAATAGTCTCTTTATTTTTTGGCGTATGAATAGTGATAAAATCGCATGCTAAAATATCGTCAAAATTTTCTGTATATGTCATGCCAAGTTCTGTTACTTTATTGTTTTGAATGTACGGATCATACGCTACAATATCCATGCCAAAAGCTTTAGCGCGTATGGCAACGCGGCTTCCTATATTGCCAAATCCTATAACTCCAAGTTTTTTACCGAACAGTTCTACGCCGTACCATTTTTCACGCTTCCATACTCTATCTTGTTTTAAAGCGTTATGCGCATAGGGAAAACTTCTCGCAGTTGAGAGAATATGCGTCATTGTGAGTTCTACGGCGGCTATTGTGTTTGCTGTCGGAACATTCATCGCAATCACGCCTCTTTTACTGCATTCGTCCAGATCCACATTGTCCACGCCTACACCAGCGCGTATAACCGCACTCAGTTTTTTGCCCGCATTTAAAAATTTTATATCCACATCTGTAGGACTTCTTGTTATGGCAACATCGGCATCTTCTATCAATTTGTACAACTTGTCTTTGGCTATTTCAGTCGCATCAATAACTTCTATATCGCTCTCTTTTTTTAACAGTTCAAAACCTTTTTCATGAATAGCATCGCATACAACAATCTTTTTTCGTTTCACTTAAACAACCTTTGAAATTTTTTGCATGTAAAAGCCGTTTTAATATACTTTATGCGGCTTTTATAAATTTATTTTAGCTGGTCTTTGATAATATCGCCTAAAGTCATTTTATCGTCTTTATTTATCTCGTTCAAGACTTCTCTCTCTTTGATTCTGGACAGTCTTTTCACGGATAAGCGTATGCGGTTTTTCTTTTCGTCTATAAAAATTATCGCCGCTTCCAATTCGTCTCCGATTTTCAAATCGCCGATATTGAGATTTCCTAAATCCTCTTTACGAATAAGTGCATCTACACCATCTTCAAGCTCTACAAATAGACCAAAGTCTTTTATGTCAAGAATTTTACCTTTTACAATATTGCCGTTACTGTATTTTTTGGCATATTTTTGTATCGGACTCTCTTGAAGCTCTTTTTGGCTTAATGAGATTTTTTCATTTTCCCTATCTATTTTAATAATTTTAACTTCAATCTCATCGCCTTCTTTAAACATATCTTTGCATCTCGCATTTCTATCCCATGAAGAGTCTTCATTATGCAGCAATCCTTCAATTGCGCCGATTTTAATAAATGCGCCGAAATTTGTGAGAGTAGTTACAGTGCCTTTTATTGTATCTCCCACTTTATGAGTTTTTGTAAAATCTTCAAATGGTTTTGGAAGAATATTTTTCAAAGAGACGCGAAGTCGTCTATCTTTAATATCTATCTCTATAACCTCTACATTTATCTGCTGTCCTTCGCTTATATAATCTTTAGGATGCTTGATATTTTTGTCCCATGAGATTTCAGATATATGTAAAAATCCTTCAACATCATTTCCCAAATCAACAAATGCGCCGTAAGGTTCTATATTGCTGACGGTTACCTGTATAACATCTTTTACTTCAAGCTGATCTTCTATCTCTTTCCATGGATCAGGCTGGGCTGATTTTATGGACAATGAAAGGTGTCTCTTCTCTTTATCGTAGCTGATAACTTTTACTAAAACTTTGTCATTTTCTTTATAAAATGAGCTTGGATTAACAGGACCTTTGTAGCTTATCTCGCTGTAATGAACAAGTCCATCCACTCCGCCTACATCTACAAACATGCCGTAAGTAGTGATTTTTTTAACTATACCCTCTATAAGCCCGTCTTTTTCCATTAGTTCTTGAATAATATCTTTTCGCTTTTTGCGTTCTTCATCTAAAAATTTTTTTCTGGAAACTACTATAGACTCTTTCTCTTTGTCTATTTTTAAAATAGAAACTTTGATATTTTTGCCGAGTAGTGCATGAGGATCTTTAGCGGCAACTTGGGAGCGCGGCATAAAAAACTCTATTCCATCGCTGTTTTCAACTATAAGACCGCCTTTATTTTTGCCGACAACTTTTACATCAAACAGATGATTGTCATTTTCATTAAAATTATCCATGAAGGCTTTTAGTTTCTCTTTTTTAAGAGCTTTTTTGTGAGAAACTATCGGTTTTTCATTTTTGAAACCTGTTACAACGACTTTTATAGTATCGCCCGTTTTATGAGTAAGGTTGCCGTCTGCATCTTTAATCTCAGAAAGATAAAGTCTTCCTTCGCTCTTTTTGCCTACGTCCACCAATACAATATCGTCTCTAATCTCTACGATAACGCCGTCTATCGCTACTTCGTTGTCGGTCTCTTTTTCATACTCATCAAGCATTGCAGCAAAATTTTCTTCTTCTGTAAATTCTACGGCTTCGCTGTTTTGAACATTATTGTTCACCTCTTTTGCCATTATTTTCCTTTTGATGTGGTTGATCTATTCGTCTCTTTTAAGAACAAAACGAATTCGAAACGTATATTATACTTTAATTTCTCTGATTTTTTCAATAATTTTTTCAATAATCCAATCAGGAGTTGATGCGCCCGCTGTTATTCCGCATATTTTCTTACCACAAAACCACGATAAATTCAACTCTCCCTCGTTTTCTACAAGAAAACTGTCTTTGCAATATTCTTTAACAATTCCATATAACTGTTTTGTATTTGAAGAGTTTTTTCCGCCTATAACTATAACGATATCGGTTTCCATTGCCAATTCGCGGGCAGCATCCTGATTTTCTAAAGTTGCATTGCAGATAGTATTAAAAACTCTTACTTCCGTGCATGTTTCTACTAAAAAATTTACAATTTTTAAAAATTCATTCACGCTGCGCGTAGTCTGCGATACAAGAGCCGTCTTTTTGCCGAGATTTATTCCTTGCAACTCTTTTATATCCAACACAACATATACGTTATCATGTACGCTGTAACTTTTCACTCCTTTTACTTCGGGGTGATTTTTATCGCCGAAAATAATAATCGTATAACCTTTTTCACTCATCTCTTTGCAAATTTTTTGAGGTTTTGTAACAAAAGGACATGTGGCGTCTATTATTTCAATGCCAGATTTTTTGAGGCTCTCCAACTCCTCTTTTTGAATACCATGTGTGCGGATAATCGCCTTTTTGATACCTTGCGCATCTTCTATGCTGTTTAATGTACCTACGCTAAAATTATTTTTTAGCCTTAAAATCTCTTCATTATTATGTATCAAAGGTCCTATAGTAAAAGCACCGGGTGCGCTTTGAGCAATATTTATCGCTCTTTTTACGCCAAAGCAGAAACCATAACTTTTAGCAAGTTTTATCTTCACTATTCAACCTTTGTAAATCTGCTCAAAATATTAATAAAATTAGGAAACGATGTATTTATACACTCTGTATCAGTTATCTCTCCGCCGCAGTTTAAAGCCGCTATGGCAAAACTCATAGCAATTCTATGGTCGCCGAAACTATCTACCTTAAACGGTTTAAATCTGCCGCCGACTACGCTGTATCCATCTTCAGTTTCGCTCGCTTTGATGCCGCAAAGTTTCAAGTTTTGCACTACCGTTTTTATTCTATCGCTCTCTTTAACGCGCAGCTCTTTTGCATTTTCAACTCTGCTGACGCCCTCTGCGCATGCAAAAGCTATGGAAAGCGCAGGCAGTTCGTCTATAAGCCATGAGATATTTTCTTTTACATGTACGGCTTTTAACGGCGCATAAGAGATAACGATATCTCCAACGCTCTCAAACTTATCATCTGTCTGGATAAACTTCACAACAGCGCCCATTTTTGCCAAAATATTATATGCTTCAATGCGCGTTTTATTTAAAAGCGTATTTTTTAATACAACGCTGCTATTTGGAGTAAGAGCGGCGGCAACGGCAAAGAAAAATGCGCTTGAAGGATCGGCTGGTACGGTGATTTTTAAAGGCATTAAAGGTTTTTTGCATGGATATATGGCGATACTATCGTTATCAATTTCTATCTTCGCACCCATGCCTTTTAATATTCGTTCGGTATGATCGCGGGAAAGTTCGCTCTCTTTGAAAAAACTCGGCGTATCGTTTTTGGAATTTAGGGCGGCTAATATAAGCGCTGATTTGACTTGTGCCGAAGATATGGGACTTTTATAATCAAATGATTTTAATTTTGCTCCTCTTACGCTGATGGGAGGCAAATTGCCATTATTTCGCCCGTCAATTACTGCGCCTACGCTTTTTAAAGGATCGGCAACTCTTCTCATGGGGCGCGAAGCAAGATATTTATCGCCATGCAGCACGAAAAAACCTTCCATAGAACTTAAAAATCCCATCAAAATGCGCATGCTTGTTCCCGAATTGCCGCAATCAAGGACAGTTGATGGTTCCGTAATTTTATTTGGCGGCGTTATATACAAAATACCATTCTCATCTTTCACAACCGCACCCAAAGCTTTTATGACATTTAACGTGCAGATAGTATCTTCAGCGCGCAGAAAATTTTTGATAACGGAAGTCTTGTCGCTTAAAAGCGAAAATATCGCGCATCTGTGAGAAATTGATTTATCCGGCGCAATATCTTTGATCGTCAGATTAAATGCATCGGCTTTATTTACTCTCATCGCATTTTGACTTTCAGTTTTGATAAAAGAGCATTTAGTATCTGCTCTACAAAACCGTTAATCTCAGTTTCTACAAAAGTTTTTTCTTCGGGTATAAAAACAAGCGTCAAAGTAAGACTTTCGTTATCTCCCAAAGAGTCGTCCGTGTAAATGTCTATCGGATAAAACTCTTTAAGTTCTTTGGGCGCATGTAATTTTAAACACTCTGATATTTCGGCGTAAGGCAGATTTTTTGGCACAAGAATACTCAAATCCCTTGATACGCTCGGCAGTTTAGAGTAAACTTTAGCTCTTTTTCGCTCAAAAGGCAGCATATCAAAATCTACTTCGCAAATATAAGTGCGCATTAAATCATACTCTTTTTCTGCTGCTATTCTTGCTATAAAACCTGTCGTTTTGCCGTTTATTATTATCTCTCCATATTCATAAGGACTGTAAAATTTACTGTTCGGCAGAGCTTTTTTTATTTGAAAACCGCCCAATATTAAAGCCATCTTTTGCGCAAAGAGAGCAAAATTAAACTCATTTGGTTTGCCGCGATTTATCATACTTGGTTTTTCGCTTTGTCCTGAAGCGATAAAAGTCATAACAACTTTTTCATTCCGTTTTGCATCAAATACTTTACCCAACTCAAAAAGGCAGACGCTTTTTCTTCCCGCTTTTATGTTGTTACTTACGGCTTCCGTTAGATTCAGCGCACATGTAGTGCGAAGCGTATCAAGCTCAACCGTTATGGGATTTAAAATATCAAGCTTCTCTTCTACGCACTCAAAACCATAAAGTTCCTGTTTCGTTCTTTGAGTAAATATATAATGCACGCTTTCAAAAAATCCGGCCGCAATAGCTTTATAGCGGTAAAATTTTCTTTTTTCAAAATCCTTATAAACTCTATTTGTACGGTTTGCCTCTGTAAATATAAGAGGTTTTGCCTCTATATTGTCAATACCGACTATCCTTACAATCTCTTCGCAAATATCATGTATATTTTCTATATCATGACGAAACGGCGGTATATCTATAACCATTACATTCTGTTCCGCCTTAAATACGGAATTAAAGCATAGATTTTTAAGTATTGTAATAATCTCATTTTTTGGTATCTCTACGCCTATTATGGAGTATATGTCGTCAAAATTGACACTTATCTGCCGTAAAAGCTTTTTTTCCGCAGTATGTTGAGTACCCGTCAAAATGCCGACTTTTGATATTTTGCTTAAAAAAAGAGTTAAATAGTTAATACCAAAATTAAGATTTGGTTCGCTGCCTCTTAATGACCTGAATAATATTTCATCTGAATTTTTTATATTGCGCGCCCCATTTGAAGCTATTTGAGCGGGATTTGCAAAACTTGCTTCTAAAATTATGAGTTCGTCATTATCGTTTGGTTTTGAGAAATTTTCCTGTGAAATGCCTATATAAGAGAGTCGTTCTTTACCCCATACGGCATCAAGAGAATTGTCGTCTTTTTTAATAGTAACGGTTAATTTATCATTCTCATTTTTTTGAAATGCGTCAGTTCTGTAAGCTCTTAAAACAACGCCTGTAGAGTGTGTGGCATATGCTAAATATTTCTCCAAAACGGTATCTGTTTTAATTTCAGCCATACCAAGATACAGATCCATAATAACGCATGGTTTCAACTCTTTTATCAAAACTGCTTTATATACCAGAGATGAATCTATAGCGCCGTTAATATTTAAATCTAAAATACGGCCTATGCCCGTCTGGCTTAAATCTTCCGCAGCTTCCTTTGCAGGCAGATTGACTTTTGTATTATAAACTGCGCCAAGATCTCTTGCTATACCGTAAATACTAAGGCAGTCGCCACGGTTTGGCGTCAGTTCTATCTCAATAGCATCGTCTTTAAATTCAGGTACTTCATGTAGCGGCGCACCCGGACTTAAAGAGAGTAAGGCGCTGTCTATTACCATTATGCCGTCATTTGTTTTAGGATAGCCAAGCTCTGTAGAAGAGCATATCATGCCGCATGATTTTACGCCTCTTAATTCTGTCTCTTTTATCTTTAAACCATTCGGCAGTATGCAGCCTGCAAGAGCCACCGGGACCAATTGTCCCGCTTCTACATTTTTTGCGCCGCAGACTATTTGAACAGGCTCTTTTTCTCCAATATCAACCATACAGATACTGAGTTTTTCAGCATTCGGATGCTGCGATTTCGCTTTAACAACTCCTGCAACACAGTTTTTCGGCATACTGTATGATGTAACCGAAGCTACTTCAAGTCCTATTTTATTAAGAGTTTTGCAGAGTTCGTCCGTACTTACCGAACTTAAATTTATCCACTCATTCAGCCAATTTCTTGTAATTATCATTTAAATTGCTCCAATAATCGTAAATCTCCCTCAAATAATGAGCGTAAATCGGGAACGCCGCATAAAAGCATTGCGAATCGTTCTATGCCAAGACCAAACGCATATCCGCTCACATTTTTATAACCTACAGCTTTAAATACATTCGGATCAACCGTGCCGCAGCCTAATATCTCAAGCCAACCTGTATTTTTACATACCCTGCAGCCTTTTCCATGACAAAAAATGCAGCTTATATCCACTTCGGCGCTCGGCTCGGTAAAAGGGAAAAAGCTTGGACGGAAACGCACCGCTACATCGCCAAACATATGTTTTAAAAACTCTTCCAGTATAGATTTTAAATTTGCAAACGATACTGCGCCTTTTTTATCAACAACAAGCCCTTCTATTTGATGGAACATCGGCGTATGAGTCAAATCAAGGTCTGGTCTGAAAACAGAACCCGGACATATCATGCGAATGGGAGGTTTTTGCGAAAGCATTGTTCTTATCTGAACAGGCGAAGTATGCGTTCTTAAAAGGGATCCGTCTTTAAAATAAAATGTATCCTGCATATCGCGCGCAGGATGAAATTTAGGCAAATTTAAAGCTTCAAAATTATGAAAATCATCTTCTACCAAAGGACCGTCTTCTATAGAAAAATTAAGCGATACAAAATACTCTATAACTCTATCCATTGTACTCATGACGGGGTGCAGTGCGCCTACGCCGGAGATATTTCCATAAAGACTTATATCAACAGCGTCTTTCTTTAAAGCGTCAGTAGCCTCCCTGTTTTCCAAAAACTCTTTTTTTGTCTTTAAAAGAGCTGTAAATTTCTCCTTGGTTTCATTCACTTTTGCGGCAAATGCTATTTTTTCATCACCTTCCAATGTTTTCAGTTTTGTAAATTCTGATGCAAAATAGCCTTTTTTACCGAAAACTTCAATGCGCAATCTCTCAAGTTCTTTGATATTTTCGCACTCTTGTATCTCTTTTTCTAACGGTTCCAAATAACTGCCTTATGTATGGATTTTAAAAGGTGATTGTATTCAAAATTTAATTATAAAGAGTTAAAGCAAAAATAGTTTATACTCTTTGAAAAACTTTTAAAAGGAGCAGACATGACTGTTTTTACGAAAATCATAAAAGGCGAACTGCCGTCGGATAAAGTGTTGGAAAATGACCATTTTCTTGCTTTTCATGATATAAATCCCAAAGCGCCGATACATATACTTATAATCCCCAAAGAAGAGGTTAAAGATTTTCAAAGCGTAAGCGGAAGATTAATGTCAGAAATGACGCTTTTTATGCAGGAAGTTGCAAAACTTATGGGATTGGATAAAAGCGGATACAGGCTTGTTGTAAATAACGGTAAAGATAGCGGGCAAGAGGTAATGCATCTGCATTTTCATATGATGGGAGGCTCAAAACTTATCTGGCCTCACTTAGCAGACACAGATACAAAAAACTTTTTTTAATTCTTATACTCTGCGTTTAAAAAGCAGAGTATAAGAACCTTGTGATATTTTTGTTATATCGTTCTTATATCATTCCTTTAAAATAGTAAAGGTATAAACAATGAATAACATAATAAATAATATTGTAAAAATGGCTTCAATAATTACCGAAACAGCTTGGAGTATACTTGAAGGATTAAAAAAAAATGATATTATATTGCTTGAAAAGGCTGTAGAACATCTATCGGCTATAGATATAAATGCAAATAAGATAGATAATGAGATAATCTCTCTGATACCAATTCTTTGTAAAAATAAGCATGCTGCGAGAGAGCTTATATCGTATATTAGAATTATTAATGAATTTGCGCAAACCGCAGTTACTTTAAAATATTTTTGTAAATATATGTCGCTATGCATGTATGAGCGCTCTTTTATCGCTACAAAAGAGCCTGCTTCGCAACTTCTCCAATCTTCTATAGACGCTTTTATAATGTCGGCTGAACTTATGGAAAACAGAGATAATATAGAGGATATATTTCGTAAAATTAAAATTAAACGATTGACAATGGATGATCTGTATCTCAAAATAGAGAAAACCATCATAGGACTTGATACGAAATTAACGATTAACTGTACAAAGATTTTAAATGCGGTAGAAAAGCTTGACGATATATTTAAAAGCGCTATTACCGTAACAAAGATTATATTACTTATACGAGACGGCGGAAAACTTAGAATATATTAATTATTAAAGAGGATCGCTCCTCTCTAATAAAATTATCTTAATAATTCCTTAAATAACTCAATAGCATCCAGTCTCTCCCATGGATAATCATCTTGCCCTACTTGTCCTCGCGCAGCAACATCAGCGTAAAGAAAAGTCTCTTTGCTTGGTTTATCAAGCGAAAATTGTTTCGTTATCCATTTTGGCGTTAGAGGAAAACTTTTCAAAACAAAATCGGACAAAATATCATCATTTATGCGCTGATCAAATGTGCCCATTGTATCTACGCACACAGATATGGGATGCGCTACGCCTATTGCGTATGAAATTTGCACTATGCATTTGGCAGCTAAACCCGACGCTACAATATTTTTGGCTATCCATCTGGCTGCGTAAAGTCCGCTTCTGTCAACTTTTGTATAATCCTTGCTTGATTGTGCGCCGCCGCCGATTGGAGAATATCCGCCAAAACTATCTACAATGAGTTTTCGTCCCGTAAGTCCTGAGTCATGAAGCGAACTGTGATTAACATATCTGCCTGTCGGATTGATATGTATAATAGTCTCTTTTTTCTGCGGATCATAAAGATCTTTTGGCAGTCCCGCATTATCTACTATTTTTTTAATAAGTTCGCGCACTTTGACTATCGGCATATTCTCTACGCTTGGCGCTGAAACTATTATCGTATGAATGCGTTCTGGTTTACCGTCCTCAAAATTACTCTTATGTCCATAATCTACAGTAACTTGCGTTTTAATATCTACACCGAGTTCGTTTTTATGAGAAAGCGCATATTTATAGACTTTATCGCATATAATTCTTGCATATGTCAAGGCTGCGGGCATAAAAGTTTTTGTTTCATTTGAAGCGAAACCGAACATGATTCCTTGATCTCCCGCTCCTATTTCGCCATCTTCCTGATCAACGCCTTGATTTATATCGGGCGATTGTTGATTTAGTAAGACTTGAACCTTAACGTCATCAGGGTGAAGACGCTGCTCTTTTGTGAACGCATCTTTACCGTCATAACCTATTTTCTTGAGAGCCTCTTTGGCTATTGTTTCATAATCGCTTTTGCTAAATTGTGCTTTTGTATTCACTTCTCCGCCAATAATTACATGCTTACCCGCTACAAAAACTTCGCTTGCAACTCTGCCGTTCGGATCGGCTTGCAAAATTTTATCAACGATTGAGTCTGCTATAATATCCGCACATTTGTCGGGGTGTCCCGGACTTACAACTTCCGAAGTAAAAAGATACATTTTATCCATCTCCTTTTTCTAAAACTTGTATTGTACCATAAAAATTACTGACAAAAAAGAGTTATTTTATAATAATGGGCTTTTATCTCCCAAAAAATTGAGAAGGCGTAAAAATTTATCTCTTGAAATTTCTACTGCTCCAAGTGAAGATAGATGGGGATTTATGATTTGACAATCTATAAGTCCGCCTTTTTTTGAGGCTGTTTGACACAATTCGTAGAGTGCGGATTTTGAAGCGTCTTTTTTTAGAGCAAACATGGACTCGCCGCAAAATACTTTTCCGACACATACGCCGTACAATCCTCCGACAAGTTCTTCATGTTCATCATAACTTTCCACAGAATGCGCAACTCCAAGTTCATGCAGTCTGCAATACGATTCTATTATTTCGTCGTTTATCCATGTAGTGTTTTTGCGGGTTTTGGCGCACATAGTGATAACTTTTGAAAAATTTGTATCAACTTCTATCTTATATTTTTTTAAACTGTATCTTAAAGAGCGCGTAAGCCGAAATTTATCGGGATATATAACCGCTCTCGGATTCGGCGAAAACCAAAGCAGAGAAAAATTAGAGTGAGGCCATGGAAAAATGCCGTTTTTGTACGCTGCGATAAGCCGTTCGCTGCTTAAGTCTCCGCCAAATGCCAGCAGTCCGTTTTTATCGGCTTCATTTGGATTTGGAAAAGCGATGTTATTTTTATTAAGTTCGTAAATCATAAACTTATTTCAATTCGCTCCAGTTGCTACCGATACTTATGGTGGTTTTTAACGGCACATTCAGTACATAAATGTTTTCCATGATTGTGCCTGCTTTTTTGGCAAACTCCAACGCTTCAGACTCTTTTACTTCAAAAATAAGTTCGTCATGTATCTGCAGAAGAAGTTTTGCATTTTCATTTAAAACGGCGTCATGTATTTTTAGCATGGCAAGCTTTATCAAATCTGCCGCACTGCCTTGAAATACGGCATTTACTGCTTCTCTGCTGTAATTTGCTGCCATAAAAGGCGTAGCTGAAGCAAAATCAAAATTGCGCCTGCGCCCTAAAAGCGTCTGTATAAAACCGTTTTTTCTAGCAAAATCCTCTATGGATGCAATATAACTTTTTACAGTCGGAAAGGAGGCAAAATAACTCTCTATATAACTTTTGGCTTGTGCTTGCGATACATCTATCGCCGCAGCAAGTTTTCTTGCGCCCATGCCGTACAGCAGTCCGAAATTAATACTCTTTGCTACATTTCTCATCTCTTTTGCTTTTGCGCCAAAAAGTTTTGCGGCTGTCTCCAAATGTATATCTTTATCATCTAAAAATGCCTTTACAAGCGCACTGTCCAGACTAAAATGCGCTAAAAGCCGCAGCTCTATCTGCGAATAGTCTATGCCGACTAATTTATAACCCTCTTTGGCTATAAAAGCGGTTCTTACTCCTTTTCCAAACTCCGTGCGTACCGGTATATTTTGCAGATTCGGATCTCTTGAACTAAGTCGTCCCGTAGAAGTGCCCGTTTGTAAAAAGCTTGTGTGAACCCGCGAATCTTTATCGTTCAATCCAATTTTTAAAAGCGGCTCTATATATGTGGATTTTAATTTATAAACCTCTCTGTATTCCAATAATTTCGGTATAACCGCATGTTCATGAAGCAACTCATTTAGCACATCTTCGTCTGTACTATAGCCTGTTTTTGTCTTTTTTGACGAAGCAAGTCCCAAATGCTCAAACAAAACTGCACCCATCTGCTGTGTGGAATTGATATTGAACTCTTTATTGCTTAAAGCGTAAATTTCGCGCGTAAGCGTATTAATGGCGTTTCCGCTCTTTTCAAGCAACTCTTTTAAGTAAGCCGTATCTACTTTGATACCCTCATTTTCCATAAATCTCAAAACCGTTATAAACGGAAACTCTATACCGCTTGCAAGCTCCAAAAGTTTAGGTTCCAAAAGCTCTTTTAATTTATGATAAAACTTTAGCGTTATCCATGCATCTTCTGCAGAATATTTGCATGCATCGCTAAGTTCCACATTTGCAAATGTCGCATTTTTAGGTACAACATCAGAAAATTTTATCGTGTTATAACCAAACAGCCGTTTTGCAAGCGAATCCATTCCAACGCTTGACTCCGAATCTAAAAGCCATGCCATTATCATTGTGTCGGCATGAATTTTAATATCTTTAAAGCCAAAATTAAACTCTACAACATTTAAGTCAAATTTTATATTTTGCCCGATAATTTTATGTGTAAAAAGTTTTTTTAACGCCTCTTTTGCAATATCTTTTTTTATCTGTTCGCCTACGCCAAGATAGTAATGCGCAATCGGCACATAATATGCTTTTGCATCATCAAAGCAGAATGAAAAACCTACAATAGCAGCGTTTCTTGAATTAAGCGAATCCGTTTCGGTATCAAATGCGACAAGAGTTTCTTTGGGAATAGAATCTATAACGTCAAAAAGTTTTGCCTGCGTATCCAATAAAACCGCCTCAAAACTCATCTTTTCATCTATCTTTTTAGGTGCGGCGCCTAAACGGTTTACGATAGAGTACATATCGTTGTCCAGCAACTCCTTTTTGATTGCTAAAAGCGGTTGAGACGATGGAAGTTTAAACTTTTCAAGTTTCTCATGAACGCTCAAAGAGTCGCAAAGCGCCGTAAGCTCTAAACTCATAAATGCACTCTGTCTGCCTGATTCCAAAAGGGCTTTTGTGCGTTCATTCGGCACTTTGTCTAAATTTTCGTATATACTTTTTAAATCGCCAAATTCGTCCAAAAGCCTTTTTGCGCCGACTGCTCCAATACCTTTAACGCCGGGGATATTATCGGCGCTGTCGCCTGTCAGCGATAAAAAATCTCTTATTTTTGACGGCGGAAGTCCGAATTTTAAAAAACATCCGTTTTCATCTATCTCCACTTTTTTGACGGGTTCGTAAATAACAACTTTATTATCCTCTATAAGCTGATATAAATCTTTATCATGTGTAACGATACGGACTTTTAAATCGTTTGTTTTGGCAAATTTTACCATAGAAGCTATGACATCGTCCGCTTCGTAACCATCTTCAAGATACTGTGCAAAACCCATTTTTTTTATCCACTCTATCGCTATGGGAAGCTGCGCTTTTAAATCAGATGGCGGCTCAATCCTGTTAGCTTTATAATTCGGATCTATATCATGACGGAATGTTTTACCCTTGCTGTCTAACGCAAAAAGCAGATAGTCTGTCGGATAATCCCGCAAAGATGTCTGGATAAAATTGGCAAAACCTGTCAAAAGACCGGTCGGTTCGCCTTTGGAGTTACGAAGATTAGGCAGCGCATAATAACTTCTAAAAAAAAATCCAAAAGTATCTATTATTGTTATAGTTTTCATGTATCTCCTAATAGTGCAAATTCGTAAGATAAAAATTCGCCCGTGTAAGAGCCTGTTTTTTTATAGTTTTCAGCCATTTTTAAAGGCGGCGCACTATCTACGACTTTACCGCCCTTATCGCCTCCTTCAGGACCCATATCTATTACGAAATCGGCATTTTTTATAATATCCATATTGTGTTCAATGACTATTATCGTATTGCCAAGAGAAACCAAATGGTGCAAAACCTGCGTCAGTCTGTCCACATCGGCAAAATGAAGCCCTGTCGTCGGTTCGTCCAAAATATAAAGCGTGCTTCCCGTATCTTTGCGGCTTAACTCTTTTGAGAGTTTTATCCTTTGCGCTTCGCCGCCGCTTAGCGTAGTAGCATTTTGTCCCAGCGTAATATATCCCAGACCAACATCTTGCAGCGTTTTTAGTATTTGATGGATTTTCGGTATAGCGGCAAAAAAAGTGATAGCTTCATCTACGCTCATGTTCAATACATCGGATATTGATTTACTTTTGTATTTTATCTCCAAAGTTTGGGCATTATAGCGTTTTCCGCCGCATGTATCGCATTTGACCATAATATCGGGCAAAAAGTGCATCTCTATTTTTATCTCGCCGTCTCCCTGGCACTTTTCACATCTGCCGCCTTTCACATTAAACGAAAAACGTCCTGCTTTGTAGCCTCTGATTTTTGCCTCTTTGGTTTTAACAAAAAGCGCCCTTATCTCATCCATGAGTCCCGTATATGTTGCGGGATTGCTTCTGGGCGTCCTTCCTATCGGGCTTTGATCAAGATAGATAACTTTGTCAAGCTGCTCCAATCCCTCGCACTCTACTCCCGAAACTTTCTTAATCTTTTTCGCTCTGTTTAAAATCCCTTTTGCAACAGGCAGCAGAGTTTGGAGTATTAAAGAGCTTTTGCCGCTGCCACTTACGCCCGTAACTGCCACTAAATTTTGAAGAGGAATTTTAACGTCCAATTTATGAATATTATTAATATTTACATTTTTAATCTCAAGCCATTTTTTCTGTTCTCTATTTTGTCGGTAATCTATCGTTTTTTTACCTGTCAAGTACATGGCTGTTTGCGTGTTACTTTTTTCAAGCTCGGCTAATGTGCCGGCAAATACTACTTCTCCGCCGAATTTTCCGGCAGCAGGACCAATATCTACAATAAAATCCGCACTTTTAATCGTCTCTTTGTCATGTTCAACAACAATAAGAGTGTTTCCCTTTTCCTGTAAAGCTTTCAAAGTTTTTATAAGTTTTAGCGTATCTTTTTCATGTAGTCCGATACTCGGTTCGTCAAGCACATACATGACGCCTGTAAGTCCGCTTCCGATTTGCGAGGCTATTCTTATCCTTTGCGCTTCGCCGCCGCTTATGGTTCTGGAATCTCTGCCAAGAGTAAGATAGCCCAGCCCCACATCATACAAAAACCGCAGCCTTTCATTTATCTCTTTTATGATAGGCGCCGCTATTGTTTTTTCCTGCTCTTTAAAGTATTTAAAATTGTTTTGGTTAGAGAAAAATTCAGCCGTTTTTTCTATCGGCATGACAAGTATATCAGCAATACCTTTACCTGCTACTTTGACGGCAAGCGATTCAGGTTTGAGTCTGAAACCTCCGCATTTATCGCACACCTTTTCACTCATGTATTCGCCGAATCCCTGTTCGTCTTTTATAATATCATACGCTATTTTGATAACGCCGTCAAATATTTTACTTATTTTGTGATGCTTCCAGTAAAAAGAGATTGCCTCTGTGCGTCCATGCAAAACGGCTTTTTTTTCATACTCTTTAAGATCTCTGAACGGTATGGAAATATTTATCTTTTCACTTTCGCAAAAAGCTGTCAAAAATTTATAATAAAAGCTTTTATTAAAACCGTAAAACAGCCGAACGGCTCCATTTTCAATACTCAAATCCTCATCTATAATCTTGCCCGTATCCAAAGTGTATCGTATGCCGAGTCCGTCGCACGCTTCACATGCGCCGTTTGGCGAATTAAATGAAAATGAGAGCGGTTCAAGCGGATTAAAACTTATTTTACAATTAAAGCAAGCTAAATGTTCGCTAAAGTGTATATTCTCTTTTTCGTATCCTATCTCTTTGGCATTAAGTATCTCTACTTCAACCTCTTCATAACTCTCTTCAAGCGCTTTTTCAACGCTTATGGCTATTCTTTCCTTGTTTTCTTCATTCATTATCGTACGGTCTATAATAACTTTTATCGTATGTTTTTTAGTCTTTGAAAGTTCTATCTCTTCATCAAGTCTAACCATAACGCCGTCTATCATGGCTCTTACATATCCTTTTAAACGCAAAGACTCTATCAAATCCGCAAAAGTACCTTTTTTTTCGCGTATAAGCGGAGCTGTTATAACAAGTTTTGCATTATCCGGAAGCTTTAAAATCTGCTCTATAATATCCGAAGCGGACATTTTTGAGATAGGCTTTTTGCATAAATGACAGTGCTGTATGCCAACTCTTGCATAAAGAAGTCTTAAATAATCATATATCTCCGTAATAGTTCCCACCGTTGAACGCGGGTTTTTACTTGTGCTTTTTTGGTCTATGGCTATTGCGGGAGTAAGTCCTTCTATTTTATCAACATCCGGTTTGGCGACTTTATCTAAAAATAGTCTTGCATATGAAGAGAGAGATTCTATATAGCGCCTCTGTCCTTCCGCATACAAGGTATCAAAAGCGAGCGTACTCTTGCCGCTGCCTGAAATACCCGTAAAAACAATCAGTCTGTTTTTGGGGATATTTAAATTGATAGACTTTAAGTTGTTCTCTTTTGCCCCATATATTTTTATGCTGTCCACGCTTGTCCTTAAATAGTATAATGAAACTTATTATTGTATAATAGAGGCTCTTAATGTATGATATATTGCAAGTAAAGAAAAATTATTATAGACTTGTATGTTTATTTTAATAAGGAATAAAAATTGCGTATCGTTATTTTTTTGCTTTTATCTATTGCCTTGCTATTCGGCGCAAATATTACAGATATAACTCACTCGGATAAACATGATAAAAAAAGCGGCGCATTTAATCTTATTCTCTCATTTGATGGCAGTTTCAATACCTCTTTTGAACAAAAATATGAAGACGGCGCTATAACGCTGATTTTTGACGGTTTAAACAGCAATAAACCTTTCATGAAGACATTTAGCGACTCTGCGATTCAAAGCGTAAGCATCAAGCAGTCAGATAAAAACTCTACTAAAATCTCATTTGCCAGCAAACAACTGTTTGATATATCTATCTCAAATAACAGCGATAAACTTTATATCGCTCTAACTCCCAAAGCCGTTCCGCTTACAATGGAAGATATTGTAAAAAATACGGGAGACGGAAAAATCATCAGTTATATTTTGGATATACTTTTTTATGTCGTTATAGGATTATTTGTTCTAACGGCCGCTCTCATGCTGTTTTTGAAGGTTAAACTATTTTCTGTCAAAAAAACAGAGACGATAGAAGAGCCTGAAAATTCTACCTCAGAACTCAATTCTAATGAGATAAAAATAAAAAAATCTACTCTGCCAAGACAGCCAAAAACAAAACCTCAAAAAAAGAAAATACCGCAGAAAACTCTTTTTGATTAGCAGTTTTTAAAAGCTGTAAATATTAAAATTACCCGAACTTGCCCGTTATATACTCTTCCGTTAATCTCTCTTTGGGGTTTATGAAAAGCTCTTCGGTCGGACTTAACTCAATCAAATCTCCAAGATACATGAACGCCGTATAGTCGCTGACGCGGGCTGCTTGCTGCATATTGTGCGTTACGATTATGATGCTAACGCTGCTTTTAAGTTCTGTTATAAGCTGTTCAACCGCTTGCGTTGAGATAGGATCAAGCGCCGAAGTCGGTTCGTCAAACAAAAGCACTTGAGGCTCAACCGCTATAGCGCGCGCAATACAAAGTCTTTGCTGCTGACCGCCCGAGAGTGAGTTTGCATCGCTTTTCAACCTGTCTTTGACTTCATTCCAGATAACCGCTTTTTTTAAAGCTTTTTCTATTTTTTCATTTAATTCGGATTTTGATTTAATGCCTTTGAGCTTTAATCCATATGCGATATTGTCCCAAATAGACATGGGAAAGGAGGTCGGTTTTTGAAAAATCATACCGATTTTTGTACGCAAATCAATCAAATCCGTCTTTGGTTCAAGTATATTTTGTCCGTTAAAAATAATCTTGCCTTTATAAATATTGCCCGCATATAAGTCATGAATACGGTTAAAACACCGCAGCAGCGTAGTTTTTCCGCAACCGCTCGGACCTATAAGAGCAGTGATTTTGTTTTTACCGATAGGCATATTTATATCTTTTAAACTGCTTTGCGCTGTGTTTGCATAAGAAAAAGAGAGATTTGTTACCTCAAGGGCTCTATTTTCTTTAATATCTGCGATTGTTGCCAAATTATCTCCTCTTTTTAATGATTAATCTGCCTGTTATATTTATCCCGAGAACAAATATAGAGAGTAAAAATGCCGCCGCCCAACCGAGATTTTGCCAATCCGTATAAGGACTTGTGGCATAGTTAAACATGGTAACTGTAAGCGACGACATAGGTGCGTTTAAGTCCGTACTGAAAAAGTTATTATTGAAAGATGTGAACAGCAGTGGAGCAGTTTCGCCGCTGATTCTTGCGATTGAGAGAAGTGCGCCTGTTAAAATGCCTATTTTAGCGCCTCTATATACAACGCCCGTTATAACTTTATATCTTGAAGCTCCCAAAGCAGCCGCAGCTTCTCTTTGGGTTTGAGGGACAAGCGAGAGCATATCGTCCGTTACTCTTAAAACTATCGGTATCATTATAATCACCAGTGCAACTATGCCCGCCCAGCCTGAAAAGTGTCCTGCCGGATGAACCAAAATCGCATATACAAATGCGCCTATTACTATTGAAGGCGAACTCATCATGATATCGCTCAAATCCCTTATAAGATTTGCGAGTTTACTTTTTTGTCCGTATTCGCTTAAAAATGTACCTGCCAATATACCTATGGGAATTCCCACAATAGAGGCAAAAAATACAAGCATTGCCTGACCTGTCAGGGCATTTTTTAAACCGCCGCCTTCAATACCCGCAGGCGCTGCATTATGTAAAAATATATCAAGATTGAGCGCAAAAAAACCTTTATAAAGCAATACAAAAAGTATCCAAAACAGAAAAGCTATGCCAAAAACGGCGCTTAAAATACAAAGTGTTAAAACAATACGGCTGATGATCGTTCTTTTTGTTTTGGCTGTCATTGAGCCGTCCTTAATTTTCTAAAAAATATAAATTTTGCTATGCCTATAACTATAAAACTAATCGCAAAGAGTATAAGAGCCAGATAAAAAAGCGATGAATAGTAAAGCGCGCTGTCGGCTTCTGTGAATTCATTTGCCAAAGTTACGGGGATAGAGGTAGCAGCAGATGTTATCGTATCCGGTATTTTGTGAACATTTCCCATGACAAATGTTACAGCCATAGTCTCTCCTATAGCACGCCCCAAAGCCAAAATAGCAGCTCCCAAAACGCCGGCTTTTGCGTAAGGGATTATCACGCTTTTTATCACATCCCATTTTGTTGCTCCCAAAGCGTAAGCAGACTCTTTTAAAATATCCGGCGTTGTGTTCATGGCATCTCTTGCGACAGAAGCCATAAATGGCAATATCATGATAGAAAGCACTATACCCGCACTCAAAAGCCCAAGTCCGTTTCCTCCAAACAACACCCTTAAAATCGGCGCAAAATAGAAAAGTCCCCACATGCCGTAAATCACAGATGGAATCGCGGCCAGCAGTTCAATAGCGACACCAACAGGCGCTTTTAGTTTTTGGACGGCTATTTCACTTAAAAATATCGCTATTCCAAGAGCTAACGGCACAGCTAAAGCCATAGCTATGAGCGTAGAAAGAATGGAGCCTGCGATGGCAGGAAAACCTCCGAAAATCTCAAGATTGGGCGCCCATTTTGATGATATTAGAAAGTCCGTTCCAAAAGTATCTATAGCGGGTTTTGCTTCAATAAACAAAACTATAAATATCGCCAAAAGTATAACAAAAAGAGCAAAAGCCGCAAGCCTTGTAATATTTAAAAATATAAAATCGTTTATTTTATTCACAAAAAGCCTTAAATTGATACTTTGAGTTTTTATTTTAACGCCTGCTTATTGCAAAATGGTTACAAAGATTTGGAAGAATTTTGTTATTGCAAATCGCTTTGATAGGCGATAATCCCTTTTGTTTCATCATTATAAACAAAACCTCTTATACATTCCGCCCCCTATTCTTTCATTATTCCTATGTTTTCTCATGTCATTCCCGTTTGAATAATGCGACCCAGTCTCTTTTTCTCATTCCCACCTCCTCTTATGTTATTCCCGCTCCCTTTTATGTCATTCCCGCGACCTACGCCCAAGCTTACGAAGTAAGCGCATATCGTGAGGGATGGCGGAAATCCATCTTCTCATGACGACTATTTGTTAAAAATCCATTTTTCCGTAAAAGCATTTTTGTTGTTTCTTTTTTGGATACCCGTTTTCACGGGTATGACGAAGGGTGTATGTCATTCCCGCGCAGGCGGGAATCCAAAACAAGCGAAGCGTTTTTGCGTAAGCAAAATGTTTCCTTGAAAACAAGCGAAGCGCTTTCGGCTTGCTGAAATGTTTCCTTGAAAGCGCATTAAATTATTTTGCATATTAAATAAAGTAGAAGCGCATAAAACTAAAAAACCTTATTTTTTATATTCTTTTTTTGGATACCCGACTACTCGGGTATGACAAAAGGGACGGATATGACGAAAGGGGGCGGTAAACAAATCTTACCGCCGCCAGCGCCGCCAAAATTGACAAACCTCATTCAATTTTGTACTATTTCAAACCGTTATCTTTCCAGTATTCTCGTATAAGATTTTTGGTTTCCAAAGGTAACGGAACATATCCTAATTTTGCTATCATGTCATCGCCCTTGTCAAAAGCCCAATTGAAAAAGTTTATAATCTTTTTGTTCATGTCAGGCTTGTCCGTAGGCAGTAAGATAAAAGTCGCCGCAACAATCGGATATGCGTTATCGCCCTCTTGCAACACTAAAATTTGATAAAAGTTATCAGCCTTGCTCCATTTTGCCATTTTAGCGGCAGATTTGAAATTGTTATCGTTAGGCTCTACCCATTTGCCGCTTTTTGTCGTCAAAACAGCTCTTGCAAGGTCATTTTTGAGCGCATATGCATTTTCAAGATAACCTATAGAGTTTGGGGTTTGCGCTATCATGGATGTAACTCCCTCGTTTCCTTTTGCGGCGATGCCTACAGGCCAGTCAATCGCTTTACCGATGCCATAACTATTTGTCCACTCTTTACTGATACCGGCTAAAAAACTTGTAAAGTTATAAGTTGTTCCCGAGCCATCGCTTCGTCTTACAACTGTTATAGCGCTGTTCGGAAGCTTTAAATTTGGATTGTCTTTGGCGATTTTGGCGTCATTCCATTTTGTAATTTTACCAAGATATATGTCAGCCACAACCTCATTTTTTAGTTTCAACTCACTATCTTTAATTCCTTCAATGTTATAAGCCAAAACTATTGAACCTACAAGTGAAGGAAACTGCAAAACTTTCGCCTCCGCTATACCTTTTTTGTCCAACGGTTCGTCTGTCGCACCAAAATCAACAATTCTTGAGGTTATCTGCTTGACCCCTCCGCCGGAACCTATGGATTGGTAATTTATCTGGTTACTGCTTTCCTGTTCGTAAGAGTATGCCCAGCTAAAATATGCAGGCGCAGGAAATGACGCACCCGCTCCATTTATCTTATCGGCGGCAATTAAAGCCATAGAACACAGCATCAAAGATGCGATACTTTTTCTTAACATAATTTTCTCCTTAAAGTTTTTACATGCAGAAGTATATGGAGCTTTTGTTGCAGAAAGGTTACAAGTTTTTGTTGCATAATTTCAATCATAAAAATAATGCGTTGTATGCAATATTTGTATATTTTGTTTTTGATTTTGCAATTATAGTGGTAATTAGGGGGTTACTATTTATAACTTTAAAAGATAATACAGCTGCATGAGGCATTAAAAAAATTTTGTTTTAAACCATAAGCAGGATTTAAAACTAACTGTCATAAATGTTATATTATTATATATCCGTAGTAAATTATGCGCAAATCATCGGCGAATATATAACGGTCTCTTTCGGCTTAAAATAGACTACGCAATTCATGCCCTGCGCTAACTGCTCTATCATGTGCTCTTTTTTCGCATCTCTATCGCTACCCTCTATACTGAGCAAAAATATAGGATATCTTTTATCGTTGAACTTTATATATTCGCCTGTCTTGACAGCAAGCTTTATCGTAATAGAAGCGCTATGTTGATGGCTGTCAAGCAGTTTACTCACAAGCTGTGTAAATTTTTCTATCTGCAGTTTAAGTTCCGGAAACGTAGGATCAAAGTCTTTTTTAAAGGCTATTTTACGGCTTATGGAAACTGCGCTGATACACAAATCTAAAAGTGAATAAATATTGACAAATTCACCGCTTTCATCAAATGAGACAAATCTTTTGACATGCTTTTTGTAAAGTTTGATACCTATATTATCATCGTCTAAATATCCGACTGTTATGCCATAAAATGAATTTTCACCAAGCCGAAAGTCAAAGAGCGTCGTTTTAAATCCGAAAGTCATGCTTGCGTAAGCGCTTGCCATGTCAAAAAGTTCTCTTGCTCCGACCTGCGGAAGCAGATACTGCGCCTCTTGATTTATCATCACTATTTTGCCGTTTAAATCAAAAAGAATAAACGGGTTATAGTCATTATCTATCCATTGTTCGTAAAATTGCACCAAGCGTTTTAACCTCTATAATACTCTATAAGTAATCTGCCGATTCTTGGACTTTTTAACTTTTTGATAGCTGTATTCTCTATCTGTCTCACTCGTTCCCTTGTAGTATTTAATATAATAGATACTTCCTCAAGCGTCATGTCGCCTAAACAATATTCGCCGTAAATCGCTTTCGCCAAACCAACATAATACTCTGCCGTATCTTTTATACATCTCTCCTCTACGGCGTGTATTTTAGCCCTTTGTTCATTAGTCAAAGATAAATTATCTACTTTGTTTGTCTTTTTCATCTGCCCGCTTATGCTTATAATTTATTTGATAATGCAAATTCATAGATCATGCGACAATATATCAGTTCTATCCCTCAATATAATTTTTCAGTTTTCTGCCGACTTTTGGATGTTTCAATTTTTTGATAGCCGAACTCTCTATCTGTCTTACGCGTTCTCTTGTAACATTAAGTTCTTTGCCTATCTCTTCAAGCGTTCTGTCGCTCTCATCATCTAAAAGTCCGAAACGCATTCTAATAACGGCTTTTTCGCGTTCGTTAAGCTGCTCCAAAACTTCGTCTATCTGTTCTTTTAAATCATTTTTGAGTATATGTTCTATCGGCGAGAGCGTATTTCTATCCTCTACAAAATCGCCGAATTTTCCATCGTCTTCATTGCCGATAGGAGCTTCCAGCGAAATAGGCTCTTTGGTAATTTTGATAACATTTCTAACTTTATCGGGACTTAATCCAACTTCAAGTGCAATAGTATCTATATCAGGTTCTTTTCCATTCTCCTGCAAATGTTTTCTTACCACTTTATTGATACGATTTATCGTCTCTATCATGTGAATAGGTATGCGGATTGTACGCGCTTGATCTGCAATGGCGCGGCTGATTGCCTGTCTTATCCACCATGTAGCATATGTTGAAAATTTAAAACCTTTTTTGTATTCAAACTTATCTACAGCCTTCATGAGCCCTATATTGCCCTCTTGGATAAGATCCAAAAACGGTAAACCTCTGTTTGTATATCTTTTTGCGATTGAAACAACAAGGCGAAGATTTGATTTTGCCATACGTTCTTTTGCTTTGTCTGTTATTCTTTTACCGCGTTTAATCTGCTCCAAAATCTCTTTTAAAACTTCAGGTTCAAGGCTGAAAGACTTTTTGGAAGCCTCTTTGGTTTGGAACAGTTTTTTTATATCGGTATATGTTGAAATCATCGTAGCTTCAGGTACAACAGAGGCGATTTCATCTTTACTGAGTTCTGTTATCTTGGACAGTATCTTTTTATGATTATCCTTTAAAGCATCATTAAAAAGCGAGAGTTTATATTCCAATCTTTTTAATTCTTTATCAAACTCCGAATCGCTTTTTAAAGCTGTTTCTATAGCGCGCACCAATTCGTTGATAAGCTTGCTCGTAGGTCCTAAATCCATCAGTTTTTCTTTTAAAATTCTCTTTTTATAAGCAACGGCAAGACTATACTCCAAAGAGATATCTTCATTTTTATTGTCATTCATTTTTGTGGTAAATTTCATCCACTCTTTTTTTGCTTTTTCTAAAGCTCTGAAACTTTCTATGACATTTTCAGAACGCTTAAGCTCTTTTTTTGTAGGCGCTCTTTTATTTTCATCAGCGTCGTCTAACTCCGTGTCCTCGTCATCTTCGTCTATATCCTCTTCCTCTTCGTCTTCTAACTCGTCATCAAAACTTTTAAACAGCTCTTTTACTCTTCGCTCTCTGTTTACAAGCGCTTCTTTATACTCTAATATAAAATCTATAAGATACGGTACAGAGCAAAAAGCGTCTATAATGATATCTTCTCCGAGCTCAATTTTTTTACTGATAAAAATCTCTTCATCTTTTGTCAAAAGCGATATCTGCCCCATTTCGCGCAGATACATTCTAACCGGACTATCGCTTCTTGACCACTCCAAAAGCTCTTTTTCATTTGCCAAATCAAACTCATCTTCCAAAGCTTCGTCTTGAAACTTCTGTTTTTCCTGTTCTCTTTTTTTGGCTTCTTCTAAATTACGCATTTTGGCTATTTCGGCCGAAGTTACAAGAGTTACGCTGTATTTTTTCAAGAGCGTTTCTATTTTTTTAATAATAACTGATGTAGGTTGTTTGGGGAAAAATTCTATCAGTCCGTCATAAGTTAAATAACCTTTTTCATTTTTTTTTAAGAAGTCTTCTAAAGCTATAAAAACATCTTTTGTTGCAGACATAAGACTTGCTCCTTTGCAGAGTTTGAAAGTGTTAAAAAGGGAGATATTATACCTAAATTTTTTTAAAACTTATTGAGATGAAATAAAAACTCCAAAAAAATATTGTTACAAATTGATATTATAAATCAAAAAAGTCGTTTTAAAATCGTTTTGCAGGCTTACAATTTATTAAATTTTTTAAGGAGAGGAAAATGGTATTTCGTATAGAACACGACTTGATAGGAGACAAGGAGATCTCCAATGATTGTTATTATGGTGTGCAAACGGCACGAGCAAAAGAGAATTTTTATATAACGGGAGTAAAACTTTCAAGTTTTCCGACTTTTATAAAATCATTAGCTCTTGTAAAAAAAGCGGCGGCTTTGGCAAATTACGAGTTAAACTTGATTAGTGAAGCCAAAAAAAATGCTATTTGCGAAGCATGCGATGAGATTGTAAACGGCAAATACCATGACCAGTTTGTTGTAGATATGATACAAGGAGGTGCGGGAACTTCAACAAACATGAATGCCAATGAAGTTATTGCAAACATCGGCTTGGAACTCATGGGACACAAAAAAGGCGAGTACAAATATCTTCATCCGAACAATGATGTAAATCTCTCACAATCCACAAACGACGCCTATCCTACGGCTTTGCGTATAGCTATTTACGAGAGGTTGGGTGGTTTGATAGAGTCCATGAGCATCATAAAAGACTCATTTGCAAAAAAAGCTTTGGAATTCAAAGATGTGATAAAAATGGGAAGAACGCAGCTTCAAGATGCCGTTCCCATGACTTTGGAGCAAGAGTTTAGAACATATGCGATTATGATTGGCGAGGATATCCAAAGAGTAGATGAGGCAAGACAGTTGGTAAGAGAGATGAATCTCGGCGCAACTGCCATAGGAACCGGCATAAATTCGCATCCGGATTATCCAAAACTCGTGGAGAGTAAACTTCAAGAAGTAACCGGCCGCCCGTTTATAACGGCAAAAGATTTGGTAGAAGCTACTCAAGACACAGGAGCTTATGTACAAATATCCGGCGTTTTGAAAAGAGTCGCTACTAAAATGTCAAAAATCTGCAACGATTTAAGGCTTTTGAGTTCCGGTCCAAGAACAGGATTTAACGAGATAAATCTTCCTGCCATGCAGCCCGGAAGCTCAATAATGCCCGGCAAAGTAAATCCCGTAATTCCCGAGGTTGTAAACCAAGTCTGCTTCCAAGTAATAGGCAGCGACATCACCGTAACATTGGCAAGCGAAGGCGGACAGTTACAGCTTAATGTCTTTGAGCCTGTTATCGCTTACAATCTTTTTAACTCTATAAACATGATGAGCCATGCGTTTAAAACGCTCTCTTTTGCTTGCGTGGACGGTATCACGGCAAATAAAGAGAGATGTAAGGATTTGGTACTGAACAGTATAGGTTTGGTAACGGCTTTAAATCCGTTTATAGGTTATGAAAATTCAACCTCCGTAGCAAAAGAGGCTTTGGAGAGCGGCGGTTCCGTATATAACATAGTACTTGAGAGAGGACTTTTGGCAAAAGAAGAACTTGACGACATTATAAGACCTGAAAATATGATTAAACCTCGTAATTTCGGACTGTCTGAAAAACATAAAATAGATGGCAAGCAGACCATAAAAAAATAAGGAGCAACAGATGCTTAGCGCTTTTTTTAGTCCTGAAGTGCTTTTGATACTGCAAATAGCTGTAGTATTGGGAGCTATCTTTATAGGTGTTCGTTTGGGTGGCATAGCGATAGGATATGCCGGCGGTATAGGATTGGTATTTCTATGTCTATTTTTGGGCATGGATCCCGGCGGAGTTACAGGAAGTAAGGTTCTTATACCTATAGATGTTATTTTAATCATAATGTCCGTTATAGCGGCTATTGCAGCGATGCAGGTTGCGGGCGGGCTTGATTATCTGGTGCATTTGGCAGAAAAACTTTTAAGAAAACATCCTAAATATATAACATTTTTAGGTCCCACGGTAACATATTTTTTGACCATATTTGCAGGCACAGGCCATACGGCGTTTTCAGCGCTTCCGGTTATTGCGGAAGTCGCAAAAGAACAGGGCGTTAAGCCGTCCGTTCCATTGAGCGTCTCTGTCGTATCCTCCCAGATAGCCATTACAGCTTCACCTGTCTCTGCGGCTGTTGTTTTCATGAGCGGCGTATTAGAGCCTCTTGGTGTCGGATATCTTACCATTTTGGCGATTTGCATACCTACAACATTTACAGCCTGCATGATAACCGCATTTATTTGCAATCTTTTTGACACCGACCTTTCTAAAGACATCGTTTATCAGGAGAGATTGAAAGAGGGGCTGGTTAAACTTCGCGGTCAAAGGGAGTTTGTTGCCCAAAAAGGCGCTAAACTGTCCGTTTTACTTTTCTTAATCGGCGTTTTGGCTATCGTTTTATATGCTACCGCCATCAGCAGTACCGTTAAATGGATAGAAAATCCCATTGTAGGGCGCGATGCGGCTATCATAATGTTCATGCTCACAATCGCAACTTTGATTGCATTTTTTTGCAAGATAGACACCGATAAAGTCTTAAATGCTTCTACCTTCAAGTCCGGTATGACAGCTTGTATCTGCGTTCTTGGCGTTGCATGGCTTGGTTCTACTTTTGTGGGCGGCAATATCGACGGTATTAAAGGCGTTGCGGGAGATTTATTGCAACAATATCCATGGATGTTAGCGGTAATTTTGTTTTTTGCAAGCACTCTTTTGTATTCGCAAGCGGCAACTGCAAGAGCGCTCATTCCTACGGCGATTTTATTAAGTGTAGAACCCACGACGCTCATAGCGTCATTTGCGGCAGTAAGCGCACTGTTTGTTTTGCCTACATACCCTACACTTTTAGCAGCCGTTCAGATGGATGATACGGGAAGTACTAGGATCGGCAAATATGTCTTTAACCATCCGTTTTTATTTCCCGGGGTGTTAACTATAGCGATAGCGGTAACGTTGGGATTTATATTGGCGCCGATATTGATTTAAAGGCTTATTTAAAATTTTTAAAGCAGATAGAGCGTTACCGATGCGCTCTATCCTAAAATCTAAAACGATTAAACGTCCGCATATTCCAAACGCTTAAAGGCGAAACGGAAATCTAAAGAAATTACAAAAACTATTTCTAAAACAGTAAAAGTTCTTAAATACTTTTTGTTTTTCCATATTATTTCAAAAAAGTAACATGGAAAAACTATTTTTTTCGCTAAAATATATCATATTTTTTGAGGTATTAACGGATATAATGAAGTTTTGTATAAAAATTTTTATTTTATTGTTAATGATAACCTGCGCTTTTGCAGAAGATAAACAGGTTCTTGTTATCAACTCTTACCATCGCGGCTTTCAGTGGAGCGATGACGTGATAAAGGGCTTGGAGACAGTTTTATCACAGCATATAGATATAACGGTCAATGTTTTATATATGGATTCAAAACGAATCAACTCAAAGGAATATTACAAAAAGCTGCTGGAGCTTTACAAACTTCAACTGAAAAATCACAAATACGAATTGATTATAACCGTTGATAAATTTGCTTATGATTTTGTACTGCAATACTATCATGAGCTTTTTACTAATGAGCCGATACTCTTTTCGGGACTTGAGCGAAATTCTATAGAAGATATAAGAAAAAGCGGTCTTGAAGATAGGGTTTTTGGAGTATATGAAAAAAGAGCTATCGGTGAAACTATCCTTATGATTTCAAAACTGATTCCGAACTTAAAAAAACTCTATATTATCAACGACCAAAGCGAAAACGGAGACGATTCGCACCCTTTTATCATGCAGGCGATAGAAGAGAATGACGAAAAGCTGGATATAGAGTACATAAGAGCGTCCACTTTGAATGAACTTGAAGAGAGATTTTCTTCATACAAAAACGATGAAGCGATTTTTTATGTGAGATTTTACAATGACAAATATGGTAATTTTTACAGAAACAACCAGATAGCCACGACTTTAGAAAAACTAAAACTGCCCGTTTTTGTTACGGACACTCTTTTTATAGGCAAAGGCGCTTTTGGCGGCAAACTTGTATTGATTGACGGGCTTGGACAGGAGACGGGAAAAGTTGCGGTTGATATTTTAGAGGGCAGATTAACACCACTTTTTACTACAACATTTGATAAGTATGATTTTCAATTTGACCTCAATAAAATGAGAGAGTTCAACATAAATCCAAGTCTTGCCGTTGGAAATTATACTACTATAAATATGCCGATGACATTTTTTGATAAACACAGAGAGTTTATAAATTTTGTCTTTATCATTTCGCCGCTGTTGGTTTTTCTTATTTTGGGACTTTTGCACAATATCTACATGAGAATTAAAAATGAGAAAAAACTGCGCCTTGTAGAGCTTGAGAAAAACAAACACCAGCAGTTTGTTATCCAGCAGTCAAAACTTGCCGAGATAGGCGAAGTGTTTTCGTCCATTGCTCATCAGTGGAAAAATCCTTTGGTAGAGATAGCGACCATAGCACAAGAGCATGCATTTAAAGAGCGCGATAAAAACAGTCAGTTTGTAAAAGATATCATGGTGCAGATACACTACATGACAAATACTATAAGCGATTTTCAAAAATTTATAGCTCCATCTGCCGTTAAAACCTCATTTAATGTCGAAGAGGCTATAAAATCCATGATGAAGATCATAAATCATACGATAAAATATAACTATATAGATATCGTTATAAACAAAAAAGACGCCGCAAAACTTACTGTTGAGGGCTACAAAAACGAGTTCATGCAGATACTTTTAAATATCGTAAATAACGCAAAAGACCAGATAGCGGAGCTTAGAGCCAAAGGAACGATAAAAAGAGGCAGGATAGAATTTCTCATATATAACAGGAAAAATCTGGTCATTATAGAGATAGGCGATAATGCGGGCGGTATAAGAAGCGACAGACTTCCATTTATATTTGACGCTTACTATACGACAAAGAAAAACGGGCACGGCATAGGTCTTTACATGTCAAAACTCATCATTGAAAATAAAATGGGCGGAAAGATAGAAGCTTTTAATAAAGATGACGGAGCTTGTTTTAAAATATCACTGGAGGCGGTAAAATGAAAATTCTGGTTTTGGAAGATAATGAGAGACTGGCAAATCTGATAAAGGTTACTTTGGATCAGGAAGGTTTTAAAACGGATGTTTTTTACGACGGCGAAAAGGCGCTGGATGCGATAAACAACGGTTATCACTGCTATGTTTTGGATATAAACGTTCCCTCGCTGGACGGCATAAGCATACTTGATACGATAAGACTTTATCATAAAAACATACCGGTCATAATCATCAGCTCAAATCATGAATTGGAAAATATCCAAAAAGCTTATGAAATAGGGGCTGATGACTATCTTAAGAAGCCGTTTTTCAATTATGAACTTGTTCAAAAAATCAAAAAATTCTGCCGACCTTCTGCGGTTTCGGTTATAAATTTGACGGGCGGATATCTATTTAACTACGAAACCAGCAGACTTCATGACAAAGACGGCAACGAAGTGCAGCTTGCAAAAAAGGAGATACTTTTTTTCGAACTCTTTATAAAAAACCGTCAGCGTATAGTTACATTTGAAGAGATGGAAGAGTATATATGGGAGGGCGAGGATACTTCTATCTTAAACATTAGAGCGCTCATCAAGCGGCTACGCAAAAAACTTCCCGAAAATGCCATAAAAATAGTCAAAGAGATAGGTTACGCACTGAATTAAAGCTGTTTTGTGATATATTCGTACAGACTCTCCATCTCCTCATCTGTTAAAGAGTATTTGGGCATAATATCTTTAGGATTGTTTAAAGCTTTAAAAAAAACGGCTCTTGTTGCATTGTTTATAGATGGTGCGGAAAACTTTTTAATCTCTCCTTTTACCTTGATATTTGCTATTACTTCTCCTCTTGCATCATTGCCATGGCATTTGTTACAGCCGATACCGCGCGGATTTGAGTAGAGCAGTTTTGCATACTCCATTCTCGTTATAAAATCATCTGCCAAAAGAGCGGAAAACAAAAAAAACAGTATAAATATCAAGCGCATTTTAACTCTTTTTGCCAAAATTTAATAGTTAAATGGTATCATACCCAAACAATTTTTATATCACTTTTAAAAAAGGGAAATTAATGACGCTGCTTGACGGAAAAACGCTCTCAAACTCCATTCAAGATGAAATAAAAAAAGAGACGGATAAACTTAGAAAAAAAAATATAACCGCAGGACTTGCCGTGATTTTGGTAGGAGACGACCCTGCAAGTCAATCATATGTAAAAATGAAAGAAAAAGCGTGCGACAGAGCCGGTATATACTCCATTTTACATAAAATGCCCTCTTC
>JAISXY010000031.1 GCA_031270285.1 Campylobacteraceae bacterium
AATATTAAAGTTTAATCGGTATAATTTCACTCTTGTTTTTGCTGGTCAGATAGCTCAGTCGGTAGAGCAGGAGACTGAAAATCTCCGTGTCGGCGGTTCAATTCCGTCTCTGACCACCACTTTAATAAATTTTCCGCAATGCTCTAAAATTGATAGTTTGTCTGCAAAACGCCCATTTTTTTAAAACCGCTTATACTTTATCTATTACCGACATCAGCATTTTTATCGCAAGTATCATGTTCAGCACGCCGAGTATCTTTTTTAATACGCTTACAGGGTATTTTTGCGTACCATGCGCACCAAGTTTTGCTGTGAAAAAACTCGCAATTGATATAAAAAAAACAGCGGGCAGATAAACATAACCTATTGTCAGAGCCTGAATATTTATATGTTCCGTACCGCTTATTGCCATGTAGCATAATGCGCCCATAATAGACAAAGGGAAACCAAGCGCAGCCGAAGTGCCTATCGCTTTTTTGCCGTCAACATTTTGCCAAATAAGAAAAGGTACGGTAAGAGAACCGCCGCCGATAGATACAAGAGTTGAGATCGTCCCTATAAATCCTCCTCCTCCGAAGAGATATGCGTTAGGCAGCACCCGTCTTGAAGGTTTTGGTTTTTTGTCTAAAAAAAGCTGTATGGAGATATAAGCCATAAAAATACTAAAAAACAGTGCAAGCGCAATAGAACTTGCGATAGAGACAAGATATGCTCCCAATATAACGCCCAAAACTACCCCTGCGGCCATAGGACGCCATGCGCTCCAAAGAATATTATCTTTTGCCTTATGCGCTCTCATGCTTGAAAATGATGTAATAACGATAGAGCTCATCGCCGTACCGAGCGCCATAGGCACAGCCTTGTCTATCTCAATGCCGTTATATGAAAATAGAGCCGTTAATACAGGTACCATTATACCGCCGCCGCCGATACCTAAAAGTCCCGCCATAAAACCGACAAGAAGCCCAAGCGCTAAAAATATTAAAATAAGTTCAATAGTAAGTTCCATCTGTTTTACCTGATAATTAATGCGAGATTGTAGCAAAAATTTAATAAACGACAAGAGATAATTTTACAAAACGGTAATATTTTCGTGGCAGTTATTGAAAAAATTAATACTGGCGTTAGTTGTTGGCTAATTTCGGACTTTATAATACCTGCTAACCCCAATTAACAGTCCTGATATTGGATATAAATTTTAAAGGAGATATTTATGAAGAGATTTATTTTAAACATATATAAATTTTCAATTATACTGTTTTTAGGCACAAATACTTTTGGTTTTAGCGAAGGAACGGACTACATGAGACTTGAAACGCCTATCAAAAATATGGACAAAACGCTTATTAAAGTGTTCAGTTATGCATGTCCGATATGCTACGAAGATGATGAAACGGCAATGCCGGTCATCGTAAAAGAGCTTGAGGGTATTGTAGAATTTAAGCCTTTTCATATCAAAACGCAGGGCGTATATGCCAAAGAAGCAAGCGAACTTTATGCCGTACTTTTAGTAAAAGACAGTGAAAACGGCATAACTTATCTATTTGATAAAAAATCGCAATTCAATAAAGCGAAAATGGCTTATTATCACGCTTATCATAACAATAAGGAGAGATGGAGAGAAGGGAGCGAAAGTTTTCTTGAGACGGGATTAAAGGCAAGCGGTTTATCTAAGGCGGAATTTGAATCTTTAAAAAATGATCAGCGCGTAAAAGATATTCTTGACATGTGGGACGCATCATACGATATAGTTAAAATGCAGGGTCTTTACGCATATATCGTGAACGGCAAATATATTATCTATGAAAAAAACATCAAATCCACAATGAATTTAGTAGAAATAATTAAGGAAATTGCGGATAAATAACAGCGTAAAAAGATCAAAACACTCCGCAGATATGATTGCGGCGCATAGATCGGCAAGATATTTTTATTCGGAAAAATTTCTGCTATAATCCCTTTTTTAAATTATAAAAAGAGTGTCATGTTTTCCCTAAATCCAAGCGACTTTGCCAAACTTTGCGCCGTTATATTAACCATAAACGAAGAGAATATCTATGCTGTCTGCAAAACAGCTTCATTTAATAAGATTTGGGAAATACTGTTTTTAAAAAGACCGCTTAATAGAAAAAATATTGAAGCGGCAAAAAAAGAGATAATCGCAGAATATAAAAAACAAAACTCGGCCGATATTCAAAAATCTCTCATAGAATCTTTGATAAAACTTCACAAAGAGGATATTTTAGATGCGCAAAAATTAAAAGAATATCAAGATATTTTTACCGTTTCGGCAAAAAGCGATAATGCTAATCTGACCGTTCAAACTCAAAAAATAGAACAAGTTTCTATAGACAAGACATTTTGGGAAAAATTGGATATTTTATCCGAACTTTCAGATAATCTTTTTGAGCTTGTTGAAACTCCTTCACAGCAGGCAAGACTTAAACAGGTGAAAAAAGCTTTAAGCGAAAAAAGCTTTTCCATAGGCATCACAGGCATCATGAACGCAGGTAAATCCACGCTTTTAAATGCTATTTTGAGAGCCGATATATTAGGAACTGCCGTCGTTCCCGAAACGGCAAATCTTACAATTTTAAAATACGCCTCTTCTCCTGAAGCAATAGTCAATTTTTGGAGTAAGC
Source organism: Campylobacteraceae bacterium (assembly GCA_031270285.1). Classification (GTDB taxonomy): domain Bacteria; phylum Campylobacterota; class Campylobacteria; order Campylobacterales; family Campylobacteraceae; genus JAIRKW01. The sequence continues at coordinate 2,643 of JAISXY010000031.1, forward strand.
AAGAGTGGAAAGCAATAGAAAAAAGCGGCGAATTTCTGCCTCAAATTGCTAAATTTATTGAACAAACAAAGAGTAAATTTGGCAGCGGCTTGGATGATTTTATAACAGATGAGGGCAGAAGCGATAAGATAAATATACAAGATATCAGCCTTTATACCTCGTCGGCAAAATCTAACATGAGATGCAATCTTGTAAAAAGCGTAGAGTTATATACCGATCTTGCATTTTTAAAAGACGGGGTTACGATAGTGGACACGCCCGGACTTGACGACCCCGTAATAAAGCGCGAAGAGATAACAAAAGAGTATTTAAATTCATGCGATTTGATGGTACACCTCATGAATGCGGCTCAAAGCGCAACGGCAAAAGATGTAGATTTTATCATAGATGCCTTAACATATCAAGGCATTTCAAGGCTTCTTGTTATTATCACAAGAGTTGATACAATCAATGAAGAAGAATTAAACGAAGTAATAAACTACACAAAAACAAGTATTAAAGCGCAGCTTGAAAAGCAAAACAAAGAGGCTTTATTTCAAACTATAATTGAAAAAATAGAGTTTATTCCCGTAGCTGCCAAGCTTGCTCTCATGCATCGTACAGGACGCTCCAAAGAGGCTGAAAATCTTGGCTACAGCGAAGAGAAAAGCGGAATATTTGCCGTAGAAAATTATCTAAACAGCGTACTTTTTGGAAGCGGCAGCGAAAAAGCCAATCTGCTGATAGCTTCAAATGCAAAAATTTTACACATTACGGCGGCGGAGAGCCTTTTGGCATACAAAAAAGAGTATGAAAATTTAAACAAATCTTCCGAAGAGTTGAAAAGGGATTTGGAAAATCTCCAATCCCAAAACAGCATAAAAGAGGCAAATATAGAAACTCTTCTTTTATCGCTAAAAAACGCCCTGTCAGAACTTGAAGAGTTTGCAAAAACGCTTCTTTTGGAATTGGATGCGCGCATTCATTCGCTGCACGGAAAGATATTTTCGCGCGTTTTTGACGATGTAAAGTATGAGCTTGCAAAAAACAGCCGCAAACCTTCAAACGAACGTATAACATATATCGTCCAAAATGGACTTAAAGACGGCATTTTGGATTTGACGCGCGATTATCGTTTTAGTTTTAGCAAGCAATCAACTGCTATGCAGGAGAAGCTGCTTTTGCGTTTTGAGGATTTGAAGATTGATTTGACGGTGGAAAGTTTTGACGTAAAAGCATTTTTTGCATCAAACAGATTTGGTCTTATACAAGATTTTGAAGCGTTATCGGCGCGCATTTTATCAATTTTGAAAAAATGTTCAAAAAACAGTCTTGATGAGTTCGGCGAAAATCTAAATGCCCTTTTAGAAGAAGAGTTCGTCATGATAAAAAGTCGGCTTGATATTGTTCTAACAAATCTTAATAATACGCTTTTAAATGAATTTCAGACAAAAAACAGCTATCCTTTGAACCTTTTGCGAGACGGCATGAGAGAAGAGATCGCAAGTCTTAATAAACAGATAAATCTTTTGGAACTGCATACAAACGAAGCGGAAAAAAGAGGCGTTCTTATACAAAAAAGATTTATAAAACTACAAGATATTATAGAAAAATCAGCAGGATTACATGGGACTATTTGAAGATTTTATAGCAGAATATAAAGCCGAAACTGCAAAACAAACTCGAGCATCGGAGGGTATTTTAAACCTCATAAATAGAGCCGCCGAGATTTTACTTGATCCTAAAATGTCTTCTTCAAGAGAACTTAAAGAGGCTTTCAACAGACTCATATCGCGCGCGCAAGAGCCCATGAAAGTAGCGATAACCGGACAATTTTCAAGCGGCAAATCCACATTTTTAAACGCTCTTTTGACCAAAAATATCCTTCCTACAGGTATCACGCCCGTAACATCAAAAGTAAACTACATAAGATACGGCAGTGAATTTAGTCTCATGGTCAGATACAAAGACGGCAGAGAAAGCTTTCATGCCGTAGAGAGTATCAAATCTTTTACCGATCAGCGAAACAGTTCGGAAGATATAGATTATTTGACGCTTTATGCGCCTTTGGAACTTTTAAAACATATCGTTTTTGTAGATACTCCCGGACTTAATTCGCAAAGTTTCAGCGACACTGAAACAACCGAAGCGGTACTAAAAGAGGTGGACGGCATTATTTGGTTAAGTCTTATAGATAATGCGGGTAAAATGAGCGAGGCTGAGGTTTTGGAACAATACATGCACTCTTATCAAAACAGATCTCTTTGTGTACTGAATCAAAAAGACAAATTCTCTCCCGAACAGATCAAAACAACCGTAGAATATATAAAAAGCTCTTTTAAAAACTATTTTGCCGAAGTTATTCCCATATCAGCCAAACAAGCTTTAGAATCGCGCTCACATGAGAAACATATCATGCTGCAAAGCGAGTTAAAAACCACCTTAAAAACACTCCAAAACAGCATAGAAGCAAATAATTACGAGATAAATGACGAGTTGGTGCAAAATGCGATAAATTCCTTTAATAAAGCGGCTTTAACTATTGCAAAACTGCCTCCAAAAGACGACCTTTTAAAAGAGTCCAATATAGAAGCGGTGATAGAATTTATCTATAAAGAGATTAAACCTATCGCTGTTAATTCTAAAGAGTTTGCCATAACTCAAGAGATAAAGCGGCTTTTGTCCGATATATTGGAGCAAGAGGAGAAGCTAATCTCTATATTTGAAGAACTTGAAGAGATATTAAATAATTATGAAGAAGAAATTAAAAATGTTTATAATAAGCTAAAAAGCCGATTTTCAACAGCTCTTAATGAGTCATATTTAAAAATAGAGGAGATAATAGAAAAAATCTCTTTTGAAATTTTATCCAATAAAACAGATATTAAGCGCAAAAGATATGCCCAAAAAAGAGGGGTTTTCGGAGGCTATAAAGTTTATGAATACAAAGCGGCAAAAATCAATTCCGATGAGATTTATAAAAAACTCTTCTTTGAGGACGACATAATAGGCAGAATATTTAAACAGTATCTGCGATCTTTGGATATTATACAAGACGACATTAACCGTGAAAATGCAGCCGTTTTTAAAACGCTTGAGGATAAAGTAATAAAATGGCAGAAACCTTATGAGCTGATAAGAAAAAACAAAAATATACAATCTGATATACAATTTGCAAATATGCGTAAATTTGCTTCTAAAACTTATGAGAATATATTAAAACCGTTCGGCGATGAAACAGCGGTAAGTTTTGCGAAAATAAGTTCCGAATTTAAACATGTAAGTGCGGGAGTCAAATTTAATTATCAGAATGCGACTGAAGTTGTTATAGCATTTTTGGAACGCAGAATAGAAAAATCCATAAAACTTTACGAAGAAAATCCAACTCGATTTAGCGTATATGAGCCTAATCTTGATGAGATAAGAGAGCGACTAAAAAGAAGTTTATATCTATATGAGTTTGAAAATATGATGAAAGGCAACAGGAGCTTTATCGTTAAAAATTATGATACGCTTTTGGAAAAATTTATGCAAATAAAAGAGGAACGGCTTAAACTTATTTTTGAACATAAAAGCGAATATGTGAAACTTAAAAACATATTAAATTCGCTTCTTGATACTGTAGCTTAATATATTTTTTACAATATTTCAAATATCTTTAAGCAAATAAGTGCGAAAAACAGCTCTATTATTTACTATAAATTTTCTTTCTTAATTTTTACTTTCACATCGTGAAAAAGATGTGAAAAACTTTAAAATTTTTTTCACACTATCAAATAAAACTTTAAATCTTTATGTGTATAATACTACTCTGGTTTCGGGGTGTAGCGCAGCCTGGCTAGCGCGCTATCTTGGGGTGGTAGAGGTCGCGGGTTCAAGTCCCGTCACCCCGACCATTTCTACGCTGTCTGCATTTATAAAAATTCTCTTTTCCGATATAATTTGCAAATGATAAATTTTCCTCTTTACTAAATTTTTTTAGCGGATAAAAATTATTCACATGTAGAGTTTATTTTATGCCTTATCGGTCCGTTTCCATGTCCTAAATTCGGAGCATTTTTAATCGCCTCATAGATATAATTTTTAGCATTTTGTATCGCATCTTTAAGACTTAATCCAAGTGCGAGATTGCAAGCTATTGACATAGAGTATGTGCAGCCTGTGCCATGAGTATTATTTTTTTGCGCGAACGGCGTGCTGAAATCTCTCACAAAAGCGCCGTTTAAAAACAGTCTGTCTGTTGCTTCATTACTTTTGGGAAATATATTTTTAATAAGAAAATTGCACTTTGGAAGTTTTGCATTTATATCCGTGTTAAGTCCGAAATATTCGGCTTCAAAATGATTTGGCGTAACTATATCGGCTAATGGAAAAAGTTCCATTAGGGCAGATTTTGCATTGTCGTCCAAAAGCTTTGAGCCTGCGCGGGAAATAGCTACAGGATCTAAAACTATGGGTTTGTTGAAATTTTTCAAAATATCAAACAGCGCTTTTGCCGCATCATAACTTCCAAACATTCCTATTTTTACAGCGCTTATGTCAAAATCGCTCAACACCGCCTCTATCTGTTTGATGATAAATTCTGTTTTTACACTAAATACTCCGATGACTCCATGTGTGTTTTGCGCTGTTAATGCGGTAACGGCAGTTGCGGCAAACACTCCATGCGCTTCGGCTGTTTTTATGTCTGCTTGTATGCCTGCACCTCCGCCGCTGTCTGATCCCGCGATAGTTAATACTGTTTTCATGATAATCCTTTGAAAAAAGTATTATATCTAACGGATTAATACAAACTCAAGTGGGAGTTTGCTATATTTTCATTTCTTAATTGCATAAGAGCGTAAAACTTATGAATTTTACGATAGAGAGGTGTCCGAGCGGTTTAAGGAGCACGCCTGGAACGCGTGTGTGGGGCAACTCACCGAGGGTTCGAATCCCTTCCTCTCTGCCATACAAAAATCACTTAAACTTAACCGACTTCAAAAACTTCTGAAAGCCTATTGAAATCGTACTCCGTAATGATAGCAAAAAATGCAAAGCTTAAATAAAATAATTAGTTTTTTACCCTGAAACTTAAAACCCACCTAAACTTAAAAAAATGATATTGACATTGCGCAAAATTTGCGTTATAATTTTTTTAAAAAAAGGATAAAATATGCAAAAAAAAATAACAAATAAGGCACTTGCAGATTTTTTTGATTTTTCTCTAAGAACTATACAATACTATAAGCGAGCAGAGCAGGAAACAGGTAAAAAACACCTATATAACGCTATGCGCATGTATTATATTTTTCTAAAAAATGATGAGGATATTCTAAATATACTAAGAAAAGAAGATATAAACATAAACAACATACAGACAATTATAAATTCCCTAAAAAACGCAGTAAATAACTAAAATAACTCTTACCTAATCTTTAAAAAAATAAGCATTATTTGCATTTTTTTACAAAAAATACTTGCAAATTTATCCGCAGAATGCAGATTTTCTTTTTTATAGGTGGCACAAGCTACTTGAAAAATGCGGCATGGGGAATCGCATACTATACCAAATACGGCATACATTTGCTTCGCGCATCCCATTTGTTTTGAAAGGTTCTTTATATCAGGATAAAAAATCAAAACCTGTAGTTGTTATATTGACAGGCGATATTGAGTCTATCACGCCAACAGCTTGGAAAAGCGGCGAAGTGGTCGAACAGGAAATAAAATTGCAGGTTCATTTTTATTCTCTTACGATAGACAGTATCCCTGTTACGGTAATTGACACGAGGAATATGATTTGTCTTATCGGCGGGGTTGATTATCTTGCCGATTTGCGCTCACATTTGGAATAGCATAATCTCCCGCCCTGTGCGGGTAACTTAATTTAAAAAAAAGGATAAAAAAATGGCAAGAACAAAAACGGTAAAACTCCCTGTACGCGGAGATGAAATAGTATTTAACTCCCCGACAGTCGGGGTTATCAGAGCGGCTATGGAGAGCAAAAACGAAATATCTCAATCAATTACGATCATATCAAAATGCTGCAATATGCTTGAAAAAGAAGTTGAAGAGTTGGAATTTAGCGATTTTATGGTTTTAAATGGTGTCTTAAAAGATTTTTTGCCGAGCGACGCGTCAGTGTAAATGAGGAATCTATAGCCTTAGTCGCTTATGTTTTGCACTTTGGCTATACCGAAATATGTAGCATGGACGCGATAGAATTTATGAAATTCGTAGAAATTTCGGAGAAAATACTAAATGCCAAAAACGGCAAATAAGGGCAAAGCGGCAACAATGCTTACTATTAGAATAATGCCTAATGCCAGAAAAGCGGCAGTGAAAAAATCACCAGTATATGTCCAGCACGCAATTAGCGTAATGGTATATGCAACAATGAATAAGGTATCGAATGATATTTTAATTCTTGGTTTCTTTTTCATGCCGTAATTATACCATAAGGTTTGTAAAAATGAAAGATGTTATGCTTGGAATCAGTCTCGGACTCGCAGTAAAGGGGGTACAAAAGCTAATAGAAACCAATAAAAGCTTTGATAATTTACGAAAAATTGCAAAGCAAACAGATGCGGGAATCAAAGGGCTTAGCGGCACATTGGTTGCTTATCATAAAAATCTTGTTAAAATTAATTACGCGCAACAACAAATAACCGACGCTAAAAGTAAAATTTTCAATATGAAAAACCTTGTCATGGGTGGAGCTATCGCCGCACCGTTTAAGGCGGCTATTGACTTTGAAAGCGCAATGTCTGATGTGAAAAAGGTCGTTGATTTTGCAAGTGAGGCAGAGGAAAAATTATACACAAAGCAGATCAAGGGACTCTCAAGAGTTATCCCGCTTGAAGCAAAACAGTTAGCAACCATCATGGCGGCAGGCGGCGCGCTTGGCGTCCAAAAAGAAGAACTCGCCAAATTTACCGAAACAGTTGCGAAAATGTCGGTTGCTTTTGATATGGATGCTGAAAATGCAGGCAAAACTATGGCAAAAATAATGAGCGTTTATCAAGTCGGCATTGACGATGCAGCAAGTATAGCAGACGCAATCAATAAAGTTTCCAATACCATAGGCGTTAATGCCGGAGATATGACCGAAGTTATGACTCGTGTCGGCGGTAATGCAAAAGTTTTTAAGCTTACAGCAGAGCAAACAACTGCTTTGGCAGGCTCTTTTCTGTCTCTCGGTAAAAGTCCGCAAGTAGCGGGAACTGCTATAAACGCTCTTTTATCGAAAATGAAAACGGCTGAATTGCAAGGCACAGAGTTTCAAGATGCCCTAAAAGAGATGGGCACAGATGCAAAGACACTCGCAGACAGCATAAAAATGAATCCACAAGTTGCGCTCGAAACTTTTCTTGAACAGCTTGAACGCGTAGATGGTGATAAACAGCTTGGTATATTTAAAAAATTAATGGGCGAGGGCTACAGTGATGACATGGCTTTACTTGTCAGCTCGCTGGGACAGTATAAAAAAGCGTTAGAAAGTGTTAGCGAAAAAAGTAAATACGCCGGCAGCGTAGAAGCTGAATTTGCTAAAAAAGCAAAAGACACAGCGGCGCAACTTATATTCATGAAAAACTCAATAAATGAGGTAGGTATTGAAATCGGCTCAGCTCTTTTACCGGTTCTAAACGATTTTTTGCGGTTTTTTAAATCGGTAGTATATCCCCTTGCAGATTTTATTAGAGAACATCAAGAATTGACAAAAGTAATTGCAGGGACTTTTAGCGTGCTTTTTGCAGGAAAATTAGTGTATCAAACTGTTAAGCTCATCTACTTTTCTGGAAAATTTTATATTCTTGGTTTTGCAAATGCCCTTAAATTTCTTTGGGTGATGACGATGTGGGCAACCAGCGCGGAAAAAATACGCGGGCTGACTCATCTTATTGCTTCAGCACGAACAAAAGGTGCGACTGGCTCCGTCATTTTTTTGACTGCGGTTTTGAAAATTGCTACTTTATGGCAAAATCGCCATACTATCGCGCTAAAACTTTCATCTGCGGCAATAAAAACATATGCGGCAGTTTCCGCTTTTTTAAGCGGCGGCATAAAAAAAATAATCATTGCAATAAGGTCATGGACAATAGTGCAAACGATTTTAAATGCTATAATGACCGCAAATCCTATAGGTTTAATTATAGTGGGTATTGGACTTCTTGTCGCTGCAATTGTTTGGGTTTCTAATAAAATGGGCGGATTTGGAAATCTGTGTAAAGCGGTATGGGAGAGAATTAAAACCGTATTCAGCTGGTCGCCCTTAGGACTTTTGATGCGAGGTATCGGCGTAGCCTTTGACTGGCTCGGAAGCAAGTTTGAATGGATAAACGGTTTAACTGAATATTTCAGCTCTCTTTGGGAAGGAGTTAAAGGATTTTTTTCGGATATTGCCAGCTGGTTTGGTTTCGGCGGCGGTGATGTAAGCGTTTCAAACGATGCTCCTGATGTTTATAATGAGAGCATGCCCGCATATAGTTATGAGAATTACGCCATGCCGTCCGCAACAGCACAGACAACAGGCGGGGGCAGTATAAATGTCAATTTTTCGGGCAATTTTATGATAGGTTCAAAACCAGACGGTACATTTAATTTTGATGAGTTCAAGAAAGAGCTTGTGAAAGCCGTAAAAGACAGCATAAAAACCGATAATTTTAACGCGCAAAACAGGAGATTTTAATGTTATACAGTCTGTATCATAACAAAATGGGCAGTTTTAAATTTGAAAGCCCTGTTATATTGGGACAAATATCAAAAAGTGTAGATTATGGTATAAGCGAGCAGGAGCGCATTAATAATTATTCTGTTTATTTTACGGCGAAAAAGGAAAAAGAGACAATAACGCTAAGCGGCGTTACCTTACCTAACACAGGTGCGAAAAATACGGCACTTGACAAGCTTTATAGTCTTGCTGCAACTAAAGACACTCTTTTGTTGTCATCCGGAAGCGGCAAAAGCTTTGGAAGATTTATTATTACCTCTATAAATGAGAATAGAACCGTTTTTGTTGACAACGGCGCTTTTTTGGTACAAGAGTTTACAGTAGAATTGCTAAGGAGCGGAAAATGAAACAATACATAGCAAGCAAAGGTGTGAGGCTTGACACAATAGTTTATAAGCATTACGGCACATTGGAAGTTTTCGTGCAGGTTTTGGGAAAAAATGCGAAACTAAAACCTATACTCTCGGATAAAGATATTGTTTATTTGCCTGAAATAAAAATAGAACCCAAAAAGGTGATAGAATGGTAAAAAAACCTATTTTCAGACTTATTCTTGAAGGCAAAGATATAACCGACACAGTTGCAAAAAACTTAACATCTCTGGAGTACGAAGATAAAACAGGCGATGAAGCTGACGAGATAAGTTTTACACTTGCAGGACTTTATGCGCGTAAACCTTTCGGTACAAAAATAGAAGCTTACATGGGATATGGGAACGAACTATTTTTCTGCGGCACTTTTGCTATTCAAAACATAACTAAAAATTATATGTCCAACACAACAAGCATAAGAGCAGCATCCGCGAATTTTGCAAGTGAACAAAAAGAAAACAAGAGTTGCACATGGACAAACACAACCCTTTACGATGTTGCCCAAAAGATAGCAGAGAGAAATAGCCTTAAGTATTCAATAGATGAAACAGCAAAAAAATCTACAGTAAGTTCTATTTTACAGGAAGATATTGGGGATTTGGGTTTTTTGACTATTCTTGCATCCGAACGAGATTTTATGTATAGCCTCAAAAACGAAACTATAATGATAAAACCAAAAGAGGCAGTAAATGAAGAGGTATTGCCGTCAGTTCAATCATCCGATGTCAAAATCCATAAAACTTTTAAGTTATCCGATTTAAAAGAACTTGATATTACCGAAGCTGTCCATGGTAATTACAACAGTGTTGTTTTAACTTGGAAAGATGAGACTATAGCGGAGTTTAAAGAACTCCGAGTCGGCGAGGGTTCGCCGTCCTTGAATCTTTCTACCAATAAACCCAAAAGTGATGCTGAAGCGATAGAGTATGCGAATGCGAAACTGAAAGAGAGTCAAACAGGGAAGATTACGGGAAGTTTTGCTATTGCAGGACAAGAAATAAGAGCAGGCTGGTACATAGAAATTGAGGATGTCGGACGATTTCTTGTCAAATCCGCTTCGCACTCCCTAAGTGTGTCTGAATTTACGACATCCTGCGAAATTGAAGGCTAAAATCCAAAGAGCGTTTTATCTTCGACATAACCCTTGTTTGCAGAGTATTTATTCTGTACATAACAAGGCGCGGTTGAGTATTTGTCCTGCAAGTAATTATCTGCTGTCGGATACTCTGTCTGGACATAGTTTTTTGCAGTCGGATATTCCGTCTGAACATAACACTTGTTTGACGAATACTTATTTTGGTATTTGCCTTCACATGCCAAATCAAGTTTGAAACAGTTATCGGCAAATACCATGTTAGACAACAACATTAAGCACAAGAGTATTTGTCTCATTTTTCTATAACATGCCTGTGGAGTTCTTCCACAAGTTTATTGTTAGCTCCGCGTGTCATTTTTGCCCCTTTTTTTGTTATTTTAACACAGAAAAGTTTAAATCAAATGACATAGGTTCTATATATTTAGCATAATGCATATATAGCATCATAGGGGAATTGAACTATAAATATGAAGCCGATTTTTAGGCATTATTCAGATTTTCTGGGGTGATTGTTACCCTTAAAGTTACCCCGAAAAAGATAAATTTCGGGATAACTTTCGTTCCAAAACCTTTTTTACTCCTTCATCTGATTTTTTGGCAATCTTTTGCATTGCTCCTGAACTCTCTGATAATGTTTGTAGCGCTGGGCGATACGGTCCAAAAAAGCTTCGCCTGTTTTTGCGTAACCTTCCGCGACAGTCGCTAACTCTTTCATTGTCTTGGCAGCTTTGCTCATTTGACCGACAAAATCTAAAAAATCGTCCATTGTCATAGCCGAAGCGTCCGCCGTAATCCTGTTCATTGCCCGTTTCAACTCTATGTTTTCACGTTCAAGCTGGTAGTTTAGCTTTTTGTGATTTTCCTCTTTAAGGCGATAAAACTCTTTGACCAAAGCCTTTTTAAACTCTCTTACAATTTTTGAATTTCTTAAGTAAGTTAAAAGTAAAGTGGCTTGCTGTTCGTTGAGAAAGTAAATCTTCTCAGGACGCCCGCCAGAACTCCCCTTGAGAGGTTTATGGATTTTAAATCCATTTTCCTCGCTGTTAGTTTTTAAGGTGGCGATTTTAAATCCCACCCTTCCAAACTCCTCAAAATCAGCATAGTGTCCCTAATAATTCTACTGATACTATGTTCCTCATTACCCGTGTGTTCGGCAATAACTCTATGACTTATGGTTGGTATGTCACCTTGCAGTGTGATTAGTTGCATCTATCAACTCCTATATTTCAGATATGAATTGATAGAATAATACTATATTTTATATGGTTATGTCAAGATATAAACAATATTTTAGATATTTTTTGAAGTTTTTAGCCATCTTTGATATAGCTTTTAAGGGCGTCAAGCAGTGCGATTCCTTGTTTAAGTTTTGCATTTTCAGCAACAAGCTCCAAAGACTTAATGCCTTGCGGTGTTATGTTACTCGGGTCAGATGCCCATTTATTAATCGTAACTTCAGCAATGCCTATACGCGCCGCCAGCTCTTTTTGCGTAATGCCAAGTTCTTTGCAAGTCTTTTTGACGATATTATTAACTTTTTCCAAGTCTTCTAAGGCAAATTGCTTGGTTATATACTTTATGCGAAACATGCACCCATTTTTACCATAATAGCGATTTTTGAAATCTAAATTACCATAGATATATGCTATAAATGGTTCATCTTTTTGTGGTTCTAAAATCTCAACATAGTAAAGTTTTGAAGCAATATTTTCTTTTGTCCCAAAAATCTCCAACAACTCGTCTTTTATATTGTTTTCTATCTCTTGTTTTGATACATTTTCATTATGATTTATGCAATGAATCTCCATATCATGCAGTGTAAGTTCTATTAATTTAGTCATTTTTTTACTCTTTTTTAGTTTTTGCTTCCTTTATTCATTATATCTAAAAAAGCCTTAAAATAGTGCTTTAAACCAGCTCAAACACAAAGCTTGACTTCGGTGGATTGTAAGCTATCGTTACGCCGTCTATGATAGTGTCAACCATATCGTCATGAACGCCGTTTGGAAACGATACTATTTCGTCAAGCATATATTCGTTCGTATCAAGGTCGTCAATATAATATATGCCGTTCAATTCAACGTACGGCAAAACCTCCTGCGCTCTTGTAACCTTATCCTTATCCCGCTCTATGCCTCTTACCATCAAACTATCCCTTTTAAGCCTCTGATATAAGTCCGTTCCGCTTGCCTTTAGCTCTACATACATGCCATCAAACGGATACTTGCTATTGCGTTTATAAAAGCTTCGTGCGTTCAATTCGCGTTCCAAACTCTCAACCTTTCCTCTATACATATCCAAGATATAAAGCCTGTTATCGCTTATACCAAAAGCTGTGTATACCGTGTAGTCATTCTGTTGTTTTGTGCCGATGGCAGTATCCGCGATGATAAAGTATTTTTGAAAAGTAAGCGTTTTTATGACTTCTCTTGAAACAGGCCTGAACCATTCAAGCTTAAAAAGATTGCCGCCTTGAACTACTGGATTTTGCTGGTACAAACTTTCAAAATAATGAATGCTCATAGTCCTTTTCATATTGAGTAAAAACTCAAGGCTTTTGTGTTCGGGAAATAGCGCCTCTCCCTCACTTCTGTACTCTTCATTCTTTTCGGCTATAGCTTTATAGTTCAGAACCTTAGCCCTTCCGCGCTCTTTTATCCTTCCTGCCAAGTCGTCTATATGCCACCTTGTCAGTATCATCAAAAATCCAGCTTTTTCGCTAAATCTTGTTCTAAAGTCGTTCGTATACCAATCCCAAGTCTTATCCCTCACAGTTGGCGAATTTGCCGCTTCCCTGCCTTTTACGGGGTCGTCTATCACGCCCAAGTCCAAACTCTCTCCCGTGATAGAGCCATTTACCGTTGTGTTTCTGAAGTATCCCTCGCCGTTTGTGAACTCTATGAGATTTGAATTTCGTCTTTTTTGAGACGATACGGTAGTTATGTTTTTTGTATTTAATATACTGCCGAAAATCTTTTGATAGCGTATGCTGGACAGCATACGCTGCATCTTTAAATTGGCTCTTACGGACAGAGTATCCGAAAAGCTTGCAAATATTACTTTTAGATTAGGATTTTTCCCGCATATCCACGCAGTAAAATCAACTATAGCCTCACTCTTGCCATGTTGTGGCGGAGATTGGATTATTAAGTTTGGTCTTAATCCCGCCGCTAAGTCAAGATAAAACTGCTGAAGATGAGCTGTCAAGTCTTTATAAAACCACCCCGTTTTATCTTTTGGGTGCATTAATCGCCTGAATGTATAAAAGTCATCTTTTGCTTTCAAGTTAAAATACTTCTCTAAAAGTTCAACATCTTCCATGCTATAACTCAATTGGCAGCCCTCGCTTGTTAAGTTCCTCTTTTAACTCCTCTTTGTTTTGGATATTATTCACATGCGTATTTGTTTGGACATTGATTTGCTGATTGGCATGTCGTGGATTGATACCTAAAGTCAAAGATGCCTTATCCGCCATCTCTATAACCGCCTTTAAATCGTTCGGATTATCAAGCGTTTCTATCATACTCTCTATTCTCTTTAGCGCTTTTGTCGTAACATCAAAAATCAGCTTTTTATTTGCGATTATATCTGTTGCTTTTTTTGTTGATTTAAATTATCCAAGAGACGGCAGAGGCGTTCCGTTAAGCTATACAAAACTTGACAGCAAACAGATGAGCAAACATGTTAATTGGATAGAGAAGCAGGCAGGCTTGTCAGGAGTTGAATTAAGCCATATAACAAGAGAATGGGAGCGCATCATGGCGCAGTATAAATTAAGGAATTGGAAAAATGAATAACAAAGCGTATTGGGAGATAACAAGCGATAAATTTTGTTTTCTAACAGTGAAGCATGTAGAGACAGGAGAATTGTTTATCTTCAGACTTGTTAAAAATAATGATTTTTATTATGTTGAGTTTTTCGGAACAAAGATAAGGGCGTCAGCCAACTATAAAAGTCCAAGAACAGCGCTTACCTCTTTTGAAGCACTTATAAATACTTTTAGTCTGGAAGAGCTTAAACGGGAGTTAGGAGTAAGAGAGCAAAATGGACATTGAAAGCGCAAAAATAATCGCAAATGCGATTGAAATTTAGGTCTTTGCATTGGCATTGGGCTTGTATTTATAGCAATATGGGGAGGCAAGATATGAAAATTGGAAGATTAGAGTTAAAAACAAGTAGTTGGGACGCAACAGAGATAGACGGCGACATAAGATTTGGACTAATGTTTGAGTTTACGAGAGATAGAGATTATCTTTATTGCAATACTAACATTTGGGCTTTCAATATCTATTTAGCATTATTCACTAAGACGCTTAATTTTGCAATACTTTGGAACAAATGAAAGCCTATCTTGATACCTCAGCTCTTTGTGAATATATAAGCTGTTTAAGAGCTTACATCAATAAAAAAATCAGATGCAATGATTGGCGGCTTGGCGTTCATTTTGTTCAGCCTGACGGACCAAACACAAAAATGCGTTTTATCCGTGAAAAAATAGACGAATGGATGCTGCGCAATGTAAAAGATGAAGTAGATGATTTTGCCACTATTATGGCTAAAAAATTGGTAGGTTAAATTTATGGTAAAATCACACCATTCAACCAGCAGTTTTAGCTTTCAAGGAGATGACATGAAAGTTAAAATAGTCAGTAGAGGCGGTATATTGTATCTAAGGTATCAAAACGGCGCGCGCGATGTCAGAAAATCCACAAAGCTTAACGACACAAGGCAAAACAGGCAATATCTTGAAAATGAAGTTATCCCTGTAATACTGACGAAGCTTAAAAACGGAACTCTGCAAAAGGCAAAAACCGTCCGGTACTATGCCGACAAGCACTTACTGCATTCGGAGGGACGCAAAAGCTATTACAATATAGCGCGTTATACTGAATTTACAGTACGCTTTTTCGGCGAAGACAGAGATGTGGCATCTATCACACGGCTTGATATAAGGGATTTTGCGCAGTCTTTAAAAATTAAAGATGTGTCTAAAAAGAATTATCTTGCGGCGCTTAGCGGTATCTTACAAACGGCTGTGGAAGATGAGTATCTTGAACAAAACAAGGCGCTTAATTTTCCGCTTAAAAACGACGGCAATGATGTCAATCCTTTTACGAAAGACGAAGTTGAGAGGATTTTATCGCATGCAAGAGGTAATTTTAAGAATATTTTGGGCGTTTTATTTACAATGGGCATGCGTCCGAGCGAGCTTTTAGGATTGAAACTGCCTCAAATATCGCGTAACTTCATAGAGATAAACGAAGTTATCGTAAGAGGCGTAACAGGCAATCCTAAAACTAAGGCAAGCAAACGCAAAATACCTATAAGGCAGGAGGCAAGGCAGTATTTTAACGCCCTTATTGATGCTGTCGGGCGAAAAACTCTGCATTTGGTAGCAAACGAGGAAGGCAAGCCATACCATGACATCAACGCATTGCGTAAGAAATGGTGCGCTCTCTTGAAAGAGTGCGGTATAAAACATCGCAAATTATATGCGACAAGACATACCTTTATATCGCATATGCTTTTAAACGGCGTGAGCGCGCCCATCATTGCGGAGTTTGTCGGTCATGAAGATGTGAGAGTTATTCAGCAGACTTACGGCAAATATATTGAAGGTTCTCTTGTAAAAATTGACGACGGGCAGTATTTATATTCTGGCACACTTCTTGGCACAGTTGAAAAAAACGATAAAGTTAAAAGTTGAGAAAATGCCGATTTTATCGTGGTGGAGTGTAGGGGGATCGAACCCCTGACCTCAACGCTGCCAGCGTTGCGCTCTCCCAGCTGAGCTAACACCCCTTTGAACTTTAAGGCAAATTGTCTAAAAGTATCAAAAAGCAAAACGCAATTATACAAGCTAAATGCTTAAGTTTTATCTATATATCTTGTTATTTCAAGTCCCAATAGCATACTTTTTTAAAAGCTCGGCGTCTTTAAGTGCAGATGCTTCTATAAACTCATTGCCTATTTTTACTTCATGTGTTTTGTCTCTATCTATCTTTGTGTAAAAAAGCGCTGTTTGCGCTGCAAAAAGTTTCTCCTCTCTTGAAGCTGTTTTGGAGATTTTACCGTAAGGTGCGGGCAGGTTGTCTCCTAAAAATATATCTGAAAATTTATCGTTTTTTGATCCTTCCAAGATGCCGTTTTCTGCCTCGTTGCGCCCCAAAATCAGTTTCGCGCCTTCTTCTAGTCTAAAATGTCTGCCGATTTTTAAAAGATTAATGTCTTGTACTTTTAACTCTTGATAAGCTATAAAGTCTTTTAGTTTTTCTGTGAAGTAAATATCCGTCAAAAGACAGCCCCCACCCGGAGTTGCATACTCTTTGAAACCAAACTCTTGCGCTAATGCAAGTTGTCTTTTTCTATCCCGCCCTTCAATGTCAAGCAGCTTTTCTCTATCCACCCAGCCCTCCATTTCGGGTTTTGTAGGGGATAAAAGCTTTGCACTCATGGGACGCAAAATAAGCCCGTCGTCATCGCTTAATTCAAGTACATTTTTCAAAGCTTTTGAATTTTGACTCATGGGACGCTGTCCCAGCACTTCACCCGTGATAATAAAGCCGGCCTCCTCTTCTTTCAAAAGCTCTTTTGCTTTTTTCATCATGAAAGCATGACAGTCTATACATGGATTAAATCGTTTGCCGTATCCGTATTTTGGAGAAAAAAGCACCTTTTTCAGATACTCCTCTCTTGCGTCAATCATCTCAAAATCAGCGCCGGCCGCATGAGCGCGCTCTTTAAACAACGCCGACATGTCTTTTGTGCCGCCAAAACCTATATTTATATTTATGGCTTTTACATGTATGCCTTGATTTGTTATCAGCCTCATAGCAAGCATGCTATCAAGCCCGCCACTAAAAAGTGCTAAAGCTTTCATATGAAACCAATTCTCCTTTTTTCAAACGCGCAATAATATCCCTTATCTTCCTGAATAGAAAACTTTTTTTGTCAAAACTCACGGAGGAGCTTTTTTTTATCTTCTCAATCTCCTCTTCATAGAAAGTAATCAAAAACGGTCTTAAAGCGCTTATCAACTCATTCTCTTCATAAACTTGAATGTTATCAAGCATCAAAAGTTTCCTTAAAGAAGGGTGTTCGGTTTGTCCTTCAAGCAAAAGCGACAACTCGGCGGCATGCACTTTAAACATGGAGGCATGTATGATATCAAGCGTCATATTAACCAAAGCAGGCTTGAAAAGCAGTGTTTTTATGATGGAGAGTTCCAGCATATCTTCAAAGCCGTTTTCCGCTATATTTTTTGATGGTTTTTTTGTGCCTAAAATAATCAAATTAGCTTTAATATTTAACATGGACGAGAGCATGCCGATATAACTTTGCGCAAGAGTATTTGGCAGTGTGCGCAGATATACCACAGCCTCTTCCAAAGCTTTTTGTTTCTCATGAGCGTTTTTAAGGTCGTATTTTCCTGTGATACATTCCAGACAAAACTCTACAAATTCTTTTGGATTGCTGTAAAGAGCGTTTAATTTATCCAAAATCCCCTTTTGCACCATATCCGCAGGATCCATGTCGCCGCCAAAAAGCACCACGCCGCCTTCTATCCTGCGAGATGAGAGAAGTTTTGCGGCTTTAAACGCCGCTTCCACGCCGGCGTTGTCTCCGTCATACGAGAGAATGACTTTTGGCTCGCCTCTTGTTATGAGCGGCAAATGCTCGTTTGTAAGAGCTGTGCCTAAAGTGGCGACTGCTTCGTTAAATCCCGCTTGATGCAGCATGATAACATCAAGATATCCTTCACAGATAATAATTTTCCTGTTTTTTATGATGGATTCTCGGGCTAAATGATAGCCGTATAAAAGTCTTGATTTATTAAAGATCTTAGACTGCGGCGAATTTATATATTTTGACGGATGATTTGTGATGGTACGCCCGCCAAATCCAACGATCTTACCATTTGACGAATAGATAGGAAATGTGATGCGCTCAATAAATCTGGCATACTCGTTTCCATTATCGTTTATCCCTATTACGCCTACTTCTATCCCCTCTTTGGAAGTAAAAAAGTGTTGTTTCAGGAAGTTTACAGTTATGCGAGATAACGGAGCGTAACCTATCTCAAACTTTTGTATGGAAGACTGCCCGATGCCTCTTTGACTAAGATATGCTGCGGCTTGCGGAGTTTTATCCAGATTTTGCGTGAAAAAAAGATTTAACTGTTCCAATATCTTTTTATCTGTTTTTTGGCTGTATTCATCTTTTGTATATGTAAGTGCGAAATTGCAAAGAGCAGCCACTTTTTCTATCGCTTCGGGGTAATTTAGCTTTTCATACTCCATGACAAACTTTATCGCATCTCCGCCAGCGCCGCATGCAAAACAGTGATATATCTGCTTGGAAGGACTTACATGCAAGCTTGGCGTTGTGTCATTATGAAAAGGACATATCGCTTTAAAGTTTGCGCCGCTTCTTTTTAGCTCCAGATAACTGCCGATGATATCTACTATATCCAGTCTTTGTTTCAATGTTTCTATCGAGCTTTGGTCTATCATGAGAGAAATTATACTCACTCTTAGCTTGTCTTTGCTATAATCAACGACAATTCATATAAAAAGGCGGTGCTTGGATACTCTTTTTTTGGAATACAGAGACCCTGTTTTTGGAATCATAATATTTTTTGCAGTTATATTCATAATAGCGTTTTTGAACTATTGGTGGGGCGTTTTTAAAAGCAAAGAAGAGCGCTACAATGCAGAACGGTTTATAAAACGATTTGAAGTAATGGCAGATGCGGACGAATATAAAAAACTGCTTGACGAATTTAGCATTTCAAGCGAATCATTGGGACTTTTGGCGCACTCATATTCAAAAAGCGGAGAGTATGAAAAAGCTATCGGCATCTATCTTTTAGCCTTAAAACGCGTAAAAAACAAAGAGGAAAAGCAATACTTTTTATACCAACTTGGTAAAATTTATTTTAAGGCAGGATTTTTAAGGCGCAGTACAGATGTACTTTTAGAACTTTTAAGAATGTATCCGCGCCACAAAGAAGCGCTGAAACTATTGATGGTAATACATGAACAGCTAAAAGAGTATGCAAGGGCGCTTGAGGTGATGGATTCGTTGGAAGAGCTTGATGTTGAGGTGAAAAGCGAGAAAACTTTTGTAAAAGCTCTGCAGATTTTAAACGACGGTTCAAAAACAAATCAGCAAAAATATGAGATATTGATAGAACTTACAAAAGAAGAGCCGCTTATCGGACGGATTTTATTTGAGTTTGCAAAAAGAGAGAATTTGGATTTTGATGTGGATTTAATAGATGCGCACAGTGTGCTGGATCTGTTGTGGGAGAGTGAGGATTTAAAGCTTAAAAGCTCTTCTCAAGACTTGGTTAAAGCTGTACTGGCGGCAAAAAACGGCGGGGAAATACCGCAAAATGCGCCGTTTGAACTTGAAGTGCTGAGCGTGCTAAAAAGACAAAACTATACGAAAGCCATTGTTGGTTTTGAATATACATGCACATGCTGCAAAGGCACTTTTCCTGTCCATTTTTACAGATGTCCTTCATGTTATACATTGAAAGATCCGCATATTTCACTTTTACTTATAAAAAAAGAACATGAAGAGTATTACACTTTTTAGCGACGGTTCAAGTTTGGGAAACCCTGGTTTTGGCGGGTATTGCGCTATTTTGCGTTATAAAAACAGCGAAAAAATCATAAGCGGCGGCGAAGCGGATACGACAAATAACCGCATGGAGTTAAAAGCCGTGATTGAAGGGATAAAAGCTTTGAAAGAGCCTTGCGAAATAGAGATAATAAGCGATTCAAGCTATGTTACAAAAGGTATAGCGCAGTGGCTTGAGAAGTGGATACTTAAAGACTTTAATAAAATAAAAAATTCGGATTTGTGGAGAGAATACATAAAAGCGGCAAAAAAACACAAGATAAAAACTACATGGGTTAAAGGACACAATGGTCATATGGAAAATGAAAAATGCGATAAGATAGCCAAAGAAGAGGCAGAAAAAATACGCAAAGGAGCAACATGAAAAAATCCATTGAAAAGCTTGAGCAGCGTTTGGGTTATCAGTTTAAAGATATAGAACTTATAACTCAAGCCCTCACACATAAAAGCTACAAAAAAAATAAAAATAACGAGAGGTTGGAGTTTTTGGGAGATGCCGTACTTGATTTGATAGTGGGCGAATATCTTTATATAAAATTTCCCGCCCAAGCCGAAGGAGAACTCTCCAAACTGCGCGCATCGCTTGTAAATGATAAGAGCTTTAAAAAACTTGCTTTGGAATTAAATCTCGGAAGTTACATGTTTATCTCTTCAGCCGAAGAAAACAACGAAGGAAGGATCAAAGACTCTTTACTTTCAAATGTGTTTGAAGCGATTGTAGGGGCGATTTATCTGGATAGCAGTATAGAAAATACAAAAAAGACGGTAATTTCTCTTTTGGAAAAAGTGTATCCCAAGATAGACTTGCAGACGCTTTTTCAAGATTATAAAACGCTTTTGCAAGAACTCACGCAAGAACATTTTGGCGTAACGCCGGAATATACTCTTTTGCGTTCATCTGGACCGGATCATAAAAAAGAGTTTGAAATGGCGGTATTGTTAAAAGGTAAAAAGTTAGCAAATGCGCGCGGAAGTACCAAAAAAGATGCCGAGCAAAGCGCTGCCAAAAAAGCTCTTGAAATACTAAAAAAGGAGAAACATTGAACCGCTTCGGAACAAAGTTTAGCATAACAACTTTTGGCGAATCACATGGAGACGCTGTAGGCTGCGTCATAGATAGCGTTCCTGCGGGACTTCAGATAGACGAGAGTTATATTCAAAGCGAACTGGATAAAAGAAAACCTGCGCGCACGAAATTTACCACGCAAAGAAAAGAGAGCGATGAAGTGCGGATTTTGAGCGGCGTGTTTAACGGAATAAGCACGGGCGCACCCATAGCTTTGGTGATATTTAATGAAAATCAAAAATCAAGCGATTATGAAAATATAAAATCTCTTTTTCGCCCCTCTCATGCAGACTTTACATATTTTAAAAAATATGGCATAAGAGACTATAGAGGCGGGGGCAGAAGCAGTGCAAGAGAAACTGCGGCAAGAGTTGCGGCAGGCGCAATCGCTAAAAAACTGCTTGGCGAATTTAACATACGGGTAAAAAGCGGTATATTTGCCATAGGCGGCATAGAGGCTTTGGAGGCGGATTTTGAATACGCGGACAAAAGCGAAATCTTTGCGCTTGACAAATCAAAAGAAGAGGCGCAAAAAAAGGCCGTTTTGGAAGCAAAAGAGGCTGGGGATTCTACAGGCGGATGCGTATTTGTGAAAATATCCAATGTGCCCGCAGGACTTGGAGAGCCTTTATATAACAAACTTGACGCCGCATTAGGCGCCGCATTGATGGGTATAAACGGCGTAAAAGCGGTTGAGATAGGCGAAGGAGTTAATGCTTCAAAATTAAAAGGCTCTCAAAATAATGACCAGATGGACGAAAACGGCTTTTTAACAAATCATGCAGGCGGGATACTGGGCGGCATAAGCACAGGTGCGGATATAGATTTGAAAATCCATTTTAAGCCGACTCCATCCATCTTTTTGGAGCAGCAGACGCAAAACGAACAGGGCGAGAGCGTGAAATTTAGCCTTAAAGGAAGACATGATCCTTGTATCGCCGTGCGAGGCAGTGTAGTCGCAAACGCTGTTGTCTCTTTGGTAATCGCCGATATGCTACTTTTAAACGCTTCAAGTACAGTGAAAAATCTAAAAAAGATTTACGGGAAATAGTTGCGGGAAAAGTCATGAACGGTAAAATCTCATCAAGCAAAAGCGAGGCAAAAGTAGCTATATTGTTCACATGGAGTCTGCTTGTTACATTTCCTGCGATATTTCTTTTGAGTTATTATTTACAAAATTTGCGAGAATTTAACATCGGAATACTTGTCTTTACATTATTGGGTATTTTGGCATGTATAGGCGCTATAATCGCTACGCTCGTAATGTTTATAATATGGTTTTACAAAGCGTACTCAACTCTTTATCAAAAAACTCCGGACTTAAAATATAAAAAACGCTGGGCAGTTTTGAGTTGGATAATACCTGTTGTTAATTTTTATCTTCCGTATCTGCTTCTCAAAGATATGTATTCAAATATTACCATTTTAACAAATAACTCCGCTGCGACAGAAAGCCTTAAAAAACTGACTGCCGTCAATATATGGTGGGGGCTTTACATTCTTGGGTGGATTTTGGATATAGGATATTATGCAGTCATATATCCTGATAACTCCGCTGTTTTTAATGTCGTTACATATATTTTGATAATTCCGTCTGTTTGGTTTACGGTCAAAATCATACAAAATTATTGTGAGTTTGAAGAGAAACTTTTTATAGATTAAGTAAGTATATGCCATGGGCTTTAAAAAATATATAAGTATTTTTATACTATAGTCAGATTTAAAACTTGAAACTTGACTAAGAAAATTTTTAGTCAAGTTTGAAGTTGATCTGTTAAAATTTCAATTTATATTATATGCGGTACTTGCTCATAGTCAATTATTTTAATTTTCTATTATTGATTTATGATATTCTTTTGGTGTTATCCCCTTATATTTTTTAAAATGACTTTGTTTAAAAAAGCTATTCTCTAAGGTGATATCCAATAAATTAGCAGTTTTATTTTCTCTTTTATTGTTTCATCGGCTGTCATGTTCGCAATATGCAAAAACGCCAATATAGCGTCGATCGCCGAAGGGATAGAAACGCAAGAGGAGCTTTCGGTCGTTATAAAACTCGGAGTGGATTACGGGCAGGGGTTTTTTATCGGTATTCCTAAGCGCGAGTTTGATCCAATAGACAAAAACAAAGCTAATCTAATAGCAACTATGCGATCAAAAACTATATCGAAAGCGGCGGCTATTTGCGAATAGCCTAATTTATCCTAACATGCAATAAAACAGCCCGTTTTTTATTATCGACAACCCTCATTGCAATGCGAGTATATAATCTTGCTCTCTTTGCCAGTATTTTTCTGGCATCGGTGAAAAATACGCGTTCTTCTATCAATTTTGTTTCGGTTTTTTTCGCAAACTCTATGCTATCGTCAATATAAAAATACATAAGCGCGTCGCTGTTTCCGGTTTTTCTTACATACTTGTTTGCGTATTTGATACCCGCTTTGTTGGTTGCGTCAAATATCAGTTCAACATTTGAAAAACTATTTTTTATATCATTGATAAATTTGACGATCTTATCCTCTTTGAAATATTGAAAAACGCCGGAAGCGACAAGCAGCGTTGGGATTGATCTGTCTATCTGCTTTGACCACTCCATGTCAAACATATCGCCGCCAATTAACCGCTCGTTTGTCTGCTCGCCCAACATTATGCGCCTTATAGCAATTATATCTGGCAGATCGATCTCATAAAAGATCGCGATCTGTTCATTCAAACGATAATACGCCGTTTCAAATCCCGCGCCGAGATAGACGATATTGCTTTTGCCGTTCTTGTTTATAAACGCCTTTACCATTAAGTCAAGATTGTAGTATCTGGCGGCGGAAGCTAAAGAGTAGTATTCGGACGAGCTTTTTTGCATGGAGGGAATATATTTTTCAAGCGACAGGGCTTTTTCGTCAAAAAAATATTCGGGAAACTTTTTTGATACAAATATACGCGCCGCCAAAGGAATAAACAGCGTATCAGACACGCCCTGTAATTTACCCACGATCATCGCAGCCCCTTTGCGTTTTTATAATATATTATACGATATTTTAATTATATCAATAGGCATTATACGGGGCCAAGCCACATACTGGCGGCGAAGCGTAAAACAGTCTGTTATGCGAAGTGGGGGCGTACTCCATTATTTTATGTTATCCAACCGCCACAACAACGTTTTTTTTAATCCCTATTGGACGGTGGAAATATTTTATTGCAAGGACTCAAGCGTTCTACATATATAAATTACAGATAATCTTCCCTTATCGGGGTAAAGACATCTATTACCTCGCCGCCCTCAATTACTTTGAAAGAATGAGGGACATTTCCGGGAACCGCATAGCTATCGCCGGGATTTAGCTCATACTCCTGCCCATCAACCATCATTAAGTATTTGCCGGAAATCACATAGCCGCTCTGTTCATGGGGGTGCTGGTGGAGCGTTGCAAAATTGCCTTCAACATAATTCATTTTACATACCATTGATTTTTCTCCAACCGCAAGCGAGTCAAGCGAAACGCCCTTAAACGTCCTTTTCTTTGCTTCTTCTTTTTTAGTTACCATAATAATAATCTCCTTTTCAATTTATAGGGGACTCCTAAAAACTATTTTGTTTATTTTGTTTTTTGGGTGTCCCATTGAGAAAGACAGGAAAAATATTTAACCGCTCAGCTTTGTAAAACTCCGCGTCTGCTCTGTGGAACTCTGTGTCTGCTCTGTGAAACTCTGTGTAAAAAATTGCACAGAGAAACACAGGTTTGTTTCATTACTGTCCGGCAAACATTTTTTTACTCAAAAAAATTAAGCTTAAGGTATAAGTTTTTGTTTCATTTGGGAGGACAAAGTACGGAAATTTTCTAAAACGTCATTCTAAACCCCACTCCATTAGTATTTATTCCCACATCCAATTTAACTCCTTGATAACCTGTGAATTGGAAGGCTTGCCGGTTGAACAGTTTTACGGCGGCATACATATTATTTCTTGATTGGCGACTAAAATAAAAGGTTAATCCGCAGAAAATAATCCCTAATCCCCCTGTGGTGGCAATGATAACAATATCTTGAGTATCCAATTCCCCATACCTCTTAATCCTGCCTAATGCCCAACCTGCTGCCCCGCCGACACCATAGCCACCAATGAACCCTGTTAAGTTGGCTGCGATATTCTGTTTTTGGGAAATGTTCATTATGTTAACTGCTTCCGGGCATGACTGCATTATTTCCATTATTTGCGAGTAAGAATATGCGGTATTCTGATACCTGAATCGATACCCCAAAGGTGTTGTTTCTACTTTAATGGTATCATTAGAAAACTTACTCTGCTCGCTTTGCGTTTGTGCGCTTCCTGCGCCGAAAAACAAAACGATATAGAGGATTAATGAGTTGGAAAATACCTTTTTTGTGTTCATATCAAATATATTAAAATATTATTTTACAGATACATGGCCTTGATAGTCAAAAGTAAAACTTCGTATAAAAAAGCTGTTTGTTTCATGGCAAACCATATAAAGCCCATTTTGTAAATCAACAGTGTATTCTCCCAAATAGTAATGCCCATTTGAATTAGAGTTATAGTATTCGGATACTTTAGAAATAGAAATTAATTGATTTTTATGCACATTGATAAGATACCCTTTATAATGAACAGCCTTATCTGCAATTGATTTTCCCAACTCATAAATCACTGCGATATAAAAACTTTTATATTGTGTATGCTTATCTCTCACAGGCAGTTGTCCAACAAGAAATATTTGTAAGTAATCTTTTGGATTAGAAATAATTTCTTGTTGGGCATCCTTATCTATGAAAAATTTGTAATTACTAATAATATTTTGTTGGGCGAGTAAATGTAATAGTGTATTTGACACAGATTGTGTTTGCGGCAACTGCAAAACTTGTTCGTTTATCGTAAGCGTATCACTATTATACATTGCACTATTACGCAAAATCAACATATCATTATCCGATATAGCAAGAGTTTTCCATCCGAAATCAACAAAATTATCAACATTATTGTAATTACGTTGATATTTAACCACTTTGCATTTTGGTTTTAGAATAAAAATTTCGGGAGTTACTCTCATTTGGCAGGTTGTTTTATTATTATTAATAGAATCTAAATATGCACTCTCATACTTAATATCTAAAAAATGACCATACTCTTTGATATGAATTTTATAATCATAGCGCTTGTAATGAAAATAATCATTATTTATGCCATATCGTTTTCTATAAAGATATTTAGCATGCTCTACAACCGATAAACTGTCCTTGCAAATATTGCAAGGAAAGTTTGGCGTATAAAATATAGAAGCGTCATGTCCCAATATTACAAAACAAGAGGAAAACATAGTTCCTAATATTGAGAACAAAACACACAACTTAATACTTTTTGTGAACGTATAATTAATATTTATATATCGCATATCTCAGAGGAATAAAATAGTCATTTGAATAAGGAACAATATGATTAGTGTTATAAATAAAGTTCTCATGCCCAACTTGTTGCTCCCCCGGTGGTACGTTGCGGGGTTCGCCGAAGGGGAGGTATTGGAGGTGTTGCATGGCCTGCCCCTGCGTATTGCTTATCCATGCGGAGCTACCTAAGTGGTCGGAGTGGTAGAAGTAGTGGTGGTTTTCCGGTTGCTGCACACTCATGTAGTCGTAGAGAGAACGCAGTAATACTTCCTTATTTTTGGCCGGCGGGGCAGTGTTGTAAAAACAGTGCTCCCACAGCTCGTTGTAGTGCTCCTGCCAATGTTCCATTTTATTCGGCCAATCTTCGCTGCAAGGCATGTCTAAGCCTATTAGCCCGCCACCGCCGATTTTGCTTGCAATCCTGTCGTTGCCGGCGTAGTAGTGTTTGGTGTAGCCTTTGGGTATGTCTTTAAAATGGCAGCTTAAATTCATTTTGACCTTGTGATTTGAAATGCAAAAATAGAGAAAAAAATAATAGAAATCGTAAATTAAGCCAACAGGCAAGTTTTTTTTAGTTTATTTTATTCATTATCAAATGTTTATTGCTATTTTGAGGAGAGACTAAATAAATTTATTCCTATTGCTTTCTCGGAACTATCCATTTATCAAAACAACACTTCATAAATTCGTCCCAAGAATATATTTTTAAACCTTCTTTGGTACGTTCAAGTGCATACAAATTATTATCTTTGATACCGACCATATAGCGCGTTATATGTGGAGTTTCTAACCAAAGGATAAAATCTATTTCCTTATCGAAAAACATTTTCGCCAATTCAATATCTTTTTGATCAAAAACAGGTGCTATATGAACTAACCGAGCATCACTTGTGGCAACTAAATTACCTGTGGAATCAGTTACTAATGTAATTGTTGAAAGATATTTTTTCTTTTTTGCAAACAAAGAATTTGAACCCAAGTGATAATAACTTTGACGAAGTTGGTATAAAAAAGAATAGTCTAAATAATCTTCTTTTTTAATCTCAACTTTGTTATAATCAGAAAATCCCAACAGAAGAATATGAAACTGCCGCAATCCTTGAATATTGGCTATTGCGGGTTTCTTTTTTATTAAGTCTGTTATTCTGTTTTCCAAAGAAACAATATCCTGCTCAATATTTAAAATCTTTATCATATTGGTATTTTCTTGGGCAAAAGAAAAAGAACACATCCCAAAATATATGATTATTGTTGTTTGTATTACATATCTATGCATATCAGTTTGTTTTTTCGTTGCATTACTACGGAATGTCCATTTGACCTTGTGATTTGAAACGCAAAAATAGAGAAAAAAAATGATAGATATGTAAATTAAGCCAACAGGTAAGTTTTTTTTAGTTTATTTTATTCAGTATCAAATATATGTTGCTATTTTAAGGAGAAACTACATGAGTTTCTGCCATGATTTTTAATTTGTTAATAACGGAAATTTTGGGTGTTTATTATAGGGAAAACAGGCACTAATCAACACTACAAGCAATACGGAACCCCACGTCGGTACGTTTTTTATCAGGAGACCCATATCCACGATAAGCAACATCACATTCCCAAAAATCAGAGAAGCATCCACCGCCACGATACACGCGAAAAGAACCGGAGTCGGGTCCTGTAGGATTAGTCATTTGCGAGGTAAAATTATTATATCCATACCAATCGTTACACCATTCCCACACGTTTCCTATCATATCGTAAAGCCCTATTTCATTGGGGCCTTTTTCCCCAACCGGATGTGTTTGTAAGTTTGCATTTT
>JAISXY010000065.1 GCA_031270285.1 Campylobacteraceae bacterium
TTTTGTCATATCAGCCAACTTTGAGTTTTTTCATGGAGTTTAAAAGAAGCGCTATGGTCGTGCCGTTATGCAGCGCCGCTGTGATTATCGGCGTTAAAACTCCCGTGCTTGCGCCAAGCAAAATAGCGCTGTTTATGCCGACTGTAGTGTTAAAGTTTTTGTGAACTCTCTCTATTGCTCTGTTTGCCAGCGCTTTTATCTGCGATAAGGCTTCTATATCGTCTTTCATGAGGCTTATATCTGCCGTTGCTTTGGTGATATCGGCGCCTTTGAACATACTTATGCCAACATCTGCACTTATAAGAGCCGGCGCATCGTTTATGCCGTCTCCTACAAAGACTACTTTCAAACCTTTACTTTTGAGTTCATTGATGATTTTTGCTTTTGACTGGGGAAGCATATTTGCATGCACTTCATCAACTCCAAGCTCTTCGCCTATGGTTTTTGCACGCGAACTAACGTCGCCTGTCAGCATGACTATCTTTTTAGCTCCCAAAGTTCTTAATTTTTCAATAACGCTTTTTGCATTTTGCCTTACTTTGTCAAACATCTCTATCATGCCGAGAAGTTTTCCATCGTATCCCACATAAAGTATGGTTTTCCCCTCTTCAAGACTTTTGTTGATTTTATCTTCATACTCTTTGAAGCTTATCCTTTCGTCATCTTCCAAAAAGTGACGGCTTCCTATCGTAACGACTTTTTCCGCGACTATGGTTTTAACTCCATGCGCTACTATAAACTCCACCTCTTCATGATGCATGTGAATGAAACCGAGTCTTTTTGCAGCTTTTACCACAGCTTCTGCTACGGGATGGAAATAGTGCTCTTCTGTGCTTGCCGTTAGATTTAAAATCTCCTCTTTGCTCCAATGCTTATCAAATGAAGTAACCGAAATAACCTCAAGCTCTCCATGCGTGAGCGTTCCCGTTTTATCAAAAACAAAAGTATCGGCATTTGATAAGGCTTCAAGAACTTTCGCACCCTTTACTAAAATACCGTTTTTGCCAGCTTGCGCTATAGCGGATTTGAACGCTACGGGGGTTGCGAGTTTTAAAGCGCAAGAGTAGTCGGCTTGCAATACGGAAGCTACATTTTGTGTATTTTGCGTAACAAGATACGACAGCGCCGACAATCCCAAAGTTACCGGAACTAACTTGTCCGCTAATTTAGAAGCTTTTAATCCTATGGCGGATTTTTCCTCAAGAGAACTTAAGATATAGTGTTTAATCCTTGCCGTTGCCGTATTGTCGCCTACCTGCTCCGCCCATATTTTTAGTTGTCCCTCTTTTATGATAACGCCTGACATTATCCTGTCGCCGCGCTCTTTTTTTATGGGTTCGTATTCGCCCGTCATGGAGGCTTGATTGACCATAGCCATGCCAGCCACCACATGTCCGTCTATAGCTACTGTTTCACCCGCACCAACTACGACGATATTGCCTATCTTGACGGAATGCGAAGGTATCTGTTTTAAAACTTTTTTGCCCTGAACAACCTTTTCAATCCAGACTTTGTCTATATTTGGCTTTCCAAGCTCTTTTATTAACTCATCGCTTTTTTGTGCGGTACTCTCTTCTATATACTCTCCAAGTTCCAAAAGCGTGTTAGTGCTGTTAGCCGCCATGTAGTCCTTCCTTGCAAGCGAAACGCCTACAGCCATAGCTTCAAGCACTTTAGAAGTAAAACCTTTTTTAATAAAGTCATTTATGCCTTTGGCAAAAAGTGGAGTAGAAACTAAAAGAGTGATAAGAAATTTCATACCGCTCATATTTGTTGCCGTAATAAACGCCAAAGCTCCGACAGAGCGGTAAAGTCCCGAAATATCGCTTTTATTATATTTAATCAGTTTTTTTCTATGCGAGTTATTGGTAAAAACCTTAAAATCTATCTTTGATAACTCTTTTTCAACTTCCGAAATATTCCAGCCGTTACTGTCCGCATATAGCGTAAAAGTAGATGCAATAGGATTTACTTTGGCTTTTTTTATACCGTTAATACTTTCAAGACGCACTGTAAGCGCATCTGTATCGCACTTGCAGGTTATATCAAAAGAACCGTAACGTCTTCTCTCAACGCTTTCATGTTTTAAAAAAAAACGGTTCAAATTTTATTTTCTGTCTGTACTTCGGCTTTTGCATCTTCAAAGCGTTCTTTTAACTCTTCAAAGCCAGCCTGCAGAAAGTTTGTACTTTTTGCCAATGTTTTCATGACAGCCGCACTTGCCTCTTTATTCGTGAGAACATAAGTTACCGCAGCGCCTACCAACGCTCCTACTACAAAATCCCCGCCTGTAAAGCCAAAATTTGTATCTAAAAACGATAATCCGTTTTTACCGTTTTTCAGTTTTTTGCCGATTTTTTTACTTTTTTTACTCATCTTTTTTGCCTTTTTAGAATATAATTTTTCAAGTATGTAAACTCCTCCCGCACCTGCGCAGAAAGAGTAAACCGCTTTTACATATCTGCCCTCGCCGATATAATTTGCCGCCGCTATGGAACTTGCCGCCGCTATACCTGTTTGAAAACTCTTTTTTACAGATTGGCGCTTTTTTTTGCCGCTTGTGGACATTGCTCCGGTTCCGGCTAAAGCGCTCACAAAATTTCCCGCTACAGAGCGGGGAGTGCCCATATCAAGAGGCATTTTTATTCTCTTCTTTTGTTTTTACAGCCGCTCTTTTTTTCCTATTTTGAGTGCGCTTCGGCTTTTTAGGTTTCAATTCGCTTTTTACTTTTGCTGCAAACTCAAAAGCTTCATCTATCTCTTTGCGAGCTATTTTTTTAGCCTGTTTGACGCCTTTTTGAAGTTTGTCGGCTATTTTTGACCGATTGTTAAAAGCCACTATAGCAAGAGCGCCTGCAGCAAGTCCTGCTGCAAATAAAGGTAACGCCATATTATCCTCCTGTAAGATTAAATTTATTGATAAAAGTATTTATAAAATCTGTTGCTTGTTTTATGTTTTGACCGTTTATAAAATCTTCTACCATTTGAATGTTAAAAATATTTTCATCGTAAATAATCGTTATAGTTCCTAAAAGAGCGATAAATTTAAACTCTTTTATGCCGTCAATCTTTTTCGGAATATCTTTTGCTTTATCAATGGAAATATTAAGTGTTTTTAACTCTTTTTGCATCTCTTTTATTTTAGAATTTACGGCTATGCGCATACGCCCTTTTGTATGGTGTATAATAGAAAAATATTTTGACAATTTTAAAATCTGTTGCTCGGAGATTATTGTCATTTGACGCCTTTTTTATGTTATTATAGTACAAAATATTAAAATTTTAACCAATAAGCCAAAAAGGAAACAGTTTGAGCGGTTTTAAAGAGATAATAAAACAAAGAGTTTTGATATTGGACGGCGCTATGGGTACGCAGATACAAAATCTAAATCTTGATGAGAGCCAAAATGCCGCGGGCTGCAACGAACTTTTAAATATAAACGCAAGGGAAGCTATAAAAAAGATACACAGAAGCTATCTTTTGGCCGGCGCTGATATCATCAAAACAAACACTTTTGGGGCGATGCCATGGGTGCTGGACGAATACAATCTAAAATCAAAAGCGTATGAACTCACCTTTGAGGGCGTAAAACTTGCCCGCGAAGTGTGTGAAGAGTTTGACGATAAGCCCCGTTTCACAGCGCTCTCTTTGGGTCCCGGAACAAAACTGCCTTCGCTTGGAACTATCGGCTTTGACGAAATGTATGCGGGGTACAGTATATGCGCAAAAGCCGCTATTGCGGCAAAAACGGATATATTTTTGGTAGAAACGGCACAAGATCCTCTGCAGATAAAAGCGGCTATTTTAGCGATAGACGATGCAAAAAAGGAGTACGACAGCCTTGCGCCGATTATGGTTTCGGTTACGATTGAGACAAACGGGACTATGCTTATAGGAACGGATATCGCAACGGTTGCCGCTATTTTAAAGCCGTTTGATATATTCTCTTTAGGTGTTAATTGCGGAAGCGGTCCTGATAAAGTACTGCCTCACATAAAGGCGTTAAGCAAGATTTGGGACAGACCCATCAGCATACATGCAAATGCAGGATTGCCGCAAAACAGGGGAGGTTATACATTTTACCCCATGAGTCCGAAAGAGTTTGCAAGACTACAAAAAGAGCTTTTGAAATTTAATGCGGTTTCGCTTCTCGGCGGTTGCTGCGGTACGACTCCCCAGCATATTTTGGAACTGGGAAAAGCGGTAAAAGATATAACTCCTTTAGCGCCGATCGGTTGTCTTGAAGCGTCAATTTCGTCTTTGTATGAAAGTAAAAACTTACGGCAAAATCCTCCGCCTTTTCTGATGGGAGAACGCAGCAACGCTACAGGTTCTAAAGCTTTCAAAGAGCTGCTTTTGGCAAAAGATTGGGATGGAGTTTTGAATGTTGCGCAAAGTCAAACTAAAAGCGCAGCGCATGGGATTGACGTGAGCGTGGGATTTGCGGGTCGCGATGAGATAGAAGATATGCGAAAAGTAATAAGTATGTACAATACCAAGATCCCGCTTCCTCTCATGCCCGACTCCACATCCGTATTCGCGCTTGAAGAGGCTTTGAAAAATATCGGAGGGAGAGCAATTATAAATTCGGCAAATCTTGAAGAGGGAGAAGAAAAATTTCGCAAAATCTGCTCTCTTGCCAAAAGATACGGCTCGGCGCTTGTCTGTTTATGTATAGATGAAAGCGGCATGGCAAAAACAAAAGAGAGAAAAGTTGCCGTTGCAAAAAGAATGTGTTCCCTTGCTCTTGCTTGCGGGCTTAAAAAAAGCGATTTGGTATTTGACATGCTTACATTCACGGTTGGAAGCGGCGAGAGCGAATATTTTACCGCCGCCGTTGAAACAATGGAGGCTATAAGGGAGTTTTCAGCCCTTTACAAAGAGTGCGGGACTGTTCTTGGCGTCTCAAATATCTCTTTTGGTCTTGATAAAAATGCAAGAGAGTACCTAAACTCCGTATTTTTGCACCATTGTGTGAAAGCCGGTCTTAGCATGGCGATAGTAAATGTTAAGAGTATCATTCCATTTCACAAAATATCGGCGGACGATTTGAGAGTTTGCGAGGATTTGCTGTTCAACAAAAAGCAAAACGGCGAAGCGTTGTTCAAGTTTATAGAGCATTTTAATAAGACAAAAACTAAAAAAATCAACATAGATGATGAGTTTGAAAAGCTTGATACCAAAGAGAAGATAAAAGCAGCTTTAAAAGAGGGCGATAAAGATAAAATGCTAAAACTTTTATCTCATGCAAAAGATGAGATCTCTTCCGAGGTAATCGTAAATGATATACTGATAGACGCCATGAGAGAGATAGGAGAGTTATTCGGCGAGGGGAAAATGCAGCTGCCTTTTGTATTGCAGTCTGCCGAAGTGATGAAAGCGGGCGTAGATTTTTTAAAGCCGTATCTTCCGAAAAGCAGCAAAAAAGAGACTACACTTGTGATAGGAACCGTCAAGGGCGATGTTCATGATGTGGGTAAAAATCTTGTAGATATTATCCTCTCAAATAACGGTTATAATGTTATAAATATCGGCATAAAAGTTGGAGTTAGCGATTTTATAAAAGCTTACAGGGAGCATAACGCCGATGCTATCGGAATGAGCGGACTTTTGGTAAAATCAACCGCCATCATGAAAGAAAATTTAGAAGAGTTTAGGAAAGAGGGTATAAATGTACCCGTACTGCTTGGCGGAGCAGCTTTGAACGAAGAGTTTGTGGAAGAGTTTTGCAAACCCTCTTACAAAGGCGCTGTTTTTTACTGCAAAGATGCATTTGAGGGTTTAAAGGCTATGCGGACAATAGAAAAAAAGGAGTTTGAACCTCTCATCGTAAAAAGAAAAGTTGAAAAAATACCCCAAAGTATTGTCAAGGAAGATATAGCGCCGCTTTCTTTACATGAAGTTTTGTATCCGCCGTTTTGGGGCAGGAGAGTTTTTGATGTCGGTCTTGAGCTGGCATGTGAATGGATAAATCAAAAAATACTTTTTAATGCAAGATGGGGATACAGTACGAAAAATTTGAGCAGCGAAGAGCGGAAAAAACAGGAGAGTGAACTGTTAAAACCGCTATTTTTGGACATGAAGAGTTTAATCTCCAAAGAAGATCTGTTTAAGCCTGTCGTGATATACGGGTATTATCCATGCATAAGCGAAGATACAAAACTTTATATATTGAATGAAAAAAGTGATTTGACAAAATCTACGCATGAGCTTAAAAAAGAGGCTGTTTTAGTTTTTGATTTTCCGCATCAAAGAAAGCCGCCATATCGTTCTATCAGCGATTTTTTTAGAAGCGACAGAGTTGATACGGCAGCTTTTACGCTTGTTGGTGTCGGCAAAAAATTCGGCGAATACGGACAAAAGCTTTACACGGAAGGCAAATTTAAAGAGTACTATCATCTGCGCGGAATCGGCGTGGAATTAGCCGAAGCATTGGCGGAAGTTATCCATAAGCAGATTCGTATAGAGCTTGGTATTACGGAAAATGAGGGTAAAAAATTAAGCGATGTGAATTTTAGAAAGTATCAAGGATGCCGCTACTCATTCGGATATCCCGCTTGTCCGGATTTAAGCGATAATAGACATATTTTCACACTTTTGCGCCCTCATGATGTTATATTGGACGAAACAACTTGGCAAATGCACCCCGAAGAGAGCACAACCGCTTTGGTGGTTTATAACAAAGAGGCGAAGTATTTTGCGATTTAAAAAAGGAGATAAATTGAAACTGTTTAGAGGTTACAAAAAGAGGTATTTTTCTCTTGCGGCGATTTTGGCTTGTAGTGCAGGCGTTGCGCTTGAGGCTGACAATATCTCTTTAGAGGCAAAAGAGTACAGTATAAGTCAAAATTTTGCCAGTGAAAAAGAGGCGGAAACAAAAGCGGAGGCGTTAGAAACGGTACATGTAACGGCGCAGATTGAGGAGAAAAAATCTTACGAACAGAGCAGTTTGCGCACGCTAAAACAAAAATCCCACACTATAGATCCCACAGAAATTATAACAAGCGATGAGATAGAGTTAAAAGGCTTTCAAAATATCGTTGAAGTTTTAAACTCCATCACAGGTATATCCTCTGCCGCTAACGGCGGTTACGGACAGAGCAACTCTTTGTATTTAAGAGGATTTGACGCTAAACACACGCTTGTATTGATAGACGGCGTAAGAATGAATGATGTAAGCTCTCTTAGCGGCGCTCAAATGGAACTTGTAGATTTGTACGATATAGAAAGGGTAGAGGTGGTAAAAGGGGCTCAAAGCGGGATTTGGGGAAGCGATGCCGGCGGCGGAGTCGTCAATATCATAACCAAAACAAAAAAACATGGATTTGACGGCGATATGCTGGTTGAATTTGGTTCAAACAATTGGCAAAAATACGCAAGCTCTTTTGGTTATGCGAATGAGATATTTGATATATCTTTGTCGCTTCTTTCATTGCAGACAGACGGTATCTCTGCGGCAGCTCCCAAAAAGGGCGAAACGGGATACGGTGAAAAAAATTTAGACTGGGAGAAAGACGGCTTTGAAAACAACGCTTTACATGTAAAGGGAGGCGTTAATATAAGCGACAAAGAGAGACTTGAGTTTTTTATAAGAAGCAGCAGAGCCGAAAACCATTTTGACGGCGGAGCGGGAGTTGATGCTAAAGATTATGACGATTTGTACGGATTTGGCATGGATAAGTATTTTAATACCATTCGCACCTCCTTATATTCGTTTGGCTACACAGGCGTACATGAAAAGCATAAAGTAGAAGCAAGAGCAAACTACAGCAGGTTTGAACGCTCTTTTTACGGCGGATATAAAGGTAAAACTTATGAAGTTTATGCAAGCGATGAGTGGAGTTACATTGACGAGGGTTCGCTGCTTTTTGGCGCAGGATATTTAAAAGATGAGGTAGAATTGACGGCAGGCTCGCTGCTTACCGATAATTCGCAGGACGACAAGTATCTTTTTGCTTCAAATTCAAACGAATTTTGGGATATTGTCTTATCTCAAAGCGTGAGATTTGATATACGGGATACATTTGCCGATAAACTTACCTTTAAGATAGGGGCGAGATATAACTTTTACAAAGATTTTTATCTGTTGAGTTCTTACAAAAGCGGATTTTTAGCGCCAAATCTGTATCAGCAAAATTACGGTACTACGGATAAGCTTGGAGCCGAAGAGAGCAGCGGATACGAAATCTCTTTTGGCGGAAAACATTTTTTGCTGACATACTTTGACGAGAGCGTTAAAAATGCGATAGAGTACGGCGGGGCGTATCCTAATGATTTTTATTATAATATTGAAGGCAAAAGCAGTTTTAAAGGAGTGGAGATAAGCGCTAATTATCTATTTTCGGACTTTTTGGGAGAACTCTCTTACACATATTTGGACGCTGAAGATGCCAATGGCAAAAAAATATTAAGAAGACCAAAAGATAAACTAACAGCTTCTCTGTCTTGGTTTTTCAGCGATACTTTTTTTATGAATTGGACGGGTTCTTACATGGGCTCAAGGTACGATATAAACGATGTTCAAACAGGAAAATACTTTTTGTTGGATTATGCGCTAAATTATGATTTTGGTAAAAATATGGGGATACATGTTAAGGTTCGCAATATTTTAGATAAATACTATCAAGAGCTTGACGGATACGGCACATATGGTCGCAGTTTCTATCTTGGAGTAAAAGGCGACTTTTAATGCGCTTACATGTAAAAAACTATCTTGCATACAGACTTTTTAACTCTCTGTTTTTGGGGCTTTCTGTGGGAACCGTTTTTATCATATACGAGCCTTTAATGCCCTCTGTTTATTCGCTTGGCGGCATATTTTTGGCTCTTGGCATGATAGTCGTGGCTTACCAATATAAAAAGCTGATGAATAAAAAGGCGTTTTTTTGGGTATTGCTGGCAGTTGAGACGGTTACATTTGTGATAATTTTCACCTTTTTATTTTTAGGCAAATCGCTCTTATCCGCACTTATTATCTATATCTGTTATCAGGTAACATTTCTGTTTGGCAGTTATACCGTGAGAGTTGAAACTGTTGTGTTAAAACACACAAAGTTGTACTCCTTATCTGATATAATAAAACAAATCGGTTATCTTTTGGGGCTTGGCACGGCATTTGTTTACTATAAAGCAGTAGAATTTAATGGAATTTCGGATAAAATATCGCAAGTATATTTTTTACACTACATGTTAATTGCAGTGCAAGTTACAGTTATTTTTTTACTTATAATATCTTTTGTGCGTAAAAAATAGTCTAAAACGTAAAAACTTCTAAAAATTACAAATTAGAGAACAAAATGAAACTACTTACAGAAAAACAGTTGGTATTTACTCTTGCCGCACTTTCGGCGATTACGCCGCTTGCCATTGATATGTACCTGCCTTCCATCACTCTCATGAGCGAGGCATTACATTCAACCGAACCGATGGTTTCTATCAGTATCAGTATATTTTTTTTAGGTCTTGCGTTCGGGCAATTGTTCGGCGGTCCGATATCGGATGCTTACGGCAGAAAACCGGTAGTTTTGTTTGGACTTGGGCTATTTTGTATCTCAAGCTTTTTGACTTTGTTCGTGAGTGATGTGTACATGTTGTGGATTTTAAGGTTTATTCAGGCGTTTGGCGGCGGTCTTGCGACGGTAAATGTATCGGCTACAGTGAGAGATTTTTTTAGCGGCAGCGAAAGTGCGCGCATTTTTTCCATGATAGGCTCTATCACGATTTTAGCTCCGCTTTTAGCGCCGGCTATGGGGTTTGGTTTGGTTTCATTATTTGGAAAATGGGAAGCCGTGTTTTTATTTTTGGGAGTATATGCCGCTTTGGCGATTTTATTTTATAATAAAAATTTCAAATCTCCCATAAATAAAGAGCCTGCCAAAATTACCCCTATCAAAAATTATATGGAAGTGTTTAAAAGCGGCAAACCCATGATACTTATCATAGCGCTTGTTGTAAGCGGATGCGGATTTTATGCGATATTGACTTCGGCTTCCGTTATTTATATAGATTATTTTAAACTGCCGCAATCTGTTTTCATACTCTGTTTTTCTATAAACATTATCTCTCTCATGGCAGCTACCAAAATAAATGTAAAACTTGTAAGAAAGATACCGCCTTTAACACTGCTCAAATTCGGACTTTTTGCGCAGATAGTTTTAAGTATTGTGATGATGATTTTGCACAATACTACACAAATTTTATTTATGGCGCCCCTAATAGCTCTATTTGTGGGAACTTTAGGCTTTGTTTTCGGAAATGCACTCTCTATTATTTTGGAGCATTTTCCTAAAACGAGCGCTTCTGCTAATGCCGTGATAGGCGTTTTGCAGTATGGATTTGGCGCAGGAGCCGGTATGCTCGCCAACTTTTTTCATGAAGACGGCTCATTGTTTGCGCTTACATGCGTTATACTGTTATCTTCTGTTTTAGGGACGGGGATTTTGATTTTTGGCATGAAGCGTGGTAAAAATTTAGTATAAAAGGTTTATAATTATACGCTTAATTAAGGAGTCTGTGATGATAAAATACTATTTGCATGGAGGGCTTCGTTCGGAGCCTTTAGATAATATAAATGAATTAAAAAAAGATATAAATCTTCAAGAGATTATCTGGATAGATATGCTTACTCCGACTATAAGCGAGATTCGTGTCGTTGAAAAACTTTTTAACATGAAGTTCCCGACGAAGCAGGAGAGCGAAGAGATAGAGATAAGTTCAAGGTATTGGGAAGAGGGCGAGAGAATAGAGATAAACAGTTATTTTCTTGTCAATAACGATGAAAATCCTTATAACGAAACGGTCTCTTTCATGCTGCAGGACAATCTTTTGATATCCATTAGATATAAAACGCTCAAAAGTTTTGACGAATTTACAAATAAACTGTTCGTTTCGCACAAAGATTTGAAAGACGGATTTGATATTTTTACTAAAATCATTGATATAAGGATAGACGCAGACGCCGATACTATAGAAGGGTTGGCGCGCGAGATAACAAAGGTAAGACGACAGGTTTTTGCCGATTATGTAAAAGAAGAAGACGAAGAGATACTGGAGAGGATTTCGGTGTTTGAGGATTTGAACATGAAGATAAGAGAAAACGTTACCGACAAACAGCGCATCTTAACTTCGCTTCTAAAATCTTCAAAATTCCCCGAATCTTTAAAAAAAGAGATAACTATAATGTTAAAAGACGTTCGTTCGCTTATTGAGCATACGGATTTTAATTTTGAAAGGCTTGATTATCTGCAAAATATATTTTTAGGCACTTTGTCTATAGAGCAAAATAAGGTCATCAAGATATTTACTATCGTCAATGTTATCTT
>JAISXY010000002.1 GCA_031270285.1 Campylobacteraceae bacterium
GAGTGCCGCACGACCATATCCGTTGCAAGCATGAAACTAAAATATGACTCTTTAGTTATCCCTCTGTTTGCAAAACGGGAAAAGTGCGGAAAATACAGGATAATTTTTTACGGCACGGCAGATTACATGGCGGAAGAACACAAAAGAGAAGAGGATAAAATAAAAGCTATGACGCAATATTATAACGATATTTTGGAACGCGCAATAAGAGAGGCGCCGGAACAGTGGTTTTGGATGCACAATAGATGGGGATAAAGACTTCCTCTTATGTCATTCCCGCGTAGGCGGGAATCCGTTTTGGATGCACAACAGATGGGGGTAAAGTCAAAAATATTGATTAAAAAATATTTTTAACAAAAATTATTATCTTATCTGCTCTGCCAATTCCCGCACCAAAGGATTAGAATATTTTCTTACTAAACAATCGGCAAATTTATCCCATTTCCTCTTTATTCTGGCATGAGCCGCAACAGTAAAATAGTACTCTACAGGGATAAGCGCCGCGCTGCCCATGTCATTTATCAAAACAATATTATATGAATTTTCGCTATCTTTTCTTAAGAGAAAATTTCCGGGAAAAAGTCCCATTGTAATGATTTTATTTGAGAGCATTTTCTCTTTTAATGCTTTTAATTTATCTACTAAAGTTGAAAAATTTGTTTCCAGTAAAAAATCTGAAGTTAGATAGTCTATCAAATTTTGCGACACTTTGCCGTCATAATCCTTGATAAGTTCAAACAAATATCCTGTGCCGATATTTGTGGACACCGATCCGTAATATTTTGGCAGTATATCTCCCTCAACGCCTCTTTCCTTCAATAGATTAATATACTTCAATTCTCTGTTCATCTCTCTTTTTCCGCCTTTAGTATATGGTATTTTTATACACAAAGCGCTGTTTTTTGGATGAATAAAACATTTCTTTGCCAATCCTTTGCCGACAAAATATTCATCGCTCAAGATAATGGTTTCATCAGACAATACTTGGTTGATTAACTTATCTACCAATTCGCTTTTATAGATTTGCTTTATATCTTCTATAAGTTTTTTCCATTTTCTCTCTACTCTGGCATGAGCCGCAAAAGTAAAATAGTACTCTATAGGGATAAGCGCTGCAGTGCCTATGTCGTCTATAATGACAAAATTGCTAAAACCATCGTTGTTTTTTTTACAAAGAATATTTCCGGCAAAAAGCCTCATGGTTACTATTTTATAAAATAGCATATCCGCTTTTAATCGTTTCAACCCATCGACTAATTTGTCAAAATTCTCCCGCAGTAACGATTCGGAGGATAGATAATCATGAAGACTTAAGGAGATAGCAGAATTTACCCCTCCCCCATCGTCTTTTACCAACTCATACACATATCCTTCGCCAAAGTTCGTAGATATTTTTCCGTAATATTTCGGCAAAATCGGTATATTGCGGTTTTTTAATCTTTCGTTATATTTTATCTCTCTTCTCGGTTGTTTTTTGGAGTATTTGCCGTTACTATAAACTACCTTTACACACAAGGAGTTATCGTCAGGATGGATATAACATCTCTTTTGTATTCCCTCGCCTATGAACTCTTTTTCACTCAAAACGACATGTTGTTTGATACTCTCATGCATAATAGATTTGCCTTTACCTTTAATTAAAAGCGAATATTATACTGCAATTTTCAGATAAAGCACTGACTTTATGCTTAAATTTTTCTATTTGACAGTAAAATCTAATCTGTTTTCAGATAATGAAAATATTTTTGCAGTACCAATAATGATATAAGTTTCTCCCGTTTTTTATTCCAAAACTGCCGAACAAATGCATGCGCATTTTCTATAATTTTCAAAGCTTCGTCCGTATGTTTTATGTAGTAATTTAACTTCTCTTCCAAATCCGAATAGTCTTTTTTGATCTCAATATAGTGATAATCCCCGACAAGCGTTCCCTCCATGAACCATGTTTCGTAAGAGGGCTTTGGCATAACAGCTATTGAGTTTGAGGACATTACCCATTTGAGATTTGTCGCAACATCGTTGCCTTCAAGACAAAGTATAAATTTAAAATCAAGATGCGCTCCTATCGTCATGTGTTTGACAACCCATTCGGGATGGCTGGCAGATTTGTTTACTTGACCCAAATCGCACATAAAATGACCAAAATACATCTCCCAAAATTTCACGCGGTGCGATTGATAAACGGCAAGCCGCCCTATTAATTTATCCTTTTTTTCTTCAAATCTCTTTTTATCTTTTACAAACATAAAATGTCTTACTTTGTCCAGATTTAAAAGCACGGAGTTTTGATTGTCTCCGTAAATTGGTCTGCTTTTTACTATTGAAGGAGTTTTAGGAATATCTATCACATCGCCGAATATAAATGCAAAACAGTTATTTTTCGGAAAATAGCGCATATATTCGTAAGTATCAAAAAAATAGCTGTGCGGCTTTAATTTTGCTCTTAATTTAAAGTCTTTTATTTTAACCGCATTCGTATCATGATGAAAGTCGCTGCTCAATTTATTATAGTAATTAATGCGCTTTTCAATATAATCCCTCTCATATTCACTAAGTTTTGACAACTCCGAACGAAGCTGTTTTCTAAATAAAATATTGGGCAGTATATACAATAAAAAATTCTTAAAAAAATAGAAAAGCTTACTGTTTTTATATTTTATAGAATTTATGATTTTCACTTTGAACCTCTTGACAATATAAAATTTTTAATTTTTTTTCTAAAAAATCGTTCCGAATTTGATATTTTTATCCTTAACTTAAACAGCCAATACGGATACAGAAGAACGCGTTTATAGAATCTATAATTATATATCATTGGGGTTTTAATCTCTTTTTTCAAGTCAAATGAGCGAAACATTTTTTTGCATTCGTCATAAAAATTTTTATATTCTAAAGAGTCATTATGTCTGCGCAGATTGGAACTCATCAAATTTAATGATATAACTTTAAATTGTATTTCATCATAGCTATTTAGCCGCTTTAGTTCTTTTTCTATAAATGCAATGGAACTGAAAACACGAGAATACATGGAAAGCTGTTTAGACAGCGAGTTATTTCGTTCTATATAGCCATATCCGATAAAATTTAACCAGTAAAAATATTTGGCGGTAAGCAGCGCACAGATGCTAAAAGGAGCATCATCTAAAACGGTGCGGGGAATCGGCGGCAGATTTAAATTATCCAAAAAACTTTTTTTAAAACATTTATTCCAAACTGCCAACGCTGTCATTATATTTTCTTCAGCGCTTTTGCGTATGCCGGATACGCCCCTGTTACCGTATGCAATCCTTTTATTTCGCGTATATTCATCAATAAAATCAAAATTAAATTCTATAATATTTATATCAGGATTGTTTTGAATAACTTTGTTTAATTTTCGGAAAAGTCCCTCATTGTACCAATCATCACTGTCCAAAAACAAAATCCACTCGTTTTTTGCATATTTCAATCCCTCTTCACGAGCAGTACTTAAGCCACCGTTAACTTCACACTTGATAAATTTAATGCGCTCACTGTCGCTTTTTTGACTGTGCTCAATAAATTCTTCAATTTTTTGAGCGGTACTGTCCGTAGAAGCATCATCTACCACGATAACTTCAAAATTTTCATAATCTTGCACAAATACGGAGTCCAACGCTTTAACGACATAATCTTGTACATTAAAAGTCGGAACAATTACCGAAAATGAACTGTTTTTCATTTTGTAACTCTCTTTTTTCCCGTATTTGACAAATTACTACTCTTATCCTGCCGTTGCAATTGATACAACTTAACATATTTCATTAATGTATAAAAAAAATGGCAACAGCTTATCACAACTCCTATTTTGCCCTCAAGTATCCCTTTTTTTATAAATGTCATCTGGAAAAATCCGCCAAAAGCATGTAAAAACGCCTTC
This sequence comes from Campylobacteraceae bacterium, assembly GCA_031270285.1. Classification (GTDB taxonomy): domain Bacteria; phylum Campylobacterota; class Campylobacteria; order Campylobacterales; family Campylobacteraceae; genus JAIRKW01. The sequence goes on from JAISXY010000002.1 coordinate 3,899, forward strand.
GCAATACCTGTTTTTTTGCCGTTTTCATGAGCATTTTGCGCCCAAATAGTCGTATATTGATTGATTTTATTGATATACTGTTCCCAACTTGTATATGTATAATGCTTCATGTATCCCTTAAGATAGACTTTCGGTAAATCGCAAAGCGCTCTTTCATGTACTTTATTTATCCATTTTACGCTTTCGCGCGGAAAAAGCCTTGATACGAAATTGGGTCTTAAAACGCCGTAATTAAACTCTTGATCAAATGCAATATATTTTCTTTTTATAATATACTGCTTTGACTCGTCTTTTTTTACCGCCTCTTTTATATTTTCAATAAGTTCGTCGTTTAATCTTTCGTCAGCGTCAATATATAGTACCCATTTCGTACTTACCTCCTGCAGACCAAAATTTCTTTGCGCCGCAAAATCGTTATCCCATGTACGAAAAAGAACTTTGGCTTTGTTTTTTTTCGCCAAAGCTACGGTATTGTCGGTACTTCCGCTGTCAATAATAAACACATTTTCAGAGCATTTCTTTGCATTTCGGATAACATCAACTATATTTTTCTCTTCATTTTTTGTCAAAATCAAAATAGACATATCCAACATATTTATCCTTTAATTTCCACTATTTTTTATCCTCTTTTTAAATTTATTAAGCGAAAAACTGATTTTGCCATACAGTCTGCAAATCAGCGGGCAGTTATCCAAACTCCACCATAAAATCTTATATTTTAAGCCTATATCGGCGATAACGCCGTTTTTCCTCTTCATCTGCAGATAATTTTTACAATGTTCTATCTCTTTTTGCGTTAAGTCTGGCTTTTGCATATTAACGACTAAACTTGAAACGGCGTTTCTTATTGCTCTAAATTCACTCCACTCAAGAGCTTTTTTGCAAAAGAGCGCCGCTATCCTCTCATGTTCCGCCCAGCCGTTAAAAAATCCATACTTTCGTTTTGCGCTAAATGTTGACATGATAGAGTTTTGATTTGTGCAGTTATAATAATAATACGGCTTGTTGATTAAAACTGCTTTTTTAGCCCTGAAAAAGAGTGTCGGCATGATAAACAAATCTTCCGAATATGCCCCTACAAAAAACTTCAAATCTTTAAATAATTCGGCTTTATAAAGTTTATCGCAAGCGCAATTTGAGTATTTATCCATCAATATCAAATATCTGATCTCGTCAATACTGAGACTATCCGCACCCTCTATTTGAGAAATTTTAACGCCTTTATTGTCTATAATGTAAAAAGTATGCATGACAATATCAGCCGTCTCTTTTTGTGCAATACCGACTAACTCCTCATATATATTTTCCGTAATATAATCATCAGAATCCACAAAAGCTATATATTCGCCTTTTGCCGCATCAAGTCCTGCATTTCTGGCATCGCTCAAACCGCCGTTTTTTTTGTGTATGACTTTTATCCTTTTGTCTTTCAAGGCGTATTCGTCGCAGATTTTCCCGCAGTTATCGGGCGAGCCGTCGTCTATTAAGATGATTTCCAGATTTTTATATGTTTGACTTATGATGGAATCCAGACATTTCTTAAGATATATTTCAACATTATAAATGGGAACGATGACCGAAATGAGCGGCTGTTTCACAAATTGTTCTTTTTTATTTTTAATCTTTTTATTGTCAGCCATCAATCTTCTCTTTAAAAACTTTATATACCATCTTGGGAGTTATCTCATGCATGCAGCGCCAGTCGGAGCAGCTTTTTTTAAGACAACCCGTGCATGAGAGAGGCGAGACGATAACCGAAGCGTTTTTATTTGCATACGGTCCTGTTCTTGCAGATAGAGTCGGGCCATAAAGAGCGATGAGAGATTTTTTAAAAGCAGTCGCCAAATGCAAAGGTCCCGTATCCGCACTTATAAAAAAATCGCAATTTTTAATCAAAACGGCAAGCTCTTTGAGGTTCGTTTTGCCCGTCAAATCAATAACCTTTTCATTTTGCGTTCTCATGTATATAGCTTCGCCTTTTTGTTTTTCGCTTTTGTCTCCTGCCAAAATGATAAAAAAACCGTCCTTTGCTATCATTTGCGACAATTTGACAAAATGCTCCAAAATCCACTCTTTCGTCTGCCATCTCGCACCCACCGCAAACACAACATATCTGCCGTTTACTGTTTTTAGCTTCTCTTTCAAGCTATTTTCGGCTTCATTTAAGTCTGGTATTGGAAACTCTATATTTTTAATTTCCGCTCCCAAAAATCTTGCCACATCCAAATAGCGCTCTATAACATGCGCATTTTTATTTTCACCGCACACAGGCTTGCTGACAAGAAAGCTCATTTCTCTCATTTCGCAGTATCCTATGCGCCTTTTACAGCCGCTTATCGCCGCTAAAACCGCACTTTTAAAAAGTCCTTGCATGTCTATGACCAAATCAAACTTTTTAGCATGAAGCATCTTGCGCATATCAAAAAAATATCTTATCTTATCCGCTAAAGAGGATTTTTTGAATCTCTCTTTGTCAAAATATATCACTTCGTCTATCACAGGCTTTTTTGGCAGAAAATCCGCAAACTGCGGATGAACGAGCCATGTGATCTTCGCCTCCTTAAACCTTGAACGAAGTGCGGCGGCGAATGGCAGAGTGTGTAAAATGTCACCCAAAGAGCTCATTTTAATAATTAAAATATTTTTGTATTCCATATACGAATTTTTCCAAAAAATAAAAGCTTATCATTAAAGATTTTTTTATACAATACCAAAGTTTAAATGTTACCATAAATTCTTTTAAGGATTCTTCATGATAAAAAAATGCCTCTTTCCTGCGGCAGGATACGGGACAAGATTTTTGCCTGCCACAAAATCTCTGCCGAAAGAGATGCTGCCCATTATCACAAAACCGCTCATACATTACGGCGTGGAAGAGGCCATGGAAGCTGGCATTAGAAATATGGCGATAGTAACGGGACGCGGAAAAAGAGCGCTTGAAGACTATTTTGACATAAGTTACGAACTTGAACATCAGATAAAAGGTTCGTCCAAAGAGCCTCTTTTAAAAGAGATAAGACATATTCAAAACTCATGTATTTTCACATATATCAGACAAAAAGAGATGAGAGGACTTGGAGACGCTATCTTAAAAGGCGAGCCTTTGATAGGAGCGGAAGCGTTTGCGGTCATACTTGCCGACGATTTATGCGTAAATGACGACGATGGGGTGCTAAAACAGATGGTAAAAGTTTACAATAAACACAAATGCTCCGTCGTAGCCGTCATGGAAGTACCTTACGAAGAGACTCACAAGTACGGCATTATCAAAGCTTCTTCACAAAACGGCAATATCATCAAAATAGCCGACATGGTAGAAAAACCCTCAAACGAAAACGCGCCTTCCAACTTGGCTATCATCGGACGATATATCTTAACTCCCGATATATTTGATATTTTGCGTTTCATAAAGGCGGGTGTAAACGGCGAACTTCAGATAACGGACGCTTTGAAAATACAGGCAAACGAGGGGAGAGTTTTGGGATATAAGTTTGACGGCATACGATTTGACTGCGGCAGTATAGAGGGTTTTGTAAAAGCGACAAACTACATGTACAACAAATCATGAGCTTAAAAAATCATCAATTGTTGTTACGCTTATGTTAATATTTACTGTTAAAATATGATATTTTCAAGAAAGGAGTAAAATGACTATCAGAGATATTCAGAGGTTTTCTGAAATCCGTTATCAGGCAAGAGCCTATTTGTGTTATCTTTTTACAAGAAATATTCACAACAATATGCCCCAGCCCAGTCTTGACAATATATTAGTTCAGCTTGACAAAATCGCTCATGAGGTTGATAATTTTGAAGCTTTATACATACTTGATCCGAAAGGCGACCAAATCATTGACAATATCTCCAAAGATCCGAAATTTGTCTTTGGAAAAGGGGTAAACAGAAGCAATAAAGCTTACTTTTACCGTACCGTCAAAGAGAAACGCTGCGTCTTAACAGACCCGTATCCTTCAAGTTTGACAAATGCTCTATCCGTAACGGCAGGCTTTCCTCTGTATGATGATAAAGGCGAACTTTGCTATGTGATTTGTATTGATATTTCGCTTGATGATATTATAAAAATCTCAAATACAAGCAATCTTGACAACTTTTTCGGATATTTTTCAAAAATTGTCTATACTCTGTTTGCCATAGCGCTGTTTTTAGTATCTTCTGTCGTATTTTTCAACGGCATAGAAAACTTTTTGCTGAACGGCTTCAATCTGGCTGCCATAAATATTGAAGAGATGTTCAAGGCAACAATACTTTTGACGCTTTCTCTTGCGATTTTTGATTTGGTAAAAACTATCTTTGAAGAAGAGGTGTTAGGACGCAGCAAAAGGGTCAAAAACGGCGGCGTACATAAAACAATGGTAAGATTTTTAGGCTCGATAGTTATAGCTCTTGCGATTGAAGCTTTAATGCTTGTATTTAAATTTGCCGCCAAAGAAGAGACTTCCAATATCATATATGCCGTTTATCTGCTCGGCGGAGTAACGCTGCTTTTGGTGGGATTGTCCGTATATTTGCATCTTGTAAATACAAAGAAGAAAAAGTAATGATAGCCGTTATAGATTATAAAATGGGAAATTTGCAAAGCGTAATCAATGCTGCCCAAAAAGTGGGTCAAAAGGCCGTTCTTATAAAAGAACCTGAAAAGCTTAAAAATTATAAAAAAGCGATTTTGCCCGGAGTCGGCGCATTTGGCGATGGAATGCGGTTTTTAAATAAAAGCGGCATGAGCGAAGCGATAAAAGAGTTTGTACATGAGGGCAAAATGCTGCTTGGAATCTGCCTTGGCATGCAGTTACTGTTTGAAAAAAGCAGCGAATTTGGAAACCACACAGGACTTGGATTGATAGAAGGAGATGTGGTTGCGTTTGATAAAAACAGATTTGACACACCTTTAAAAGTGCCTCATGTAGGCTGGAACTCTTTAAAGATAAAACAGGAAAATCCTCTTTTGAAAGATCTGAAAGACGGCACATATCTCTATTTTGTGCATAGTTTTCATGTAAAAACAGACGATAAATATATCGCTGCTTTGACCCATTACGGATATGATTTTGCAAGCGTTGTCAAAAAAGATAATATCTTCGGTTTTCAGCCGCATCCGGAAAAGTCGCATGAGAGCGGACTTAAAATATACAAAAACTTTATGGAAATTTAAAATGCAAATACTTCCCGCGATTGATTTAAAAGACGGATTGGCCGTAAGGCTCAGTAAAGGCTTGATGCAAAGTGCGAAAATTTACTCCCATGCTCCATGGGAGCTGGCAGGCGAATTTGAAAAAGCAGGAGCAAAATGGCTGCATCTTGTGGATTTGAA
>JAISXY010000052.1 GCA_031270285.1 Campylobacteraceae bacterium
AGGCGTTAAGGAAGTAAGAGCATGGACTGTAGAAAAAGGCTGGAAAGCCCCAAAAGCAGCGTCTGTTATCCATAACGACTTTGAAAAAGGCTTTATCAAAGCTGAAGTTATCTCTTATGACGATTACATCGCACATCATGGCGAAAACGGCGCAAAAGAGGCTGGAAAACTACGGCTTGAAGGAAAAGATTATATTGTCAAAGACGGCGATGTAATGCACTTCAGGTTTAATGTGTAAAAAGACAATAAGGCGCATTTTAAACCCGCCTTATTGTCTCATGTACTTATTTGCTGCAAGATTCTTTATACCCAAGATCGCAAGCTTTTTTGTAATAATATTTAGCTTTTTGAGTATCTTTTTCAACGCCCTCGCCCGCTTCATACGCCTCCGCTAAAAAATGGCAAGCCATGTCAAGATTTTTATTCTCGCACGTTTGTAAAAAAATCACAAATGTGCTATCTTCAACTTCTTTGGCTAAATCGGCGGCGGCTTGATTGATTTTCAGTATCTCCTCGCCCATAAAACAACCCTCTTTCAAGCCGTAAGCGCAAGCTTTTTTGCTATATTTAAAAGCTTTACTATGGTCTTCTTCTACACCGTCTCCTCCCAGATACAGATCAGCTATCGCCAAGCAGCTTTCGGCAAGTTTTTTATCGCAGGCTTTGTCGTAATACTCAATCGCTTTTTGATAATTGCGCTTTACGCCATCGCCGCCTGCATACGCTGCGCCCGTCATGAAGCAGCTTAATTTTATATTTTTATCGCACCCTTTTACATAAAACTCAAACGCTTTAGCGGAGTTTTTTTTCACACCATATCCATTAACATACATATTTCCAAGTACATAGCAACTCTCGCCGTAACCCAAAGTACAAGCTTTTGAAAAATATGTGAAAGCTTTGGAATAATCCTGTTTTAAGCCGACAGGATTGTAATACATAGCAGCTATACTGTGGCAGCTATTAGGACTGTTAAGCTCGCAGGCTTTTATCAAAAAATTAGAGGCTTTTATGTGATCTTTCTTAACGCCTTGACCGGAGTTGTGAAACGATCCTATCGCCCAACACGCCTCGCTGCTATTGGCTTCGCAAGCTTTTGTAAAGTATTGCGCAGCGGTTTGATAATCTTCTTTATCAAAGGCCTCTTTGGCCAACTCTAAATCGCTTTTGGCATACAGCGAACAAGCAAGCAAGGCAAACATTAAAATAACCTTTTTCATAAAATCTCCTAAAAAAATTTAATTATAACAAATTTAATATTAATGAGATAAGTTTGTTATTTTTATTCATGCAGCTGCTTCCGTCATTCCAATGTAACAAGGAATCCAAAAAACAGAGTAAAAAATCATTAACAAAATATAGAAAATTTACGATTATCTAAAAGATGGATTTCCGCCATCCCTCACGATATGCGCTTACTTCGTAAGCTTGGGCGTAGGTCGCGGGAATGACATAATAAAATGTGGAAATAACTAAAGAAAGCATAATTTTGGTTCTAATTTACATGAGCCTTATATATGCATAAATTATATTTTTAATTAATATAAAAACCCGTAATTTATGATATAATCCAGCCTAAAATTGTATTTGGAAATTTTAATGAATTATTACAAAGAACAAGAGATTTCCCAAAAAAAGACAAAAGCTCTGCTGCCGTTTTTTCTCATCAGCATAGTTATAGTTACATTCAGTGCGGGTATGTTTTTTATAACGCTTTATATGTATCTGTTTGATAAACAACCTCACATTTTGACACTATCACCCCACTATATATTAACTCATACAAGCATTGATATTGTTATCATCTCGTTCTTGACTGTTTTTGCGATTATCATGTACGGATTTTTAAAAAAGATGGAAGAGTTGTCAAAAGGCGGCGAAACGATAGCGAAAGAGCTTCATGGAATGCGGCTTTTAAACGGCATAACAAATGCAAAAGAGAAAATTTTGATAAATATAGTGGAGGAGATGTCTATAGCGGCGGGTATTCCCGTACTTCCAATATATATTATAGAAAACAGACATATCAACGCTTTTGTAGCCGGTACAACTTACGATAACGCTGTTTTCGGCGTAACGAGAGGAGCTGTGGAACTTTTGAACCGCGACGAACTTCAAGGAGTTATAGCACATGAATTCAGCCATATATTCAGCGGCGACATGAGGCTTAACAGTTATATTTCGGGCTTTATAAACGGCATCATGTATATCTTTATCATAGGTATGGAACTTATAGCGCCTGTGCAGCTCATAAATACTCCGTATGAAAAACCTAAAACCTTATATAGCATACTGTTTATTGCAACATATCCTGTCGCTGTTATTGTGGGTATATTTTTAGCTCTTATCGGTTTTACGGGAGCTGCCTGCGCCTCTTTTATTCAGCTTTTTATCAATTATCAAAGAGAATACCTCGCAGACGCTCATGCGGTACAATTTACAAGATATCCGTACGGAATTGCAAATGCCCTTAAAAAAATCGGACATTACGGCTACAAACTCGCTTCGGCAAATACAGGCTACTTTAATCATATATTTTTTGCAAGCTGGTCGTCGCCCTCTATGCCGAAAAGAATACGCAAAATAGAGCCGATGTGGGACGGAAAATATATAGATACAAAAAAAGAGAGCGATAAAATATTCCGAAAAACAGACTACAAAGATGTATTAAAAACTCTTAATACAATGAGTGTCGCTTACATGTTAAATCAACTTACAAACAGCGGCAATATCACCAAAGAACAGATAGAACACTCTCATAGAATACTGGAAAATGTTCCTCATTCTTTAAAGCAGAGTGCGGCAAATCCTCTTGAATCGGAATTTATCATATATTCGCTTCTATTTGACAGAGAGTTTGAATCAAGACAGATACAAATAGAGTTTACGGCAGATAAAATCTTTCCGGATAATAAAAAAAATCAAAAAGCGGCGGTAGCCAAAATGAATGAGATATATAACGATATGATTTTATTGAACCGCTCTTTGTATCTCAATATCATACATATATGCGTCTCCACACTGAAAACAATATCCCCCGAACAGTACAAAACGCTGAAAATCATAACAAACGCTCTTATAGAATATGACGACCACATATCGCTTTTTGAGTGGTGTATAAAATATCTTGTAATGTATCCTCTGGATATTAATTTTGCGCTCAAAAAACCATTTATCGGCAGACATACGCATGTAGGAGCGGTAAAAGATGATATTGAGATACTTTTGTCTTCTCTTGCTTATACGCAATCACTAAATGATAAAGACGCCAAAGAGTTGTTTCATAAAGTGCGAAATAAGGCAAAACTTACATCTTTACAATATATATCGCACTCTGATTTTTCTCAAAAAGCATTTGAAAAAGCCATTGACGAGATGCAAGACTCCAAGCCGCTTGTGCGCCGCAAAATAATGGAAACGGTGATATATCTGCTCACCATTAACAACAAGATAAATACAGATGATTTAATCATTATACATGCTATCAGCGAAGCTTTACATTTGCCGCTTGGAGTAAGCTGAAATAATATCTATTTTATAGTATAATTTTATAAATATTTTTAAAGGAGAGAGACATGGAGATAACATTAATTGTTATTCTGGTAATTGCTGTTTTGCTTATATTTTTTATAATCAGCATCTACAATACATTAGTCGCGCTCAAAAACCGCTATTTAAACGCTTTTGCACAGATTGAAGTGCAGCTTAAAAGACGCTACGATTTGATACCAAATCTTGTAGAAACGGCAAAAGCTTATCTAAAACATGAGAGAGAAACTTTGGAACTTGTCGTAAAAGCAAGAAATCAAGCCGCTCAAGTTTTGGAAAGAGCAAAAGCAAATCCGAATCCTGCAAATATTGAAGCTTTAGGCAGTGCCGAACAAAATCTTGTGGGTGCACTTGGTAAACTCAATGTAATCGTTGAAGCTTATCCGGAATTAAAAGCAAATGAGAATATGATCAAATTGCATGAGGAGATAGCGACTACGGAAAATAGAGTCGCTTTTGCAAGGCAGGCATATAATGATACTGCTATGTCTTACAACACTTATCGTCAATCATTTCCGCAAAATATTTTTGCTCCGATGTTTGGACATGAAAATGATGCCGCACTGCTGGAGTTTGACGACCATAGCGCAATACAAAACGCTCCAAAGGTTGCATTTTAGGAGATGAACTTTTTTGAACGGCAAAAAAAGGCAAAGAGAAAAATAGAGCTTTTAATTTTGCTCTTTTTAATTAGCATATTTGGAGTTTGCTTTGGGATATCTTATACGATAGGAGTATTGTTTATCAATAGCCGTGGAGACAAGCTGATTTTGTCTCCTGTTTCTATTTATCAAAATATGTCGCCCGAACTGCTTTTATATACTTTTTTTGGAACATTTGCGGTAATTATTGCTGGTTCTTTGTATAAAATATCTCAACTCTCAGATAACAGCGGCGTATTTATAGCTAAATCGCTTAATGGCAAACTCTTAACAAAACGCGCAACTAATGCCAATGAATTGATGCTTTTAAATATCGTAGATGAAATGTCTATCGCTTCAGGCATTCCCTCGCCGCCGGTTTATCTGATGGATAAAGACAATACGATAAATGCTTTTGCCGCAGGTACGACTTACGACGACGCTATTATCGGGGTAACGAAAGGTGCGGTAGAATTATTAACAAGGGAAGAGCTTCAAGGAGTTATAGCGCATGAGTTTAGCCATATTTTTAACGGCGATATGAAACTCAATATCCGCTCAATCGGTATCTTGCACGGTATTTTATGTATAAGTCTTGTCGGCGAATTTATAGTAAGATCTGCTCGACATAGCAGAAAAAACGGCGGCGGAGCTATTTTGATAGGGATTACGTTATATGTTGCGGGATATATAGGACTGTTTTTTGGTTCTCTTATAAAAGCTGCTATAAACAGACAAAGAGAGTATCTTGCCGACGCTTCCGCTACGCAATTTACCAGATATCCGAAAGGGCTGGCAGGCGCTCTTAAAAAAATCGGCGGTGCAGGTTCTGTTATCAATTCTGCAAAAGCAGATGAATTCAGTCATCTCTATTTTTCAAGCGGGGTTAAAAATTTCTTCTCATTCAACACTCATCCGCCGCTTGAGAAAAGAATTTTGGCGCTTGAGCCGCTTTGGAACGGTAAATTTATCTTTCCAAAACCTCTAAAAACAGAGATAAAGCCCAAAAAAATTAGCGACAAAAAAGAGTCGCTAAAAGCGGTAACAGTCGCAGCAATTTTAAATGAAATAGATAATGCGGGAAGCCTAAATGTTAAAAATCTGCAAAGAGCCAAAAATAAAATAGCCGAAATTCCGCAGACAATTTATAACGCTACAACAGATACGATAAAATCGCAGTTAATAATATTTGCGCTTCTGCTGGATAAAAATGAAACTGTCCGCAAAATACAGCGGGATATTATTAAAACGGAATTTTTAGAAACAGAAAATATAAACTTTAAAGAGATAGAAGATGAGATACCAAAACTTCAAAAGGATTTGATTTTAAATGTTATTCAAATCAACATGCCGACTCTAAAAACTCTTACAAAAGAGCAGTATTTGAAATTCAGAACTGTTGTAAACCGTCTTATAGAGGCTGACAAAGCGCTTTCGTACTTTGAAATCAACTTAAAATATATTGTGCTGTATCCTTTAGACATAACATTCGGCTTGCAAAAAATTCCTCATGAGATATACTCAAATCTATTTAGTATAAATTTTGAAGTCTCTGCCTTTCTATCTGTTATAGCTTACTCTCAATTTAATGATAATGAAAAAGCTCTTGAGGTATTTAGTAACATGACGCATATCGCGGACGAGCCGAAATTGAGCTATATGTTATTTGAAAATATCTCTTTGCCGCTTTTAGAAAGCGCTTATATAAAGATGCAAAAATGCAAACCGCTTTTGCGCAGGAAAATAATTGAAATGACTCTTTATCTATTAAAGTCAGATGGCAAATTTACGGCAAAAGATTTGGAGAGCATACATGCACTCTCATCTTTACTGCATTTGCCTGTAAGTATTGATTGATTCCGTACCTTGCCTTTTTCTATCATCTCCGTTTACGTGAGAATGACATAACAGGACATAAAAACGACAAAAGGAGGGATATGCCAGAAACATATCCCAAATTTATTAAAAATAACCCGTAACACCAAGCCAAAAGTTTCTTGATTTTGCCTTTAAGTTATAGTCATCTGTAAAGGTTGCGGTATAGCCGCCGAAACCATCGGGAGTGAAAACCGTCTTATAAGATGTGAAATCCTTGTCAAGCAAATTGTTTATCCTTGCATGAAATACTATATTATCATTTGCCTTATACGAAGCTCCGAGATTTAAAACTTCATATCCTTTGTAATATGCAAGTTTATTGTTTACAACCCCGCGATACCTTTTATCTTCCATTTCAAGAGCCAGATTTGTGCTAAGAGCCTCTGTTACCGCCCAGTCAAGCATAACATTTCCTTTATGCTTTGCGCTTGATGTAAGAGGTCTGCCCTTTTCGCTTCCGCTTGTCTGTTCCGAGTCAATATATGTATAGTTAACTCTTAAAGAGAGTTGGGGAATGAAAACAAATTTTCCGGCTATCTCAAAGCCTTTTACTTCCGCTTCGGAGATATTCTGCTTTCTTGAAAGTCCATTGTTGCTTCCCAAAGCATCAGCCCAAATCTCACCGATATCAACGCAATCCGTCGTAATGGTTGAGGTACAAATCTTCAGCGTATCGCTGCTTACAATCTTATCTTTAAACTTATTTATAAAAAATGTAAAATTAAAATTATGTCCTTTAGCATGATTGTAATACACCGCAACTTCGCTGTTTACGCTTTTTTCAGGTTTTAAGTCCGGATTTCCTATCCATGGAGAAGTTCCCTGTCCGCCAAATCCTGTGATGCCATACTGCAAATCCGTAGCTTTTGGAGTTTTATATCCTGTTGATACGCCGCCTTTAAACGCCCAACTTTCAAAAGGCTCATAATTAAAATAGAGTCTTGGACTTACATGAGAGCCGAAATTATCGTGATGATCATATCTTGCACCGCCCGTAAAAGAGAGTGTATCCGTTAAGAAAAAGGTATCTTCGGCAAAAAGCGCAAACTGTTTAAATGAAAATTTGTCGCCTTCAGTGTAAGAGCCGTTTTTGTCCAATGCATAAATTCCATCTTTTAACGAAGCGTCTATAAACTGACCGCCAACTATTATGTAATTTGACTCCAGCGCAATCTTACTTGAATGGTCAAATATAAACTGACTTGATTCAAGCGTTCTTGTCGGACGCGGTAAAAATGCTTCAAGTTCAGCCATTTGGGTAGAATTTAAACTTGCCATATTTCCGCCTGATGCATCCCATAAATCTTGAAGTCTCAATCTCTCTTCTGCTGAAAATGGCAGCGAGCGACCGTAGTTATTTGTCGTGATTTGAGAAATACCCGTATCGGTCGTTACAACTCCCCATTTACCATTGTGGCTAAGTCCATACTGCTCTCTTTCTAATCGCTGGTCGGCAGCATAACCAACTCTTGGAGCGACTTTTCCGCCTGAAGCGCGCCAGATAGACGCTATGGAGTCCAGTGTTCCCACCTGTGATTCGCTGTTATCATACTTTTGTTTGGAAAGATCATAATCAAACGCAAATTCATGATCTTCAACAGGTGAAAATGTAAGGCTTGTTCCTATCTCCCAGTTTGTATTCGCAACCGTACGACCGCCAGCGCCAAATCCCAATGTTCTCTCATGTACAGTACCGTTCGGGTCAATTGCCGGTTCATATTTCGGATTTGAAGCCTCTCTTTTGTAGATACTTCCTCTGAGAGCAAGACCTAATTTATCTTTAATGATAGGACCCATGATGTTAAAATCCGCCGTCCGATCATCGCCAAAATCAGAATTTCCCTCCAGCGTCAAAGAGCTGCTCACAGAACCGCTCCATTCGGGAGTAATCTTTTTTGTGATGATATTTATCACACCGCCTATCGCATCAGAACCGTACAGTGTGGACATTGGTCCACGTATGACCTCTATCCTCTCCACAGCGGTAATCGGCGGCAAATGGTTATAGTGAGCGCCGACATAAACATTGTTTTGATACAAATCGCCCACATTATTTTGGCGTCTTCCGTTTATCAGCAACAGCGTATAATCAGACCCCATACCTCTTATACTGATAGTCCCCTCGCCGCCTTTATCTCTTGTCTCTCCGATATCCACGCCCTCTATATCCCTAACTGCATCAAGCAGCGTGATATACTGCTTTTTTGCAAGGTCTTCGGCTGTTATGACGGAAATACTTGCAGGCGCTTCTGTAATTTTTTGCTCATGTCCTGCGGCGCTTACGACTTTTATCTCGTCTAATTTTACCGGTTCGTTTGCCTCTTCGGCATAAGACAACGAAACAAAACAAAACAAAGCAGCGATGACACTGCAAACTACTCTCTCTCTCATTATTTACTCCTTATTATAGTAGTGATAATTATTATCATTATTTTAGCGGATATAGTATAAGAAAAAAACTTAAAACAACATAAAAATTTGCATAAAAAATGTGGAAAATTTTATATATTACAGCGATACTGTTTTCGCTTAAGTGCAAATATTTGACTTGATATCATGACAGCAAAAAAATAGATTCATAAAAAAATAATAGCACATTTCGCACTTTATGGCGGTTACTTTTTAATAGCGGCGATAATCTCCTGCGTAAATTTTACCTTTTCTTCCTGTTTTACAAGTTCTTTAAACGCTCCTTTTTCACCTAAAAATACGATGGTAGAACCCATCTCAAAAAAGCCCATCTCTTCGCCTTGATAAAGATTTAAATCTTTATATAAAAAATAACTCTGCTGTTGTTTTTTGGCATTTGTCGCAATATTTTCATCAAATAAAAAACGGATTTTGCCTACATTTAAAGCGCCTACAAATACAAGCCAAAAGTGCAATTTTTCAACTGTTTCACACTCTAAAACGACTCTTTCGTTGCCGTTAAAAAGTTCTGCTTTTTTATGGAGCCATTTTAAATTTACAGGATAAAGCGCTCCGGGTATATGCGTAGCTTTTAAAACTCTCATATCGCACGGCGCATGATAGTGATGGTAATCTGAAGGAGAAAGATAAAAATTAATAAAAAGTCCATCTTTAAGCCTGTTTTTATCTTTGCGCAGCGTATAATCACCCAAAAGCGAATCAACAGAATACGAAAAACCTTTTATCTGCAAAGCATTTAATCCGCCTTTTGTTATCGCTCCAATCTCTGTTATAAATGCATCACATGGAGAGATAAGCAGGTTTTCACTCTTCACAAATTCTCTTTTTTTAACCAAATCTCTTGTGAAAAGTCTGTTCAAACTATCATAATATGCCGCTTCTTTGAATTCATTCATGTTGATGTTAAATTTTTTAATATACGCTTTGTTAATAAAAGTCTGTATCTTTTTTGGGAAACGAACTCGTGAAAGTATGCCGAAAATTCTTGAAATAACATTTGTCATAAATTTATCCTCTTAATTCTAATTTTACAATTTCCGAAGGAGCCAATATCCTCAAAGGCGGTCCCCAATAGCCGACTCCCGAACTTACAAAAACCTGCGTTTTCGGACTGTGCTGATAAAGTCCGTACAGATAAGGCTGGTCTAAAAGCACTAAAAGTCCGAACGGAAATATCTGTCCGCCATGCGTATGTCCGCTTATTATAAGATCTACATTATCCTTGTCTGTTATTCTCTCTACGGCTTTTGGCTGATGCGATAAAAGCAGCGTAGGAAGCTTTGTATCCCGTCCGCTCAAAGCTTTTTTAATATCAGGTTTAAATATACCGTGCCTATCGCCTCTGATATCATTAATACCCGCCAAATTTATGCGTCCGTCAATAATAACATTTTCATTGTCCAATACCCTTATGCCAAAGCTTTTTATCAATTTTACAATGCCTGCGACATTATCAAAGTACTCATGGTTGCCAAGCACATAATATACACCGTATCTGCTTTTTAATTTCTTTAAAGGCTCAAGCTTTTCTTTGGCATACTTTGGCGGTATATCTACCAAATCGCCTGTGATAACGACCACATCTGCGTCCAATTTATTTGCGCCGTTTACCACTTCCTGCATAAATTCTCTGCCCAAAACTTTTCCTATATGCGCATCTGTTATCTGTGTGATACTGACAGGTGAAATTAATCCGTCTATTTTGACGGCTACTTTGCGTGTTATGGGTTTTCCAAAGCCGCCCGCAAGGCCTTTGAGTATCCATGAGATGGCAGCTATGAGTATTGTAATATCAAGTATAAATTTTAAAGCCTGTCTTCGTTCTTTGCTGAATGGTATAATAAACAGCGGCACCCGCAAAATAAAATATAGCAGCGAAAAGAAAAAAAGTATAAAAGAGATGCCGACCAATGCGGCACTGAATTGCAACACAAACAGATCTTCTCCGCTGCGCCTGAATGATGTGAGATAATATACCTCAAGCGCCGTCATGAGCAGCAGCAAAACCGCAATAACCCAGCGCCATTTTTTAAAAAATTCTATTCTGTAAAAAAAACATATGAAGCTGAACAGATTGAGGATAAACATTACAATAGACGCTACGATACTGAAAGTAAGCAAAATCTGCTCCATCTTTGAATTATAAAAAAGATTTTACAAAAATAGTTGTAAATAAAAAGTAACGCCGCAACTATTTCTCTTATAATTTATGAAAACTTAAAAGGAATGTAGATAAAAATGCCTGTTGTTATATTGTAAGTTGGAAAACGAACTGCCTTTGCAAATAAAAAATGCGCTTATGCAATAAAAAACGGCTAAACCCAAAGAGGATTTTTGAGTTCAGCCGATAATCGGTTAATTTCCGAAATATGATGAGACATTATCTTCGTAATCTCTCAGTTTTTCATCCAATCGTCCGTTTGATTTAGCCTGTTTAAGCCACTCCTGTTCAATCCTCTTTTTAAACTCCAGCTTGTCGGCGATGAGTTTTTCCATATTCAAACCTGCCAGTTTTTGAGCATTCTCTTTCGTGGAGAAATCAGGTGCGACATAGTTTGATACGCCATGTTTAGCCAGTACCGCCACAAGAGCTACGCGCGCCTGCTGCGCATAATCATTTGCTTTTGCCAGCGTATAAAGCGTCTCATCGGGTGCGTGAAAAAAGCCGCCATGACTTGCTACAGCAAAATCCCATCTCCACTGTCCATGTCTTATGAGAGAGAGTACATCTTTCATCTCATCTTCACTGGCTCCAACTTCCCAAGCTTTGCCTGCCTCTAAATGCGCTTTGGCAAGATTGTCCACAGCAATCGCAAACAAAACCTCTTTTCTGTCATATTTCTCTTTTACAATGGATTTTAATTTTGCTTCGCTCTCTCTATGGCAAGTCATGCAACTTCTATCCATTGTTCTGATCGGATTTTGAACTCTATGATCTGAAAACTTAACCGAACCCTCCTGTGTATAAGGCATATGGCAATCAGCGCATGAGACGCCTTTTTGTCCATGAATGCCCGTAACATGGAGTTCATAATCAGGGTGCTGCGCCTTGACGATCGGAGTTTTTGAGATTGAATTGACAAAATCTTTAAAAGGCTTGCCGTCCGGAAAATTCGTACCGTCATCATAATACTTCATCATATCGTCCGCTTTCAATCCCTCTTTCCATGGAAGCGTTACGACCATTGCCGTTTTTTGCACTTTTGCGTCATCTTCGTAATTTGTGCCTCTAAAGTAATACTCGGAGTGGCACTGCGCACATACCAAATCTCTCTTTGTTTGGTGAGTTGAGCGTTCAAATGTTTCCAATCCCGCCGCTTCCAAGCCGCCGTCAAGATACTTTCTGCCGACTTTTAACTCGGCAGTATCGCTCTTATGACAGTCGTAACAGCCTATCGTATTTACTATTTCATTGCCCCATTTATCCCATTTGCCAGTATAGTATTCCAAATCGCCTTTTGTCTCCATGAGCCTCACCACATCGGGCGATTTACATGTCCAACAGGCTGTAGGAAGCGGACTTTGCACAGATGCATTAGGTACGCCCGGAGCGGCGACTCTAAGAGTATTTACATTATCTTGTACGGCATAATAATGCCCGCGCGGCGCATTATAATCTTTTGAAAACGGATACCCTGCCCAAACTATCGCAAGTTCAGGCCACTTTTTGACCATATCTTCAAGCCTGCGGTTCTCTTTTGTCTTTTTCCATGAGTCATACTCTCTCGGATAGTATCTTTGCCATTCGGAACTGAATACAGGATTGACGATCTCCGCTCCCGTTTTCAAAATATCCTTTCTCTCATTCTCTTTTGCGTTGATACTGTTTGCCAAAAATCCCAAAATAACAATTGCCGCCACTGAACAGGCTAACAATAGAGCATACTTTCTCATTTTAATCTCCTCATTTCACATACTGCACGCCAAGATTATAAGGCGTTGTACTAAGACCTCTTACCTTGCCGTGAGGCACCTCTTTATGACACTCAAAACAGCGTCTTCCGGTTTTTACGCTCTCATCGTCATAACGATGATTTATGTCGCTGTTTGCCACTATAACGGAAGCAAGATTTGAATGACACAAAATACAGTTATCCTGTACGCGTTTTGCTCCGTTATCGCTGATTTTTATCGCATTATCGTAAGTATTGAAAGTGAAAGCAGCGGCATGATTAAAGCCGTCTCTCGCTTTAGCTATATATTTACCAACAAATCCATCTTGAGGCACATGACAATCCGTACAGGAAGCAACGGACGCATGAGAGCTGTGCTGCCATGTCGCATACTGTGTATTCATGACATGACAGTTAATACAGGCTTTGGAATCGCTCGTAAAATATGAAAAGACTTTCGAAATATTCAGCACATAAATAAATATAGCCGATGCGGCAATAAATGCGAATACAGCGCTTATCAAGACTATTTTATCTTTTTTCACTCTTCTCCTCCTTTCACTGTTTTTAAATAACCTTATTTGATTTTACTCCTTTTTTCATTTTTTAAACTTATACTTACAATTTTAAATTATATTTTTATTTTTATATAAGAAAAAACTTTTAAAAAACTTTTTTAATAAATTTTTACTTTTTGAGGGATATTTTATATGAGTAACGGCTCTATTTTATCTTAAATAATATCGCTGATATTACTGTTTTAAGATAAACTTTATAAGTTGTAATGCTGCTTTTTAAGGGCTTTTGCGGTAAGTTTGGTTTTTGGCGTCTGAAGTTCAAATTCATCGCCCTCTTTTATCTCTTCAAGAGCTGTTTTTCTGGCATTTTTAACTATTTGCGCAAAACCTTCTTTGCTCTCTTTTGTAGGTTCGTTTAAAATATACATATTTTGAAAACTTTTTAAAACATTCTCCTTCAAATTTAAAACTTGCGCCGTTTTATGTTCAAAGCGCAGTAAAAACTCTTTTATATTCTGCTCTTTGAGTATAAATATATTGTAAAATGCACTGTTTAAGGAGCTTTTTAATGCTTTAGTTTCTAACAGTTGAAACCTTATCCTGTTTTCAAATGAGTTTTTTTTGTACAGTTCGCGTAAATGTATTAAGATTTGCTCTTTTTGTGTCAAAAGCTTTTTTATCGTTTCTATAAATTGCAACATTATATAATCCATAGTCTGCCGTAACTCATTTTGTTCGGGAAGTATCAATTCTACTGCGGCTGAAGGCGTAGGCGCTCTCATGTCAGCGACAAAATCGCTTATTGTATAGTCTATCTCATGTCCTACAGCCGATACTATAGGCGTTTTCGCATGATATATCGCATCTGCTACAATCTCTTCATTAAACGCCCATAAATCTTCTATGCTCCCGCCGCCGCGCCCTACTATCAAGACATCGCAACCAAGTTGATCGGCTTTTTTTACGGCTTTGGCTATAGAAGCTGCCGCACCTTCGCCCTGTACCAAAGACGGAACTAAAATAAATTTTGTCAAAGGCCATCTTTTATCGGCAACTTTTAATATATCCTGCCATGCCGCTCCCGAAGCGGAAGTTACAACCGCTATAACGGAAGGGAAATGCGGAAGCGGTTTTTTATTGTTGAAATAACCCTTTTTTTCAAGTCTGGCTTTTAACTGTTCGTATGCTTTAGTGAGCGCTCCAATACCTGAAGGCTCTATATGAATACAGTTTATTTGATAACTTCCGCGCGGCACATATGCTGTGATGCTTCCATCTACAAGAACTTTCAACCCGTCTTCCAATTCAAATTTGAGACCTTTGGCGTTACCTTTAAATATCACGCATGATATTGCGCTTTCACTGTCTTTAAGCGTAAAATAGATATGTCCCGATGCATGATATGTCGGGCGCGATATTTCGCCCTCAACTCTTACATGTAAAAAGGTGCTCTCTAAAAGAGCTTCTATTTGTCGGTTTAATTCTGCTACGCTTACAAGCATTTTTTAGCTATTAAAAGGGTGGAGATATTGAAAGAGAAGTTTTTAACATATTCTACTTCAAAACCTGCCTCTTTTAACTCGTCCTGTAATATTGGCACGGTTAAAAAATTCTCTATGGAATTCGGCAAATATTTATAAGCTTCATAATTTTTTGATATAAAAGCGCCCAAAAACGGGAGTATTTTATGTAAATAAAACTGCTTTAAAGAGTACAAAAAACCTCTCCTGTTATCTTTTGTAAACTCCAATATGACAACAAAACCGCCGTCTTTTACGACTCTGGCAAACTCTTTAAAAGCTTTTTGCCGTTCTATCACATTTCGTATGCCGTAACTTATACTTAATATATCCGCACATGCATTCGGCAACGGCAAATTAACCGCTTCAGCTTTTGCAAAATCAAAATTCGGAAACTTTTTTTTTGCAACATTTAACATTTCCGACGACGGATCAATACCGAGCGCTCTTTTAAGATTAATCTTTTTTTTATCCGCTCTTTTTTGCCAAAAGCCCATCATATCGCCTGTTCCGCAAGCCACATCTACTATCAAATCAATCTTTTTTGAAAACATCATGCTATAAGTTTTATCGCATGCTTTTTTACGCCACGAAATATCTATTCCCATACTCAAAATACGATTTGCCCTGTCATATGTAGGAGCAATATCATTAAACATTTGTATAATTTTTTCTTGTTTTTTATAAATTTCCAACTAAAAACCTTTATTGAGTATTTGAACGATGATGATATTATAATTACTGTTTGTCTGTGGCAAAGTTCTGTTTTATATACAATAGAACGCTTTCAAATTCCTGCTTGTTTAACATTGCAACCTGTTTACTCATAACGCCGCTTACGCCGCCTGCATTTTGGAGATTTTTATCGGTAGAAAACAGTGATAATCTTTCGCCCATTTCGGATGCGGATATTTCAACAAGTTTTCTGCTGATACCAAAAGCTGCCGTGTTACCATCTTTGCCATGACATCCCGAACATTTTTTACTAAATATCTGCCTGCCTGTATCATCTTCGGCTTCTTGGGCAAAAGAACTACATGGCATCGCTATAACGGTACAGGTAAAAACTATTTTTAAAAAAATACTTTTCATTGAAAAAGACCTTTTTTGCAACCGTTTAGTTAAATTCCAAACGGAATTATTTATATAGAATAACAGATAAAAGCTTAAATATTTATATCAGTGAATCTTTTAACCTTAAGAACTGTTTTTGCAATACCATCCAAATGAATCAGCGCCAATAGAACTTTGATAAAGCAATTTTAATTTTAAATCCATTTTGATTTTTTTATCTCCTTTTTCGGAAAAATCGGCGCTTCTAAAAATCAAAAAATAGTCTGTTTTTTCGCTCATGAGACGCAAAAAATTACTGCCGCCCTCTATCATGATATTCTTATATTTTTTAGGATATTCAAGACTGTTTTGGACTAATACTTTTCTATTTTTTACTTGAAAAACATTGGCATTTTTTTCTACATTTTTTGTGGTGCAAATAAGCGCATCCGGCGCTCTGCCATTAATCAATCTTGCATCAAGCAGAGGATTGTCGGAGCGCAGTGTTGAACCGCCTATGACGATTAGATCACATTTGCTTCTTAATTTATGTACAAAAATTCTTGCTTCATCGGAGGTGATTGTGCCATTATCGTATGTACCATCAAGTCTTAAGGCTATTTTAAAAAATGAGAAACTCCCATTCTGCCATAACAAAAACGGTTTTAAAAGTTCATCACACTCCTCTTTTAATATGCTATGTTCTATCTCTATACCCGCTTTTTTTAAAATCTGTACGCCGCCTTTTGCTTTTTCGTTTCTCTCCAAAGAACCGATGCAAACTTTTTTTGCGCCAAGCGCTATAATCAAAGCGGTACATGGCGGTGTTAAACCATAATGAGCGCATGGCTCAAGCGTTACGTAAAAGGTTGAATTTTTCAGTAAGTTATTGTGATTTTTACTGATAAATGCATGGAGATTATCCGTCTCTTTCGGAAATTTTAAAAGCGGATTTAGTTTTGAAAGCGCTTCTTTTGCAGCTTCAAGTTCAGCATGAGGCAATCCTGCCTGTTTGTGCGCTGCGACCGCCAAAATAGCGCCGTTTTTATCTGTTATAACGCAGCCAACAGCAGGATTTGGGTATGTTAAACCCTGATATTTCCAAGCCTCATTAACAGCCAGTGAAAGATAAAACTTATCGTCTGTTACCATTCAAAAAAAGTTTTTGCCTTATTGATATCTGAATAACATATTGCTCTGCCATCTTCCATTTCAACAGTTTCATCATTTGCAGTTTTAATAATACCCTGCAATTTCTCGCCGCTGTTTAGTTTTATCTTAATCCGCTCTCCAACGGAAGATTTGAAATGTCTTGGAAGTTTTAATATTCTTTCAATGCCCGGAGAACTTATCTCAAAAAAATATTGCCCCTGCACGGGAGGATTTAAATCAAAAATAGGAGAGATGATTTTACTTATCTCTTCGCACTTTTCAAGTGTTACGCCGTTTTTGCAAGTGATATATATGCGAAAAATTTTATGTCCGTTTTCCGTAACGCTCTCAATATCATACAGCTCGGCTCCGCAATTTGATATAATTTTTTCTATGCTCTCATGCATCTTTTAACTCTTTTTCTATCTTTTTAAAAAGCTTGTCTATGCGATTTTGCTCTTCTAATAAATTATCAAAATGAAATGTAAGATTTGGCGCTCTAAACCACCCCTCTTCATTAGCGCAATAGTTTTGTATATAACTCTTTACTTTTTTGAGTTTTGAATAAATCTGCGATATTTCCGTATCCGTTAAAGCTGTTTTATCAAGATAAATATCCGCATCGTAACGCCCTTTATGACACACTGCGTCAGTTACAAACAATCCTTTCAACTGCTCGTCTTCAAGCGTAGAAAGAGCTTCTGGAATAAGCTCTTTTAAAATACTTTCTGCTCTTTTTCGCTTAATTTCACTCTGCGTCATAAAGCAGCCTGCTCTTCAACATATTTGAAACTTTCTATAAAATCGCCGACTTTTATATCGTTAAAATTTTCTATACCAATACCGCATTCAAAGCCTTTTGCAACCTCTTTTGCATCATCCTTAAAACGTTTCAGCGATGAAATTACGCCTTCATATATAACGATACCGTCTCGTATAACTCTCACTTTTGCACCGCGGTTGATAACGCCTTCCGTTACCATACAGCCTGCTATTGCTCCGATTTTCGGTACAACAAAAACTTCTCTTATATGCGCCTGTCCAAGATTCTCTTCATGTATAATAGGCGACATAAGTCCGCTCAATAACCCTTTTACATCATCTATCAAGTTATAAATAATATTATAAGTTTTTATCTCAACGCTAAGCGTTTTGGCTTTTTCTTTAACTGCGCCTGTCGGTCTTACATTGAAACCTAAAATAATACAGTTTTGACTCGCATTTGCAAGCGATATATCGCTCTCGCTAATACCGCCTATACCGCTGTGGATAATATTTATTTTGGTCTCTTCGTTACGCAGTTTTTCCAAACTTCCTTTTATAGCCTCAAGACTGCCGCCCACATCGGCTTTAACTATAACAGGCAATACTTTAAGTTCGCCTTCCGCTATCATTGCTCCAAGTTCGTCTATCGTAACTTTGGTAGATTTAGACAACTCTTTTTGGCGCAGATATTCGGCTTTTTTATTGGCATATTCTCTTGCAATTTTATCATTTTCTACTTTTACTACCGTTTCTCCTGCAAGAGGCACTTCACTCAGACCTACAATAACTCCCGGCTCTCCGGGATGGATAGCTTCTATATTTTGTCCTGCGGCATTTAATAAAGCCCTCACTTTGCCGTACGCAACGCCTGCAACAACCGTATTTCCAACTCTTAAAGTGCCGTTTCTAACTATGATAGTAGCAACAGGACCTCTGCCCTTTTCCATAGAACTCTCTATAACAGTAGCTTTTGCATCTCTTGAAGCATCTGCTTTAAGCTCCATAAGTTCGGATTGAAGCAGTATAACATCCAACAGATGCTCTATGCCTTCTCCTGTTTTTGCCGATACATTTACAAACTCGTACTCTCCGCCCCAATCAACAGGCAATATATTCATATCTGCCAACTGGCTTTTTACCTGATCGGGATTGGCTGACGGTTTGTCTATCTTGTTTACGGCTATAATCATAGGGACTTTTGCGGCTCTTGCATGCGAAATAGCTTCAATTGTTTGAGGTTTGACACCATCATCTGCCGCTACAACGATAATAACGATATCCGTTACCTGCGCTCCTCTGGCTCTCATCTCCGTAAACGCTTCATGACCTGGAGTGTCTATAAATGTAATCTTTTTACCATGCTGTTCTACCGCATAAGCGCCTACATGCTGCGTGATACCGCCGGCTTCTCCGCTTGCCACATGAGATTCTCTGATATAATCAAGAAGCGAAGTTTTTCCATGATCAACATGCCCCATTATCGTAATAACAGGTGCTCTCTCTTCCAAATTTTTACTTGCTTCCTCATCATACGCTTTCACATAATCAAACTCTTCCTGCTTATTTACAACATTTACCTCTATGCCAAACTCTTCGGCTAAAATCTCAATAGCGTCTTTATCTAAAAAATCGTTTTTCGTTACCATGACGCCAAGAGTAAAAAGCACTTTTATAATCTCTGCCGGCTGCTTATTGATCGTATCGGCAAATTCATAAACTCTTACATCTTCAGGAATTTCTATCGTTTTTACGCTCTCTTCATTTTTCTCTTCAACTCTTTTTCTATGTTTTTTGAAAGATTTCCGCTGAATACCCTGCTCCAAAAACGGATTATATTTTACCGTTTTAACCTGTGTGGGATTCGGGGCTTTACGTCTCTCTTCTTCAAATTTTTTTGTTTCCAAATTAATCGTAAGATCGGGAAGTATTACCATATCGTCTTCTATATCATAACTGCTTTCTCCCAAATCTCTATCCAATAACAGGTCTATTTTAGCGCCTTCATCTTTTTTGGTTGCAATATTTTTTTTGATTTTTTTATTTTTTTTACGCATTTCCGACAGTTGCTGCATGCTTGAGTTCATATTGGCAAACATGGCTTCTAACGACGGTGTTGGTTTTACGCTTTTTTTAACATCGTTAGTTTCCGACGGCGCAGGCTCTTCCGCTCTTTTTTTCTTTACAAATACCAATCCTCTGCGCTGTTTAAGAGTAACTTCCGCAAGCGATTCCGACGCTACGGTTTGTACATTTGGAGTTGGTATCTGTTCCGTTTCTATAACAGGCTTGACAACTGTTTTAATCTCTTTTACATGAACGGTTGATTTCGGATATTCTTTTGGTTTTGGCTGTGAAACCTGTTCATGTTTTGGCGACTGTTCCACTTTTTGCAAAGATTTTTGACTTGTCTGAACTTTAGGTTCCATTTTTGGTTTGCTTTCTGCTTTTTTAGGTTGAGGCTGAGGCTCTTTTTTAAGCGGTGCATTGTCAACGCCTGAAAGTATATAATTTACGAGTCTGTCTGCCTCTTCTACGGTTATTGCGCTTGCAGGCGCTTTTGCATCAAGTCCAAGCTCTAACGCTTTTTCTATAATAGTTTTGTTTGTTGCGCCTACTTCTTTGGCTATCTCTGCAATTTTTACCTTTTCAACCATCTAATAATATCTCCTTCAAAATTTCACCATATGCTGATACATACGGTATGTTTAGGCTGTATTTGCTATTGAGTGTTCTTATAAGTTTCTGCTGATTTCCATCTATGCATACTTTACAGATATAAAAACTTCTTCCGTTTTTGCAAAACGGTTTTAAAACGCCCTCTTTAATCTGCAGTCGGCAGAGAGATTTTTGATCTAAACGACTCTTGCATACTATACACATACGAATGGGGCTAATTTTTTCGCTCATATTATACCAAAATTTCTTTTTTTTAACTCTCTAATATAGTAAATCCGTCATTATCTATGTTAAGTTCAACTACTTTGAACTCTTGAAATGAGGATTTGAGCGCATTTGACAGTCTGTTTGCATATTTTTCATATACTAAATTTAAAAAGCTTGAGCCGCTGCCCGAAAGTGTACTCATAAGCGCTCCTTCTTTGTAAGCTATGCGTCTTACTTCAAAAAGTTCGCTTAAATTTTTCATACGAATATCTTCATGCATGACATCTTGAGAGGCGATTTTAAGTATATCCCAACTTTCACTCATAAACGCCGAACTTAAAAGCGCTGCATGAGAGAGATTAAAAACTGCGTCTTTTGTTTTATACTGTTTTGGCAATACGGCTCTGGAATGTGCCGTTGACATAGTAATATTCGGTATCACAACTACAGCTTTTATATTGTTTGGGATCTCTTTTTTTATCTTAACGACTCTGTTTTCATGAACAACCGCTGATATAAAACCTCCATGAACTGCGGGCGTGATATTATCAGGATGTGCCTCATAAATAAGAGCTTGATTTAAAATCTGCTCTTTGTCTATTTTAAAATTTGCCATTTTATAGGCTGACGCTATAGCTCCTACTATGACTGCGGAAGAGCTGCCAAGTCCTCTTGAAAATGGTATGGAGTTAAAAAAAGAGAATCTGAAATTATCTCTTTTCCCTGTAAGATCTTTATATACATCATAAAAAATATTTACAAATATATTATTCGCCTTTACATGAGGCTTGTTGCTGCCCTCGCCTTTTACAGATATGGAAAAATAGCTTGAAGTTTCAATTACAGTTTCATTGTAAAGCTGCAAAGCAAGCCCTAAAGCGTCAAATCCGGAACCTAAATTTGCGCTTGTTGCTGGAACTTTTATCGTAATTTTCAAATTTTCTCCTAAACTGCCGGCAATATATAGAGAGGCTCGCTCTCGCTGTTAAACAGACTTTTGTCCAAGATTGAAGGCAGAACAAACGGGGTTGTCTCGTTTTTTGGGTTCTGCTTTAGCATAATATCTTCCTTCTCTTTAAAAAACCATTGCGAACCAAGCGCTTTAATGGGAGCGTTTTTATTAAAAGCAAACCCATCACATGCAAAAAGAGGTATTTTAAACACTATAGCGAGGCTTTTTAAAAAAACATAGCTTACTTTGATAGACATGAAACTGCCTGGTCCGTTTGCATAAAAAAGTCCGTTCAACTCATATACATGTAAAATCTCATCAAATATTTTTGGCAGCGCTTCGCTTGAAGCTTCAGCGCTTTCATATATTTTTATCAGGGTGCCTTTAGTGTAAATTCCCACTAATAACGGCGTTGAGAGCGCAAGTACAAGAGCGTCTATTTTAAGTTTTATGCGAATGCCTTTTCATGCTGAACTACTCTGTCAAAAGTTTTAACTTCATAATTTTGCGGGTCTTTCAATATCTCTTTTGTAAGCAAATGATTTAATTTATGACTTCCGGCATACGAGTCGTAGTTGCCAAGCATCGGCATACCAAGCAAACACAAATCACCAATGGCATCTAATATTTTATGACGCACAAATTCGTCCGGAAAACGAAGTCCTTCGGGATTTAGTATTTTATTTTCGTCCATGATTATCGTATTGTCCAAAGAACCGCCAAGAGCAAGTCCCATACTGCGAAGAACCTGTGCGTCTTTTAAAAAACCGAAAGTCCTTGCTCTTGCTATATGTTCCAAAAAATTCTTTTTAGAAAATTCATATATATACTCCTGTCTGCCTATAACAGGGTGTGCAAAATCAATAATAAAATGATATGTCGGATTATTTGACGGGGTAACGCGTGAAAATTTATCGCCTTCTCTTACCTCAATATCCCGCCTAATGATAATAACTTTCTTATATGCATCTAACTCTCTTATACCAGCTTCATCTAACATCATACAAAAGCTGGCGCTGCTTCCGTCCATGACAGGCACTTCCGCACTATCTGTGATAATGCGCAAATTATCTATACCGTAAGAGTTAATGGCTGAGAGGAGATGCTCTATCGTTGAAATTACACTTTCATTTCCACTGCCTATGACAGTTGCCATCTGCGTATTTACAACATATTGCGGCAGTGCGGGTATCGTTACTCCGATATCGCTTCTATAAAAAACGATACCGCTGTTAGCTTCTAACGGTTCCAATATAATCCGTATGGGTTCGCCTTTATGAAGCCCGATACCTACGCTTTCCACCCTGTTTAGGATGGTTGTCTGTTTCAAAGTATATTCCTCTCTTTTTCAAACTCTATAAAATTAATCTGTATTTATACCATATTTTTAATTATTTTGCCATTTACTATTGTTATTTTCGCTCTCTATTAGATAATTTGCGCTGTTTATGACATCAAATATATTATCTCTCATCCACTTTTCATCCATCCACTCTTCAGGTCTTACCTCAACGCCCTGTATAACGATACCAAAATGCAGATGATCGCCAAATGCAAAGCCTGTTTTTCCTGTTTTGGCTATTATTTGTCCCGCTGTTACTTCATCGCCTTCTTGTACCAATAGATTAGAGCAGTGTCCATACAAAGAGTAGATGCCAAGCCCATGATATATGATAATCATTTTGCCGTAAATACCATTCTCGCCCGCAAATACAACTCTTCCTCTATTGCTTAAGATTATATCCGCTTCCGCCGTACTCGCCAAATCAAGTCCTAAATGATATGACTCGCTCACCTTTTTTTTGTCATATTCATATATCCTAAAATCACCGTAACCTGCTACAACAGCGCTGCTTTTCAGAGGATAAAACGGCTCAAGCGTAAAATATTTGGGGTAGTTTATATTATCGGAAACCTCTTCAATTGTGCTGACGCTCTCTTTTCTTAGCGTGTCGTTGATAAATATAAATTTTTCCAACGAATTCATATCCTGTGTCTCATCATCAGCTATATCATGTGCCAAAGAGGATATGGAACCGTTCAAAAATGGGACGGTGAGTTGAATTTTAGAACTTTTGTAATTTTTGTCCTGAATATAATATTTTATCTTTTCACGCGCCGTATTGCCTGCAAGATCTGTTGCAACTATCTCTGCGTTCAAAGGATTTTTCTGTTCTCTCGGCCAAACTACGGGAGCTATATAATAACCCTCCTTTTCAAAAGGAGCGGCTTTAAATTTTTTGCCAAAATTGGTCTGTATATATACTTCATTCGGATTGGCATCTTCCACTTTAAAGATAACAATTCCCGCGCCGCCTTTAGTAATTTTATAAGAGTTTGCCGTTACATGTATAAGCGGGTCTTGTCTGTCTGCTATAATGATAGATTCTTTAACGATTTTATTACCCATAAAAAAATTCCAAAAACTGTGATCTACGATCTCATAACTGATAATATACTGGTTTTTTTTACTATAAAAACCTTTTTTTGGAAAAGTGATATTAAATTCAAGCTCTTTCTCTTCCGCATTATGCTTTTCATTGAACAAAGTTATATTGTTTTCTCCGTCTCCAAGCTGTATCAAAATGCGTTTAATACCGCTCTGGTCGCTTATCTTTATATTAAGAGGCTTTTTTAAGTTCCAATAGACAGTCTCATCTATTAAAACCTGCGGCGGCTCTCTTTCAAACAGTTTTGAATTATAAATAAACGCCATTAAGCCTATGATAAAAAGCGCCGTAATTAAAAGTCTTCTTTTAGCATTATTGTTTTTGCGTGCCATACTCTTTTATTCCTTTGTCAAATTCGTTAAGTACTATTTTCACTATATCTTCTGCATGCATCATGGAACTTTCAAAACCGGCAGCACCAAAATGTCCGCCGCCGCCGAATTTGAGCGCAATTTTAGAAACATCAAGATAATTTTTGCTTCTTAACGATACTTTAAAACTGCCGTCTTCCTCTTCCAAAATCATCACTGCCATTTCAACACTTACAAGATCTCTTATGAGATTTATAATATCTTCCGTATCTTCTCTTTTTGCACCCGTACGCTTCAGATCTTCCTGCCATATAAAGATAAGTCCCACCATACCGCTTCGTAATAAATCAACGCTTTTTGCGGCATGCTGCTTAAGCCGAAATCTTGCCAGCGGAACACTCTGTTTTAACTGTTTGGAGATTAAGTTAGGATCTGCTCCAAGTTTCACAAGTTCGGACATATCTGAAAAAGTTATATCATCTATTGTTCCATATGCAAAAAATCCGGTATCATCTATCGTACCCGCATAAAGAGATAAGGCAGCCTGCGGGGAAAGTTTGACGCCGTTTTTTTTAAGCATATTATACACTACCATGCAAGCGCTTGCGTTAGGACTTATTACTAAATTTATATCGCCAAAATCAGAATTTGTAAGATGATGGTCTATATTTATTATCGTATCGGATCTTTTTTTTACCGTATCCATATCCAATCCAGTTCTGTCAAATCTTGCGCAATCACACACAACAACAGTATCAAATTCTGCAGGCAGAGAAGCTCGTATCTCATAAAAATAGGGCATGAACTGAAGTTTTCTCGGCAGATTTTCCGTAGCGTTAAACAGATATATATTTTTATCCGTTCTTTTTAAAACATCATAAAGCGCCAAACAGCAGCCAAGCGTATCACAATCCGGATTAATATGTGAAACAAGTACGATATTTCGGGCTTTTTCTATTGCCTGCCATGCAGTTTTAAACATAAAAATCTACTCCTGAAAATAGATTGGGATTATACTTTATTTTAGCTAAAATTTTAGTAATGTTCTCCATATTGGGGAAAAACATAAAATCATTATAACGGAACATGATAGTCATTTTCAATAAGCTATTATAAAAGTTAAAATGCTATAATTATAATTTTAGTCTTAAAAATCATACAAGCAACGAAAAGGAAATTTTTTATGGAATTCATAAAAGAGTATATGGATTATGCCATATTCGGCATACTTGGTTTTATGAGCATTTTATCTCTTGCATTTGCCATTGAAAGAGCTATCTTTTATAAAAGATATAAAGTGAGCAATTATACCAATGAAAATGATCTTGAAAATGATTTGACAAAAAATCTTACCGCACTCTCTATTATAGGTTCAAATGCACCTTATATAGGACTTTTGGGAACAGTTGTGGGCGTTATGGTAACTTTTTACGATATGGGTATCAGTAAGGGTACATTTGACACGGACTCTATCCTTATCGGACTCTCTTTGGCTCTTAAAGCCACAGCTGCAGGACTTTTGGTAGCAATACCGACTTTGATGGTATATACTATGTGTTTAAGGCAGGTAGATGTTGGTATAGCCAAATTTAAGGCGAGTAAAAATGCGTCTTAAACGACCGGACGGCATGAATGTAGTGCCGTTTATAGATGTTATGCTTGTATTGCTCTCTATCGTTTTAACTGTTTCAACATTTATAGCGCAAGGGAAGATAAAGGTTGATTTACCTTCGGCATCAAGTGCGGCAATCATTGACAACGTCAAGACGCCGCCGCTTGAATTAATCATAGGCGAAAACGATAAGTTATACATAAACGACAAAGAGGTTACGCTTGAACAGTTCAAGGCCAGAGTAATACTGCTGAGAAACTCCGACGAAGTTGTCATCTTAGGCGACAAAATCAGCAGTTTCGGACGTTTTATAGACATTATTGATGTCCTCAAAAACAAAGGACACGAAAATATACAGATAGTAACAAAATATGAAAAGGCAAAATAGTGTTGTCGGACTGCTAACAGGTTTTATACTCTCATGCGCTATACATGGCAGTTTCTTTTATGCTGTCTATAAGTATTTTATCAATAATGAAAAAGAGGTCATGGCATTGCGCGAAGAATTCAAAGCGCCACTTAAAATGGCTTTGACGGCATTTGTCATAGAGCAGCCTAAAGAACCTCAGGAAGAGCAAAAACCCGAAAAAGAAAAACCAAAACTACCCGAGCCAAAACAACATAAAATTATAAAAGAAGAGCCTGTGCCTGTTCCGATTCCGATAGAAGAGCCGCTTGTAGAAGAACAGGAAGAAGAGATTAGCGAGCAAGTTGAAAATATTCCTGTCGCACAACCGATACAAGCACAAAACAGCGGAGATGAGGCAGCAGCATCTTCTACGTCCGAAGATGATCATATAATGGCAATTATTAGAGCTGTGATAGATAAAGAAGTAAAGAAAAATTATCCTTCAAAAGCAAAAAAAATGCACATGCAGGGCATTGTAACAATTAAGATAAAAATAGATACAAACGGCAAAATTGCCCTTTTGGAAATTACCGAAAGCGCAGGATATACAATGCTTGATTTAAGCGCTATAAAGTCTATAGAGAAGGCTTCTAAAAATTTTCCAAAACCGACAAGAGATTTACTGTTTATTCTGCCGATTTCGTACGAACTTATATAATTTTATCGGCTATTTTCACTTCGGCGCATTTATCATAACAACACTCGCATTTTTCATATTTGGCGATTCTGAATATATCAGCCCTTCTCCAAAACAGTGGTTTATTTTATGCTGGCTTGGTTTGGCGGCATCAGGAGTCGGATATTTTCTATGGAATAAAGGCGCAGTGATGGTAGATGCGGGAGTATTGGGCTTCATGAATAATGCATTAATTCCTGCAGGACTTATTATAAATATTACTATTTGAGATAAAGTTGAAAACTATATCACCCTTTCTATCGGCATGACAGTAATACTTTTCTCTTTATGGCTTCATGTAAAATTTGTAAAAATGGGAAAAACTCAAACGAACAGATGTTAAAAAACAAAAAATTATTTAAGCTCATTATTGTATTTTTTTTGATAGTATGTATTTTTAATTTTTACAAATAAAGGATTTAGTATGAAAAGGATACTGTTTTTAATATGCTTAATAACAAATATATGTTTTGCACAATCTACACTTGATTTTGATAAAAACAAAGAGCTTTGCGACAAAAAAAACGACGCCAAAGCCTGCACTTTAACAGGTTCTTTGTATGCTTTGAAAGATAAGCCTGACTTTGATAAGGCTATGGAATATACCGCAAAAGGGTGTGAAGGTAAAGATGTAAACGG